>DATACK010000154.1:0-4622 GCA_036259115.1 Gammaproteobacteria bacterium | reverse complement strand
GGCTTGGTGAAATCATAGTTGAGACGGTGCGAAAGGCCTGCGCCGACCACAGTGCTCGCAATGTCACCACGTGAGCGGTGCGCGACAGCCCGGAAGATATCGTAAATGGGATAAATCCACCTAATCGACCCCGAATTGATTCGATATCGCCCCCACGCGAGTTTCGCAGCGCGCAGGCTCGCCGCGGCGGCTACCTGTAGCCGTTCGTACCAAGCTCTACGTGTAACGGACGATCGCGTTTTACGCTTCCTCCTACGCCCGCAACACCGTACGTTGATAGGCGGCCAATCGTCCTTTCGCACTGGCTTCAACTGCACGAATGCGCGCCCTAACCCGACTCAGATCGAACGCCGCCCAGGTGAGCCTAAGACCGAAGGAATATTCCTGGCTCGACTGATACAAGAGATCGGATACCGAGGTGGACAGGTAACCAAACGAGCCGATCAGGTTGACGCGAGGAAACAGGTCCGCAGGTGCGATCCCGATGCGCGCCGCGACGGCGGCCAGGCATCGCTCGGCAGCAAAAACATCGAGCCTGCGTCTCAACAATGTCCTGGGATCGCCGATGTATACAACAGTTGGAATCGCCGGGAAGCTTCGCGGTCTTAAATAGGTCCAGAAGCACGCCGGGCGGCCAGCCTACCAGCACGCTCAAGCAGTATATGGCGCGCGTAATCGAAACTTGTAATGGCGGAATCTGAGCCAAGATGGTCGCCAAGGCGTCAGCGCGCGCATCGCCCTCACTCTCTTGCGCTCTGCATGTCTTCGGCCTCTTGCGCATCGCGAGGATCGGTGAGCGGCGCACGCATCGTCAGCCGCCGGATTACAACATAGAACACCGGGGTCAGGAATAATCCGACCAAGGTCACGCCCAGCATACCAGTAAACACGGCCGTTCCGAGGATCTGGCGCAATTCCGCGCCCGCGCCAGTGGCTAATGCCAGCGGCACGACACCTAGAATGAAGGCGAAAGACGTCATCAAGATCGGCCGCAGGCGCAGTTGCGCAGCGTTAGTCGCGGCCGTGTAGATCGATTTGCCAGATTCTTCTTGCTGGCGGGCGAACTCGACGATCAGGATCGCGTTTTTGCATGCCAAGCCCACCAGCACGATAAATCCGATCTGGGTTAGGATATTAATATCCATGCCGCGCGCCCAGATGCCGGCGATGGCGAACAGGATACATAACGGCACGATCAGGATAATCGTGAGCGGCAGCGACCAACTCTCGTATTGCGCGGCCAGCACTAAGAATACGAACAGCACACACAGCGGAAAGATAATGATCCCGATGTTGCCGGCGGTCACTTGCTGGTAGGCGATTTCCGTCCAAGCGTAATCAATTCCGTAAGGAAGGGTCCCATCGGCCAGATGCTTCATGGCGGTGATCGCATCACCTGAGCTGTAGCCGGGAGTCGCGGCGCCTTGCACTTCCGCCGACGGATAAAGGTTATAACGCACCACGCGGTCCGCGCCGGAGGTGGGTTTGATCTGGACAATGCTGCCGAGCGGCACCATCTCGCCATTGGTATTGCGGACACGCAGCTGCTCGATGTCTCTGGGCACCATCCGATAGGGCGCGTCGGCCTGCGCGGTCACGCGGTAGACGCGCCCAAAAAGATTGAAATCATTGACGAAGGTGGAGCCCAGACTCACCTGCAAGGCATCGAAAACGTTTTGCACCGGCACGTTGAGCATCTCAGCCTTGGTGCGGTCGATGTCGATGTAAAATTTCGGCGTGGCGGTGCTGAAAGTGGTGAACACCTGGCTCAGCATTGGCATCTGGCTGGCTTTCGCGATCAGGTTGTAGCTCGCGCCTTCAAGCGTTTGCAGGCCGCGATCAAATCGATCTTGTACCATCATCTTAAAACCGCCCGAGGTGCCGAGTCCGCGTATCGGCGGCGGCGCGAGAACCAGTACTAGGCCCTCTCTGATTTTGGCGAAGGCTTGTTGCAGCTTGGGCAGCATATGAGAGGCGTCTTCTCCTTCCTTGCGCTTCTCGAAAGGTTTAAGCGGAAGAAACACGACGCCCGCGTTGGTTGCATTTGAAAACGTCGCGCCCGAGAAGCCAGCGAAGCCGACGGCGTTTTCTACGCCGGGCGTTTTTAGCGCGATATCGGTGACTTCTTTAACCACCCGATCGGTGCGCTGTAGCGAGGCGCCTTTGGGCAATTCAATGGCGGTAATCAGATAACCCTGATCCTGCTGCGGTATAAAGCCCGCGGGTACGCGCTGATAGCCAAACACCGTCAGCCCGATCAAAAGGGCGAAGACCACAAGCGTGATAGCCGGCCGGCGCGTGACCTGGCACACACGCCTGGCGTAGCCGCTGCTCATGCTTTCGAATCCACGATTGAACAAGCGGAAAAACGGACCGGTTATGTGATCCGATAGGCGCGCAAGACCTCCTTTCGGTTTGTCATCTTTAGTCCGCAGCACCAGCGCGCCCAGCGCGGGGCTTAAGGTGAGAGAGTTAAACGCCGAGATGAAGGTGGCCACCGCGATCGTCAGCGCGAATTGGCGGAAGAACTGCCCCGTGATACCGGTCAGAAACGCCGTCGGCACAAACACCGCGGAGAGCACCAGGGCGATGGAGACGAGCGCCGCGCCGACCTCGTCCATGGTTTTGTGCGCTGCCGCGCGTGGGGTCATGCCATGCTCTAGATTGCGCTCGATGTTCTCGACCACCACGATCGCATCGTCGACCACGATGCCAATCGCGAGCACCAGCCCGAACAGCGACAGGTTATTGAGGGAAAAGCCCAACGCGAACATAGCCGCGAAGGTGCCGATCAAAGAGACCGGAATCGCAACGATGGGAATGACCGCGGCACGCCAGGTCTGCAAGAACAAGACTATGACGAAGATGACCAGCAGCATCGCCTCGAACAGCGTGTGATAGACCGCCCAGATGGATTCCTGCACGAACTCCGTCGGGTTGTAAACGATCCGATAGGCAAGTCCTTGCGGAAAATCCTGGGATAGCTCCGCCATCGTGGCCTTGATCTCGTCGACTGTATCAATGGCGTTGCTGCCCGGCCGTTGGAAGGCGACGATGGCGACCGCGGGCTTGTTGTCCAGAGAGCTGTTGGTGAAGTAGTCCGCGGCGCCTAATTCAATACGCGCAACATCGCCAATCCTGGTTAAGCGTCCGTCCCGTCCACGCTTGACGATCACCTGGGCGAACTGTTCCGCGTTAGTGAAACGGCCCTGCGCGTTGGCGGCGAACTGAAAGGCATTATGAGCGGACGTTGGTTCTTGCCCGAGCGAGCCAGCGGCGACTTGCACGTTTTGCGCCCGCAAGGCGCTTACCACGTCGCCCGGCGTCAGGCTCAGTGCAGTAAGGCGTTCCGAGTCCAGCCACACGCGCATGCTGTACTCGCGCGCGCCGAATACCACGATGTCGCCCACACCGTCGATGCGGGCCAGCACGTCCTGGATCTGCTGGATAGCGTAGTTACTGACGTAGAGCTGATCGTAGGTATTATCCGGTGATAGCAAATGCACCACGATCATGAGGTTGGGCGAGCGCTTGATGGTGGTGACACCCAGTGCGCGCACTTCATCCGGCAGGCGCGGCTCGGCGATCGCCACCCGGTTTTGCACTAGCACCTGCGCCACGTCCAGATCGGTGCCGTGCTCGAAGGTTACATCCAGCTGCATGGTGCCATCGGCGGTCGAAGAGGAGGTCATGTACAACATGCCCTCGACCCCATTGACCTCCTGCTCGATCGGCGCAGCCACGGTGTCGGCGATGGTCTCCGGTGTGGCGCCTGGATAGCTGGCCTGCACGCGAACCTGCGGGGGCGCTACCTCCGGATACTGTTCAATAGGCAGATTGAAGTAGGCGATCCCGCCGACCAACACGATCAGGATGGAGATAACCGCCGCGAAAATCGGCCGATCGATGAAGAAATGGCCAAATTTCATACTTGAGCTTTATTCGGCTGTCGCCATCAGATTCATGCCGGGATCCTTGATGACGCTCATTTCAGGCGTCACGGGCGCGCCGACTTGGACGCGCAAGAGACCCTCGGTAATGACCTGATCGCTGGGTTTCAAGCCATCCTCAACCACGCGCAGGCGGTCAGCCACCCAGCGTCCGAGCACCACGTCACGGCGCTGAACCTTGTTGTTCTTATCGAGCACGTAAACAAAACGGGTCGCCTGATCCGCGCTCACGGCGGCGTCCGGAATTAGCATTGCCTGATAGGGTCCACGGCCTTTAAGCAGAATGCGTGCGAACACGCCCGGTACAAACAAATACCCCGGATTACGAAAGATCGCGCGGCCTTGGATGGTACCCGTGGACTCGTCGACTTCGTTATCCACGAAATTCATATGGCCGAGATGAGGATACCCGTGCTCGTCGGCGAGTTGCAGCCGCACCGGGTTAGGCGTGGTGCGGGAGGACGGTCGCTCTCCCGCGCGTGCCAAGCGCATGTAATGCAAAAGATCCTGCTCATCGGCTGTGAAATACACGTAGATCGGATCCATGGAGACGATAGTTGTCAGCAACGTTCCCCCGCCGAGGCTGCCATTGACTAAATTCCCTTTGGTGATCAACTTGCGACTGATGCGCCCGGAAATCGGGGCACGCACGTGTGTCCATTTCAAATCCAG
>DATACK010000153.1:0-12008 GCA_036259115.1 Gammaproteobacteria bacterium | reverse complement strand
CTAATCGTGCACAGTCACTATGTGGAGTTCGCAAACTTTGGCGCGCTAAGGATGCGGGTCAATAGGATTCTTGTAGCGCCTACAAGTAGGCCGCAAAATCATGTGCGCCTTTCTCTGTCACGCTGAGGTTTGCCCATAGCCACCCCCGGCTTTACGCGCTGCGGGAAACATATCCAGTGAGTTATATCCTTCCGTGTATTGCAAGCACACCGGCAATATACGTGTGCTTGCTGCTACCAACGGAGGGCTTATATTGCCTTGGGAGGCAGCTATCCCTGGTATGATACGACATCCGTTGTAGCCGTAATTCGTGATCAAAGCGGGGCCGCATTGCGGATCGCCGCCAAGCACCTGCCACCAGGGAAACTGCATGCAGCGCGGGGACGGTATTTCAAACCCCATTGTGGTCAGACGTCAATGCTCATCAGAATAACAAATATAAATGAAAAGCACGGTTGATGCTGCTTTAGATTTGGAGTGATACGCGGCCTATGCTTGAAAGGTTCAAACAAGACTGGCGCGATCTGCGAGAAAGTCCACCAGGGCAGCGCTTTCAACAGCGCTACAAGCAGCGGCAACAGAGCACGCAGCGCTTGCGAAATACGGTATTGTCCATCGGAGCCGGTATCCTGATCATAGCTGCCGGCATCTTATTGGTCCCTGTACCTGGCCCCCCGAGATCATTTCTATCATTGGTGCAGGTTTAATCGCGCAAGAGTTTTCTGTTGTTGCTCGTGCGCTCGACTGGACCGAACTGCGCTTACGGAAGCTGGCCACCTGGAGCTTGGGAGTTTGGCGTCGTGCCTCGCTAGCGGTGAAGATTCTGCTGCTGCTTTTTGTTATGGCTCTTGTCGCAGCGGGCGGAGCAGGCGCTTACATGCTTTTGTATAAAAAGTAAGAAAGTAGGAGTGCTTCAACTCGCGCGAGCCGTATTAGGCCATTGCCGTTTAAAAGGCAGCACCTAGCAGAATAGGCCAGTTGCGTACTGAGCTAGAACGAGCCTAGCAAAGAAACCTTCTACTCCAAAACCCAGCCACAAGTCGGGTCTTAAGCCTCTCATGCCCGATGCTAGCTTCTTGCCGTTCTTTCCTGACCCATGCCACATTTGGGCCTTAACCCGCTACAAAGAACGTCAAGTCCCATTGGTCAGTTGATTCGTCATGCCGAAGGATGTAGATTCCGCCATCGTCAGCCTGAACCTTAAAGTATCGATAGTTCGGCGATAGCCAGCGATCAACGACAGCTATCACCGCTACGCGACGTCCATCCAGAAAGAAGGCTCGTGGCTCTTCCTCCCCTCGATGTCCTGCATAACACTCCACTTTCAATTTCATAATGGCGCATATGGTACTCCATGGGCCTGAAGAGAGCTGTCTAGCACGCTATCCCGTTTCCACGTAAATTCCATGAGCCTTTGCACCTCAGCGTGAGTTGTTCGGCAGTAAAAGCCCTGCACGAGACTGGGCAACAGCCAACATCCCACGAAACAGATAACACTTAGGTCTTATGCGTCGAACTATGGAGCTTCTCGATTAACGCTTGGAGCTGCGTAAATGGTTCCAGGATTGAAAACATGCGATCTGTGTAGAGGCTATCCCAAAACTAATTGGGGGATAGTTTTATGTTACTAGCTTGACCCAAGTCAGCCTTCCGCGCGGGGCGAGGGACCGGATTTGGTCCCGAAGGCGGCATGCATATCACGTAGCCGAGCTTGCCCGATAGCTCAACCGGCGTGGCATCCCGCAAACCGTCGTGATCACCGTCGTGCCCGGGCACCCCGGTCGGAACGCCTGGGCGATTATGCACACGTTCTTCGGCTTGCTCTGCCGATCAGGTCCAGTGTGCTTCCGCTATGGTCAAATACTATTCGTAGCATCGTGGAAATAGCGTCACGAGGCCGCGGAGAGAGGCCCCGTACGAACTTGTTCCAGAATGCAGCGAATATCCGGCTGCGGCGCAAGGCACATGGTTTGATACGTGTTCAGGAAGAGCAGCCAGAAGCTCTTGATCTTCTTTCCCACGAGCCTTGTACAACAAGCTCATGACAAAGTCTCTACGCTGTCTTCGCGCCCGACAATCACGACATCGGCAGGGCGCAAGGCGAAGATGCCGACTGCCACTACGCCCGGAATGTCGTTTATCTCACTCTCTAATTTGGCGGGTTGTATGATATCCAAATTGTGCACGTCCAGAATGGGATTGCCGTTGTCGGTCGTGAAGCCTTCGCGCAATTCAGGCGATCCGCCCATATTCACTAGCCTGCGCGCGACGAAGCTGCGTGCCATAGGGATGACCTCTATCGGTACTGGAAATGTGCCAAGCACATCCACAAGTTTGGAATCGTCGATGATGCACACGAACTTACGAGATGCGCCGGCTGTGATCTTTTCCCGTGTCAATGCGCCGCCACCGCCTTTGATGAGATGCCGGTGTCGGGTCACCTCATCGGCGCTGTCAACGTATAAGGGCAGCTCGCCGACGTGATTTAAATCGAGCACCGGAATACCGTGACTTTTCAGTCGCTGCGCGGTAGCCTCAGAACTAGCCACGGCACCATCGATCTTACCTTTGACGCGCGCCAAGGCGTCGATGAAAAAATTCGCGGTCGTGCCGGTTCCAACGCCTACCACATCCTCCACCCCGATATAGTCCAAGGCCATCTCGGCGATGCGGCGCTTGATATCATCTCTTACCATGGCGATTCTCCGATTATAAAGATGAAAGTCTGTCTATTCCCACATGGGCTTGCTAACATGCCGCGCACTCAGTCCCTATCAAGCATGTGCGGCGCGCGGGAATTTCCCATCCTTACGCGTTTTGAGCAAATACTCTCCTACATCCTTTTGAAGAGCTATATAGATACTATCCACAGATGCACGGGCCGCATCTGCGCTTTGTAGGATAATGTTACCTGATGGACAGCGAATACATCGAAAAGATTCTCTGCGCACGAGTGTACGACGTCGCGGCCGAGACCCCATTAGATCTGGCGCCTCTGCTTTCCGAGCGTCTTCATAATAAGGTCTTCCTCAAGCGCGAGGATCAGCAGCCGGTATTTTCATTTAAGCTGCGCGGTGCTTATAACAAGATATTTCATCTGTCCGATGCCGAGAAGGAGCGCGGCGTCATTACGGCGTCGGCTGGCAATCATGCGCAAGGCGTGGCGCTCGCGGCGCAGCGCGTAGGAATTAAGGCAATCATCGTGATGCCGGTGACGACGCCACGCATCAAGGTGGATGCCGTGCGTGCGTTCGGCGCGCGAACAGTGCTGCACGGTGATACGTATGACGAGGCCTACGCGCGTGCGCAGGAACTGACGCGCGAGCAAGACATGACATTCATCCACCCCTATGACGATCCCAATGTGATCGCAGGGCAGGGCACCATTGGAATGGAGATTGCGCGTCAGCATCCAGATGCGATCGAGGCTGTATTCGTGCCAGTAGGCGGAGGTGGTCTCATCGCCGGCATTGCAGCCTATCTCAAGAATCTTAGAGCCGACGTTAAGATTATCGGCGTGGAGCCTGAAGATGCGCCTTCGATGCACCGAGCCTTGCAGAAAGGCCATTGCGTGACCTTAGATCAGGTCGGCATCTTCGCCGATGGTGTTGCAGTTCGTTGCGTCGGAAAGGAGACATTTCGCTTGGCGCGCAAGTATGTGGACGAGGTCTTGCTCGTCACCACCGACGAGATCTGCGCGGCGATAAAGGATATCTTTGATGATACACGCACCATGGCGGAACCAGCGGGTGCACTGGCGGTAGCCGGTTTAAAAAAATACGCGGCACGCGAGAATTTACGCGGCCGGCATATCATCGCCATAGACAGTGGCGCGAATATCAACTTCGATCGCCTGCGGCACGTGGCCGAGCGCGCGGAATTGGGCGAGCGACGCGAGGCCGTGTTTGCGGTTACCATTCCGGAGCGACCCGGCAGTTTCCGCGCGTTTTGCCGTGCACTTGGCAAGCGCGGCATCACTGAGTTTAATTACCGCTTTGCGGCAGGCCCCGAGGCCCACATCTTCGTGGGCGTACAGATCAGCGACGGCGATGCGGAGAAGGAAAAAATCATCGAGGCGCTGCGCGAGAAGGGCTATCCGGTAGTAGACATGACTGACAACGAAATGGCCAAACTGCACGTGCGGCACATGGTGGGCGGACGCTCGCCGGAGGTCGAGGACGAGATCGTGTATCGGTTTGAGTTTCCGGAGCGCCCCGGCGCCTTACTCAAGTTTCTCGACGCTATAGGCTATGGCTGGAATATAAGTCTGTTCCATTATCGTAATCATGGCGCGGCCTATGGCCGAGTGCTGGTCGGGATGCAGGTGCCGGCTAAAGACAAGGTGCGCCTGCGAGCTTCTTTGCAAGACTTGGGTTATCCTTATTGTGAGGAGACCGAAAATCCTGTTTATAAGTTGTTCCTGCGTTAGCAGCCAATGACGTGCATTAAAACAGCGCTGGCGAAGGACGCAAGCGGCGGAACGCTATGCAATGGGATATTATAACAGTGCAATAAATAAACAGACCGGAAGTTCCTGCGGTCCTGTTTCATTGCCACTGTTTGCAATATCCGCGATTGACGCGCATAAAAAAGGGCTCTTGCAAGAGCCCTTGACTACCTCGGCAATGCCGATCATCTTACTTCTTCTTAGTAGCCCCCCGCTTAGTGGTTGCCTTCTTTTTGGCTGTTGTACCCTTGGACTTCGGCGCGGCCTTTTTTGCGGTCGTACGCTTGGGTGCGGACTTGGTAGTGCTCTTTTTCTTGGTAGCGGCTTTTTTTTCAGTCGTCTTCTTCGTGGTGCTCTTTTTGGTGGCGCTTGCGGTGGCCATTAATTTCTCCCGTTAAGTCAACCGTAAGTAGGCTTGCGTATGAGTATAATCCACTTTATTCAAAATACTAGCCACCTTAGTAATGTTATTTGAGCCGTACATACGTTAGTTCATGTTAATCGAGTCAAATAAAGGTTCTAGCGCAAGATCACTGCATTTTCTGTATGCTTGCGTTGCGCTCAACTTATGTACAGGCAAATCCATGATCGCATATCGCTCGCAGTGACGAAGCAGGATTGCAAGCTGGCTTCTATTCCAATGCGGGGATGAAATCCCACTGCTGTTTAGTAACCGGCATGACGGAGAGGCGATTGCCCTTGCGTACCAGCGGCGGATCATTGAGTTCGGGATGGCGTTAAAGCTCGCCCAGGACAATAGCGCGCGCAAGCTCGCACATGTAACGCACAGCCACCATAAACCAACGCGGCTTGGCGGGATCGCTGTGCGCATCGTAGTATTTGCTGCCGGGATCAAAGGCGGTGTAGCTAGGATAGCCTTCGCACGCTCGTCATGATATCGACGATGCCGATCTCTTTACAGTTGGAATAATAAAGGAAGGCCAGATTGCCTTTTTCATGTCATCGCGCAGCATATTGCGCGCCTGATAATTGCGTACCTCATCCCAGCACACTACTTTGTCTCTTTTCAGGTCGCTAATGCCGAATTCGCCGGGCTCGATTTTTATCAGCCAATATCGCATCCGGTGTGTGACGGCCAGGCCATTAGCGCACTGGCGCGTGCGAAACGGTATAAGCTCAAGCGTAGATTGCGCAACGGTATGCGAACTGTAACTTGTATTATTCTTATATGGAAATAGGCGGACACGCTCCGCGAATGCCGTGGCAGCCTTCGACCTTGAACCAATGGTTCAGGTGGGCGCTGCAGCGACGCATCAGGCTTCCCGCTTCAGCGGGTATGCACAACAGCATCTGCGTTTCAGCTCCCTGGGCATATAAATAGGCTCAAGGATATACACCCGGCCGCTCACGAACACCGCAGAGGTGCCCAAACTTAAGATAATGATCTTTCACGATGACGCCTCGGACCTCAATCTATTATCCAGCTCAATTGCCGCAGTGATGCGCTCCTCCATCGCATGCAAGCGCAGCGAGGCATCACGGCTGAATGCCTCCCGCATAGACTTTTCGCTCAAGAGTTCATGCGTTAGATTCAGCGCCGCCAAGACCGCGATCCTGTCCGCACCGATTACTTTGCCGCTATCACGAATTTGTTTCATGCGTGCGTTGAGTAAATTCGCAGACGCCAACAGCGCACTATGCTCCTCCTCCGGACATGCGACACGGTATTCTTTGTCCAAGATATATACTGTGACTGGAATGCTGGTCGCCATCAATCACCCCGTTCCATGGATTTGAGGCGATTGATCATGGTCTCTACGCGCGACCGAACCATCTCGTGTTTGTCGATCAAGTTCGCGCGTTGCACAGCGAGAGACTGTTGCTGGGAACGCAAGGCCCAGTTCTCCCGTTTAAGGCGTTCACAGATCGAGATCAGTTCATCTATCCGCTGTTCGAGCCGTCTCAATTGCAACTCGGCCTCATGCGTAACATCATCGTGTGCCATGTCCAAATAGTAGGACGCCGTTATCAAGCGGTCAACCGTTTTGCAGGTTTGCGATCTGATTTGCGCGCTTGAGTACGGCCCGCATGCGTGAATGTTAACATAGCGTCTTGAGTCTATCCTGCGCGCGATGATTACACATCCGGACCGACGGCCAGGATTTATCGCGTTGTTGCTATTGAAGGATTAAGGAATGGATCATGACAATCAGCGAGTTTGTTAGACGGCGCAAGACCCTCATGCGCATGATGGGCGACAGGGGTATGGCGATCAGTCCTTCAGCACCGGTGCGCCTACGCAATCGTGATGTAGATTTTCCATACCGCCAAGATAGCGATTTCTTGTATCTCACTGGCTTTTCAGAGCCGGAGTCTGTAGCAGTACTGGTGCCTGGGCGCGCGCAAGGGCAGTTTATCCTATTCTGTCGGGAGCGTGATACCAACAAGGAAATCTGGCACGGACGCCGCGCGGGACCCGAAGGCGCGATAAGTAAGTATGGTGCGGATGATGCCTTCCCCATTGCCGATATTGACGAGATATTACCCGGCCTATTGGACCAGCGGGCTCGCGTCTATTACACCCTCGGTCGTGATGATGATTTCGATCGGCGCGTCATGGGATGGATAAATCAGATCCGCGCTCGTGCTCGCGTCGGCGGCCAGCCGCCATACGAGTTCGTATCTTTAGAATATCTATTGCACGACATGCGGCTCTACAAATCCCAAGGTGAGATCAGCGCGATGAAAAAGGCCGCGGCCGTCTCAATCAGCGCGCACGAACGCGCCATGCGCGTGTGCCGGCCGGGCATGAATGAATATGAAATCGAGGCCGAGTTGCTCTACGAGTTTCGCCGCGCAGGTTTGGTGCCGGCTTATCCGCCTATCGTGGGCGGCGGCGTCAACGGCTGCATTCTGCATTACACGGAGAACTCAGCCAAATTACGCAATGGGGATCTATTATTGATCGATGCGGCCGCTGAGTTTGAAGGTTACGCCAGCGACATCACGCGCACCTTTCCGGTTAGCGGTCGCTTCAATCCCGCGCAGCGCGAGGCCTATGAACTGGTGTTGGAAGCGCAGACCGCTGCGATCTCTAAGGTGCAGCCAGGCAATCACTGGAATGATCCACACGATGCCGCCGTAAAGGTGCTGACTAAGGGCATGGTCAACATGGGCTTGTTAAAGGGCAAACCAGCCAAGCTCATCAGAGATGGCGATTACCGGCGCTTTTATATGCATCGCACGGGGCATTGGTTAGGATTGGATGTGCATGACGTGGGCGATTATCGCATCGACGATGAATGGCGTCTGCTAGAACCCGGCATGACGATGACGATAGAACCAGGTATATACATACCAGCGGGCAGCCGCGGCCTGTCCAAGCGTTGGTGGAATATTGGCATCCGCATTGAAGATGATGTGCAGGTAACGCGCGATGGCCATCGGGTGCTGACTGAAGACTTGGTGCGCGAACCGGATGCGATCGAAGCATTCATGTCGAGCGGTGACAAGCCCGCATGCGTAAGCTGATAAATGCACTTTGCACTGCGCTGGCAAGATCACGAACAATCCTTTGGGCATTTGCACACCCTGCAAACTTCGATGCCGAATCATCGGCACCGCCTAAATAAGGTTAGGGTCTCTAAATGAATGATCGACATTTGCTTTGTTGATTATTCCCATCTTGTGTCATTACGGCCAAAGCCGATCCCGAATCAAGTTCCCGGGGCATGGTTGCAAATCCCGTGACAGGAGAAGTGGTCTTACTTAGATTACATACACCATCCTTGGTGTGTACCCTGCAGTCTGCCGGCGGCGGTTCACAAATTCGTCGGGGTTCAACGCGCAGCAACGTTGAACGCGGCGCGCAGAGCGAACAGCAAGACTGCGAACGACAAACCATGGAAGGTATGGCCGGATCTGACAGCGAAGCATGGAGCGAAGCCGTGCCAGCGCGACCCCAGGTTGTTGACGAGACAAGGAAAGTTGAGCCTTACGATCTTGAACATCCAAGGGTGACCAATCACGGCGAGCTATATGGACGTGGCGGGCAAATTCGTCCCAGACAATGAGCCCGGTTTTCACCGGAATGGCAACATCGTATTTTCTTTGTTGAGAGGCTTTTGATAACAGCTAATTGACGGCGCGTGATTCATGGCGGAGGACTTTGGCATTGTAATTATTGGCGGCGGCATGACGGGTGCGATCTTGGCCTGTGCGCTGGCGAACACATCATACCGCGTGGGGTTGATCGAGGCGCATCCGTTCGGCGCAGTGGATCAGCCCAGTTACGACGATCGCAGCACTGCGCTCGCATACGGTTCGCGGCGTATTCTGGACAGCCTGGGCCTGTGGCGCGCCATTGTGCCATCAGCCGTCCCCATCAAGACCATACACGTCTCCGAGCGTGGACGCTTCGGTGCGACGCGGATTTATCACCATCAGGAAGGAATAGAGGCATTAGGTTTTGTGGTGCCCAACCGTGATATTGGGCGCGCGTTATATGCTCAGCTAAATGGCCAAGAAAATCTTGAGGTACTCGCGCCCACACGCTTGCAAGATCTCGCCATCGGAGCCACGCATGTAACCGTGACAGTGATGTGTAAGAGAGATGGTGTCTTACGTCAACGCGAGCTGCATTGCCAGCTGTTAATCGCTGCCGATGGCGCGGATTCTGAAGTGCGTCGGCGCTTGAGGTTTGGCATCACGGTTTCCAATTATGTCCAAACCGCGATCATCGCCAATGTGACGCCGTCGCGGCACCACGCCTACACCGCCTTTGAGAGATTTACTGACACGGGGCCGATTGCCTTATTACCCCTAAGCGAGGGGCGTTGCGCGCTGGCGTGGACGCATACGTCGGAAAGCGCCGAGGCCGCGATGCGTTTGGATGATGCCGGTTTTCTGCAAAGCCTGCAGGCGCGCTTCGGCTATCGTCTGGGCCGCTTTATGAAGATCGGAGCAAGGCGAGCATATCCTTTGCAGCTCTCAATTGCCCGTAAGGTGACTCAGCCACGCGTGACGCTAATAGGCAATGCAGCGCACACTTTGCACCCCGTCGGCGCGCAGGGGTTCAATCTAGCGCTGCGCGATGTCGCGCAATTGGCAGAGCTACTGTACGCATCGTCACCAAGTGATCCCGGTGATCTGAGTCTGCTTGAGCATTATGCCGCCTCGCGGCAGGCGGACCTGCGTCGTACCGTGCGCTTCACGGACGCGCTTGCCCGACTGTTTACCAATCCTTTCATGCCTGTGTCGCGCGCGCGCGCGGCCGCATTGTTTGCGCTTGACTTCGTGCCGCCATTGCGCCACGTACTGGCCCAGCAGGCGATGGGATTTTCCGGCCACGCATCACGTTTGACGAGCGGAGTTCCGTTGCAGGAGCTATCATGAGCGTCGTCGCTTCGGATTCCATGCAAGACGTGGTCGTCATCGGCGGCGGCATGATTGGCGCGACTGCGGCTTGCGCGCTGGGTTACCAAGGTTTGCGCGTGACACTCGTGGAGGCGCGCGCGCCTGAGATCTCTGAGATCCAAACTGATTATGATTTGCGGATATCGGCGATCAGCCCTGGCGCCGAAATGATCCTGCGTGCGCTAGGTGCATGGGCCTTAATCGAGGCGACGCGCGCGTGTCCGTATCGTCAAATGCACGTGTGGGACGCGGGTGGCAGTGGAGAAATCCACTTCGATTGCGTGGAGGTCAATGAGCCGCGACTAGGTTACATCGTGGAAAACCGCATCATCCAGCGCGCGCTCATCGAACGCATGCAGCGGATGGATCAAATCACTTGGCGTTGTCCGGATGCGCTGCATAGGTTTGCAGCCGGCGATGAACGTGTGGATATTGAGCTCGAAAGCGGTGAGCACCTGCGGGCAAGCCTATTGGTCGGAGCCGATGGTCTCCACTCACGGGTCAGGGACCTCGCCGGTATCCGCTTCAAGACGCGCGATTACCATCAGTGTGCGTTGGTCGCCAACGTCGCCACCGAGCAGCCTCATGCCCACACCGCCTGGCAAAGATTTCTGGCCGATGGTGTGCTCGCGTTCCTGCCACTCGCCGACGGCCGTAGTGCCATCGTATGGTCCACGAATGCGGGAAAGGCGAGGTCTCTCGCGGCACTGGATAACTGGCATTTCCGCGTTGCGCTGGCTGAAGCCTTCGACTATCGGCTCGGACGCATCATAGCAAGCAGCGCGCGCACGGTGTTCAGCCTGTGTGGTGGACAGGCCGAGCCATATGTCTTGCCGCGTGTGGCGTTGATCGGTGATGCCGCGCATAGCATCCATCCGTTGGCGGGTCAGGGGGCAAACCTGGGATTCATGGATGCGGCCACGCTAGCGGAAGTCATAAGCAATGCAGGGCGCGACATCGGTGATTTGCGTGTACTGCGCCGCTACGAGCGCGCGCGCAAAGGCGACAACGTGGCCATGATGCGCGTGATGGAAGGATTTAAGTTTTTATTTGGTCATCAGGCGTTGCCCTTGCGATGGATGCGCAACGTGGGATTGAACCTCACCAACGCCGCGACACCAGTGAAGCAGCAGATCATGCGCCGCGCCATGGGCTTGTCCGGCGAGCGCCCGCGTCTCGCGCGCGCCCACCTTTAAGCCTGGATGAAAGCCATGCGTGAACTGATGAACACGCGTGAGGTCGCGGATTACTTGCGCATCAAAGAGCGCAAGGTCTACGACCTGGTGCACACGGGCGGCATCCCTTGTACACGGCTGACCGGAAAATGCCTGTTCTCCAAGACGCTAGTCGATCTATGGGTGATGCGCAATACGCATTACGACCGGATGTCGGCGCTGCCTTGGAGACGCCGCGGGTGATCGCGGGCAGCCATGATCCACTACTGGAATAGGCCATTCGCGAATCGGAATGCGATTGCGCCATGCTATTCGATGGCAGCTTAGATGGGATCAAGCGACTGACCACGCGCCAGGCCATGGCCAGCGGCCTCCACATCCTGGATGCCGCCACAGGAGGTTATAACATCGATCTCGTGCGGCAGGTTTTAGGCGGTTTTCATGTGGTGCTGCTGGAATGGGCGCAGCGGAACAAGGCTTGATCTTAGCCTGCGGCAATCCTCATAAGATCGACGAATTGGCCGATCTGCGCAACCGAAGTCTGCGCTTTGTCGATCGTCAACAAGCCGCCGGCAGTTATGTACACAGTTGCTGAAGCGCGCTGGCATGTCGCGCAAGGATATCAATTTGATCGAGGTGCGGGCCCGCAGTGAGACGGACGTAGAGCAATGGCCGTGCTGGAGGGCAAGGCGGACACGGGCATCGGCATTGCAGCAGCGGCGCGCCAATTCCGGCTCGATTTTCTACCCTTGCATCGCGAGCGCTATGATCTGGTCCTCTCACGCCACGCCTATTTCGAGTCGCCGTTCCAACAACTGCTGCGATTCGCGCGCTCACCACGCTTCGCCGAACGCGCGAGGGAATTAAGCGGTTACAACATCGCGGACTTAGGTCAGGTAATATACAACGCGCCTTAGTTCGGGTTATAGCCGCGCTAATACACTAGCTTTCCGTCGATAAACGCCGCGGCCTGTGCGCTTTGCGGGTGCGCGAAGAATTCTTCGGCCGGC
>DATACK010000152.1:0-10418 GCA_036259115.1 Gammaproteobacteria bacterium | reverse complement strand
TTCACCCTGGGAAACCGCATGCATTGCGCATATCGCCTTTGGCACAAGCAATAGATTTCTTAGCCCTTAAACTTTGGCCAGCGCGACACCCACAGAGGTGTATGGATAGCCATGGAATCGCCGCATCTGCGCGCGCACGATTTCCCAATCTGCGCCCAGATCTACTGCGCCCTCCACGCGCAGGCCAGGTGCTTGCAGCACCAGGCGCCGCAACAGTGACTCATCGAAAAAATTCCAGTCAACCTGAAAGGACTCACCCGGACCTTCGTACCAAAGTTCGGCTTCGGCATCCTCATAATAATCGGTGGTCAACAACACCTTGCCTCCAAACCGAACGACGCGCCGCAATTCGTTTAATGCTGCCGGTATGCCGTCACGGCCTAGGTGTTCTATCACCGAAATACAAAACACCGCGTCGAATGCGTTGTCCGCAAGTGGCAGTGCGGTCAGTTTCCCTCGCACGTAATTCACGCTTACGTCATGTAATCGTGCAAGATTTGAAGACAGGTTTAGATCAAGAGCAGTTACCTGATACCCTTGCGTTGCCAGATAGATCGGAAAAATAGAAGCACCGCAGCCAGCATCCAGTATATGGCTGCCGCGCGCCAGTTGAGCACGCTCTAGCGCCCAGGGATATTCCCAGCGTTTGCTCGGGTGTAAATAGGAAACGGCCTCTTTGCCCTTGAGTTCGTCCATCTTCGCTAGTACTGCCCGATAGATTGGCAGATCCAGATCATGAAGGTCCAAAGTTCGATTGGGCACACGCGCTGTGGACTTGGTCATTTCTTTCTTCCCTACTTGCGTTCAAGACGAGGGCCTCGCTTGCAATCAGTGCTAACACGCCATCTCAACTGCACTTCCCCAAAGTGGAATTTGAACGCAAGGTCGCTTGTATTGCCTTCATCACCGCGTCGACATCGACTTTGTTAATGCAGCTCTGCCTGTCGATGAGGCAGCGGTTGGCCAGTACGCAATTGGGCGGACCGAACTCCGTGGTCTTGCGGTAGGGACAATCGATGTTTGCTTTGACGGCTGCCGCTGCAGGCGGCGAATAGATATTCGGACAGGTCGGACCGAATATTGCGATCATCGGCGTGCCGACCGCAGCTGTGATGTGCATAAGACCCGTGTCATTGCCAACGACCGCAGCACAACCCGACAGTAGTGCGGCGACCTTGCGCAAATGCATGCCACCTACGGATACGATCTGTTCCGCGTGACGGATCGCGCGTAAAAACTCAGAGCCGACTTTGGACTGCGGACCGTAAAACAGCAGTAACTTTCCATACTGCTCGATGACTTGATCAGCGACTACGGCCAGGCGCTCGACGGGCCAGCGCTTCAAGGGTGAAGAAGCCACCGGCGAGAGCGCCACGGGTGGCCTATCGTCTAGACCGTGGGCCGCCAGAAACCTACGTGCGAAAGACAAGTCCTGCGCGTGCAGATGCAAACGGGGGCGACCATCGCCGCATTCCGCAAGCCCCCAACACCGCGAACTCGCGGCGCGGATCGCAGCCACGCCGCCTGCATGATCCACAAGCGCTCTATCCTGCGCCTCCTTGCCCGTATCCAAAATAATAGTCCGCTGCTCCCATAACACATCTCTCACCGCGATGACCGCATGGTAAGGATCGAGAATCACATCAAAGTTTTTCCGAGTCAGCCAATTCCTGATCATCTGCTTGATATCAGGCGTGCCGAGATCACCCCAGTGATGTAAACCCCAGTCTTGCACACAGACACATTCATCCACACGGGGATCATTCTCCAATAACTCCAAGGCGGGCCGTGCGCCTAGTACGGTGATGCGCGCGGCAGGCACAAAGGCGCGCAAGGCATCCAGCGCTGGCATTTCCATGACCACATCGCCGATCCCATAGCGCAGGCAAAGAAGAACACGCTGTGTGGACTGTAACAGCACCTTGATGCTTACCTACCCAGGCTCTTCTCACCGCCGAGAAGTACAGTCCTCGAGGCGGTCAGCTGCGAATCCTGCGACTCCTGTTATTTGCGATATCCGTAGCCATTCAGCTTGCAGTGAGCCGACGATAGATCTCGATTAACTCTTCTACCCGATGATCGCAAGTATGCCGTGCTTGGATAATTTCAAAGCCTCTCGAGGCAAGCCGCGCCCGCGCATCTTCATCCTCCGCTAACCACGTTATCGTGCGCCGCATCTCCGCGGGACTTTTTACCGCTATGTAATCTTCACCGGCGCGGAATAAGCCCTCCGCATCGGTCCATGCAGCGCAGATCAAGGGAATCCCACAGGCCAACGCTTCGAAAGGCCGAATGGTCGGAATGCCAGCAAGCTGCGCACGATAGACATCTCTGGGCAGATGGATGGTCATCTTTGATTGCGCGAAGATCTGCGGCACACGAAAGTTCGGCGTCCAACCTTGATAGTCTATACCGGCATCGTCTAATGCACTGATAGCCTCAATCGGATAGCGGACACCATAGACGACAAAGCGTAGCCGTTTCAGCGCGCGCGCCGAATCGATCAGGTAACTGTGAATCTCGTTGGTGCGCTCCTCGTCGCCCCAGTTACCTATCCAGGCGACGTCGTAGCAATCATTGGAGGATTGCGGACGAAAAATCGTAATATCCGCCGCTTCATGGAAGACCCATACCGGCCGCATACCAAAACGCGTGCGATAGATCTCAGCCAGGCTCTCGCCAAAAGCTAGTACGCCATCGTAATGTTCAAGATTCATTCGCGCGATCTGATATGGCACGCTCACCGCACGATGGTGCGTGTCGTGAAAGAGCAGCAAGAAATCACGCCGCGTGTAACGCACGTATCCTACTGCTCCGATCGTCTCAGGCTCGTTGAATTCATGCACGAGAACTAAGTCTGCACCTCGCGTGAGGTGCTCGATTTCCTCGATGATGTCTTCAGCGCCTCGGTATGTCTCGACGTGGATATGCGGAAACAAACGCGAAAACTCGACGATGGGCGCCGCGCCGTGGTCGTGTACCAGGTTTTCGGTGGACCAATTGCGTATGCACTCACAGCAGAGCACCTCGTGACCTTGGCGCATGAGCGCAGTCACTAGCCCCCGCAGAAAATGGGCATGACCGTTGTTCCAGTCCGAGATAATCGAATGAACGAAGAAGACGATCTTCACGCGCTAAATCCTTCGCATCCTTTTTACCAAAGAAGACACGGGATGCGATTAAGTAATCTTTGCAATATAGCGCCGGTGCTCATTCGAAGCACGGCAGTTCCCCTGTGTGATTGACGCAGAGAATCCTTGGACCGTAATCGTTGATTTCGACCATGCTGACCGAAGCCGGGCTGATCTCAATGCGCGACATCAAGTCTAGTGGAATGCCGGCGTAACAGGCGATCGTGGTCTTGATCGGATCGCCGTGGCCGACCAAGGCGATGATGCTATTTGGATATTGAGTGCGCAGATCTTCAAGCGCGGCGACCATGCGCGCCTGCACCTGCAGCATGAATTCTCCTAGTGGCGGATTAGTCCCGCTGCGAAAGAGGTTAAACCGAATCCAGCGCGGCTCGCCCTCCAAATCCTCGAACTTGCGGCCTTGCCACTCACCCACATCAATCTCATTAATGGCGTCTAGGGTGTGCACTTTAAGATTCAGAGTACGCGCGATAGGGGCCGCCGTAGCCTGCGTCCTTGTCAAAGGGCTGCTATACAATCCGCCAATCCTAATCCTAAGTCGCATTAGGCGAGCCGCCAGAGCCTCTGCTTGTATCTCACCTTTGCGGCTTAAACCAACGTCTGCCATGCGACCGGCCATCGTCCTGTTCACCATGTCGTGGTGCGCATGACGAATCAACAGAAAGGTTGTCACAGCAACTTTGCGGATTCAATAGTCGATGCGAGCGGCGGCGTTTCCAGTCGGGCGAGCTCGCGCCGCTCATCGAGCACGTAGCGGCCTACAACCTCGGTGGCAAAGTGAGCGAACTCTTCAGGCACCAGTGGCGGACTGGTATAGCATTCGCGCTTGCCGCGCGACGGCGGCGTGAAGCAGAGCGTGATGGTAGTATCGAACTCTCGCAGGGCTGCCATCTGCCGGTCGAACCACTGGATTGCGTTAGGACGATGCCAATCGGCCCAACTGATACCAGTACGAAGCTTTTTAATGCCCAATCTGCGCAGCCACTCGACCGCAAACTCTAACCGATGATCTTCAAAGTGAAACCACTGGCAAATGCCCATCGCTGGATCGAAATAATCTATTGCCGGCTTAGGCGTGCCATCGGCCCTGATAAGCCCCATATAAAAGTGCCGATAATATGCACTGCCTTCGCTCTCCTTATGTCGAGTGGTCGCGCTCCACGCGGGGGGCAGATCAAGGAGACTGTACCAATAGACGCGCTCCAGGCGATCGCGCAGCAACTCGGTCGTGCGTTGCAGCCCAAACACCTGAACCTCATCCGCCCCAAACGTTGATACGCCGACCTCGGCCACCCAAACGGGCAAACCGGCCACGGCTTCTATTTCCTTAATCTTGTTTGGCCATTCATTAATATGCCAGTGATTCCAATCAAGTGGGAAACCGTGCACCGCAACCGCATCCAGATTATCCATCAGATGATAGCTGCGCAGCAGACGGATGAACTGTTCATCAATAGGCGAGATTCCGCCCAGCACCAGGCATAGGCTCGGACACATCTTGCGTACGGCTTGCGCTGCCAGGCTGACCATTAGGCTGAATTCCTTCCATTCCGGGTCCATCTGGAAATCCCAGTGCGAAAGGTTATTCGGTTCATTCCAGAACTTGATGGCCTCGATCATTGTGGAAGTCTTGTGAGCTGCCGTAGAGGCTTTAAGAATGCCGGTCTTTCAGCTTTAAGCTCCCCGAGCGCTGTATTTTAGTATGCCCTTTCTGCCGATCCTTTCTCCAGATCTCGGCGATGAATGCCTCGGTAATGCGGTAGGCTTCATCTTCGGGATATTGGCGAGGTGGGTGCTTACAAAAGTAAGCAGAGGGCGCGTAGAGCACGCCGCCTTGCGCGCGCTCCAATGCCAGCTTACAGCAGCGTATCGCGTCGACGGTGACCCCGGCAGAATTGGGTGAATCTTCCACTGACAACCGCAGTTCGATGTTCATGGGTATCTCGCCGAATAGCCTTCCCTCCATGCGGATGAAGCATACTTTGTTGTCCTTCTGCCAAGCGACATAGTCGCTGGGTCCCACGTGAATGTCGCGATTCTGTAAGCGCTTGGCGGTAGCCGCCTGCACGGCTTCGGTTTTCGAGTTTTTTTTTGAAGCCAAGCGGGCGCGATTGAGCATGTTGAGGAAATCAGTGTTGCCGCCTGTGTTGAGTTGATAAGTGCGTTCGAGCTTTACGCCTCGCTGCTTGAACAGATTGGCTAAAGTCCGATGGCTGATGGTGGCCCCGAGTTGGGCTTTGATGTCGTCGCCGATGATAGGCAGTTTTTTCTCTTCAAAGCGGCTTATCCATTCCGGATCGCTGGCGATGAAGACCGGTATATTATTGATAAACGCAACACCCGCTTCAAGCGCGCACGTAGCAAAAAAGCGCGTGGCTTGCTCGGAGCCCACGGGCAGATAATTTAACAAGATCTCCGCGCCTGATTTTTTGAGCTGTCGTACTACCTCGTCTTGATTGGGCTCGGGCTCATCCGCTGGGACGAAGGTGTACTCTTGCGGATAATCTCGCATATGTTCGGAGAATCCATCCAGGATCGGGCTCATGCTCACCTCAACCCCAATGGGCGGAACATCTTTGTAGAAAACGGTCGTGCAGTTGGGTTGAGCGAAGATTGCCTCCGACACATCTTTGCCCACCTTACGTTTATCAATATCAAAGGCGGCCACCACTTCGATATCACCCGGGCGATAGCCGCCGATTTCCCAATGCATCAGCCCGATGGCTTCAGTGGGCTCTTTTTTTCGATAATAGTAGATGCCTTGGATTAAGGAACTTGCACAATTGCCCATGCCCACGATAGCGATTTTTATATTCTGCATGCGTTATCTCCAAAACCGTACGCAACGAACCGCCCTTCGCGGCTGCGCTGCAGACAACCCGGAGGGTTCAAACCGCGGTAGGAATATAGCCACACAGGGCAGCAATTTCCACACCAATGATATGCAAGTCTGATACTCAACGCGCTGGTAATGAACTTATCTGTTACATGTAAGCGACAATTCAAACATAGCGCCAAGCGTCGCAGGAAGAGCAGATTGCACTTCTAGCCTGGGCGTTAAATCGCGTCCGAGCTATACATCCGTGTCAACGAATCAGTAGCTGATAATCTAAGATCGGACTGTTGGGTGACCACTGAGGCGAAGCAGCGAAGGTACAAGGTTCGCCCAAGAAGAATATGGCCAAATTGCAAGTCCGATGTCCATAGCCGCGCAGCCAGATGCTTTAACTTAAAGCCATGCGGTGGTCTCAAGCCTATGCGCGCGGTCGCCAGTTTACCAGCACGCCAGTCATGCCAAGCAGCACGAACCACAGCAATACCCACGCTGGCATGCTCAACCCCAGGAACATCCAATCGATGCTCGCGCATTCCCCTGATCCCATGAATACCATCCGTAGTGTCTCGGTCAGCGGAAACACGTCAAGCATATAGGAGAGGTTTGGCCCACACTCTGGCATTTGATCCGGCGGCAGATTTTGCAGCCATACGTGACGGGCAGAGATCACAGCCCCAGTTAGCGCGGTCAGCGCGATGAGCGCAGCGTAAAGACGTCCACCCCACTTGTGCGGATGGTGCGCGGCCGCCAATAAAAAGACCCCGCCGAGTGCAAACATGACCGTGCGCTGAAGGATGCACAGCGGACAAGGTTCAAGGCCTGCGTAGAACTGAGTATAGAAAGCATAGGCGAGCAGCCCGGCGCAGATAAAAAAAGCAATCAGGTTAAGGCTGCGTTGTGACGTGAAATCCATAGCGTCATCATACGGGCCAGATCAATCAGATCAAGTCATACGAAGTACGAGCAGTTTCACAAGCGCGGTAAAGTCGTGACAAAGCGCCGAAGGGAAGCCAATACACTATTGGCATAATCACGTCGCTTTTAAGCGACGGAATGGATTACCCACGCGGGTGAACGCAGTATGTAAATCCTCTAAATATCAATTGTTTATATGTAATTAAAAACGGCGGCATGATCATTGCTTCTCGTGCTAACCAAGACAAGCCCGCTATTACTCACTGCCTTCTCATGGCACAACCATTACCGTCTGCGGGCCTGTCGGTAGGAACAATGCTTGCTACTTGAGCCGGGCAGCCATTGCTTAGTCATTTACTGGACTTAAGTTCGTAGACGGCCAGACAATGTACTCGGAGACTGGAGACTACAATGAGAACATTAGCCAAATTACTATTAGCTTCTCTAACCGCCGCACTCGCCTTAAGCTGTATGAATCCCGCGGCGGCCTATGTCGGGCCGGGAGCGGGCTTGAGCCTCCTAAGCGCGCTATGGGGCTTGCTTGCTGCAGTATTCGCCGCGTTGGCCTTCGTAATCGTGTGGCCATTTCGGCGGATGCTCAAAAGGCGTCGGGGACAAGAGACATCCGCCCGCACTAAAACCCAAACCGCCGACGCATCTAATCCATCCGCCGATTCGCAGTCGCGCACAGCTGGACGTACGTCCATTTGAGTTACTCCACTTAATAGCCGCGCGAGCATGTTGGTCGTCTTTCACTGATAAAGTGCTACGGCTGTGGTCATGGGCGTTTTGGACATCCCAGCGCCGCTGTTCGCCTGGCTAGACGAGCGCATGGGCCAGCTGGTATCGCCTGGAGTACGCCTGGTGTTATGGGGCGTCATAGGCGCGGCGGTCTCTATGGGCTTATATTGGTTGATCTCACCGCAGGAAAGGATTAAGCGCAATGCAGCAAAAAGTATCGAGGCGCGACGCGCACTCGATGCATACGAGGGCGATTTCGCCGGAGCCTGGCCGCAAATACGCGAGATGCTACGCCTTTCGTTTAAGCAGATTGGTATCGTCATCCTGCCCGTGGTAATTGCTTCTCTGCCGGTTCTGTGTTTATTAGTGTGGATGAGCACGGTTTATGGATATTACTTCCCTAACCCCCCATCCAGTGCGGAAGTACACTCATTCCCGAAGCAGCATCGGGCACGTTGGATGAACGACGATAACGCCAATGATGCGTCAAGACCGCTCGTCCCGCGTATCGAGGTACTCGACGACCGAGGTCACACAGCGAACATCATCCCATTGCCACTTCCCGTGCCGACAGTGCACAAATATCAATGGTGGAACGTATTGTTTGGTAATCCCGTAGGCTACCTGCCCGACAATGCCAAGATCGATCGGGTGGAGATTGATCTCCCGGAGCAGGAATTTCTAAGTTTTGGACCCTCATGGTTACGGTCCTGGGAGTTTCTATTCCTGAGCGTTGTGCTGATAGTTTCGATAGCCATTAAAGTTACCTTCCGAATCAAGTGAACGCGTCAGAAAAACATCAAAGTGTCACGGGCGAACCCAGTGACGAGGGATTTCAAGTCGCCAAGTGGGTAGACATGCTGGGCGGCTTCATCAGCCGTAATAAGTCGTTATGGATTAGATTTGGCAATTGGGAGACGCGGCTGGTTGCGGAGGCAATCTCTAATGTACGCATCGATCGACCCATTTACGTCACCGGCCTTGCCCGAGCGGGCAGCACAATCCTTTTAGAACTCTTGGCAGAGATCAAAGGCGCGGTAACACATAAGTATAAAGATTATCCGCCGGTGTTCACGCCGTATTTCTGGAACTGGTTTCTCAACCAGGTGCCAGCGGAAAAGCCGCAGGCGGTCGAGCGTACTCACCGTGACGGCATCATGGTGACGCCTGAAAGCCCGGAAGCGTTTGAGGAGGTTCTATGGATGGCCTTCTTCCCTCAGCTTCATGACGCCACCATAAGCAGCGTACTCGGTGCGCATACTAGCAACCCACAATTCGAGGCGTTCTATCGCGACCATATTCGCAAGCTGGTCGCTATCCGCGGCGGGAAACATTACCTGTCGAAGGGCAACTATAACGTGACCCGCCTGGAATACTTATTGAAGATCTTCCCCAATGCACGTTTTGTCATACCTGTGCGCGAGCCGTCGTGGCATATTGCCTCCTTGATGAAGCAACACAAGCTGCTATGCGAAGGCGAAAGACGCAATCCGCGCGCGTTGGAGCATATGCGGCGAGTCGGACATTTTGAATTTGGCCTTGATCGGCGGCCAATCAATGTTGGAGATCGCGCCGCAGCAGATCAGGTCATACTGTTATGGGAATCTGGCAATGAAGTCGAGGGATGGGCCCGGTACTGGAGCCAGATTTACGGCTTTGTTGCGGATCGTCTCGATGCTAACCCGCAACTGAGGGATGCCTCCTTAATCGTTCGATTCGAGGACATGTGCCGCGCTACGGAGCAGACCATCCGTTCCATATTTAAGCACTGCGATGTTCACGACGCGGAGACATTAGTAGCCCGCTGGACGCCGCGCATTCATTCACCCTCCTATTACGAACCAAGCTTCTCACAAGAAGAATTCGCAATCATTGATCGGCTCACTCAGCCAGTATCTAATAGATTCGGTTACTCAGAACCTAGTCTTAGGCGGTTTAGAGGTTGGCTTAACTAGTAGCTGTAGTGGATGACTCTGAATTGTCGCTCTTCTCTGTAGTGACGGAGATAATAAGGTTTATCTCTTAGGCCAACAGATTACGCGCACTGTTGTAGTTAGGTACTGTAGTAGGCATTCCGGCCGCCAGCCCCACGGCTGTTCAATTTTATTTTAGGCTCGCGCATCCCGACCTCGCCGGGAACTCAGGGTTGCGCCCTCTTTTGGGCAACCCGCCCGTCGCCTGCATCGGCGGAGAACGCCAACTAGTTTTGTCCCGCCTGTGCGCGGGAACGGATAACTTAGAACTGGCCTGTAAATATACAAGCAGAAATACAGCAGGTAACTAGCCTTCACGGACCGGTTATCCGTACTGACAAGTTCGATGCATTAATAGATTCTCGAAAACTGGGCTCCAGCGATGCAGGAGCTATGCGATGCACACCAAAATAAAGCACTGGTACGAGGTCAGTTCCTCCACCACCTCGCACTGGGTTGACATACTCCCATACGATTTCGCCCTTTTTCGTCACCTCGATAAGGCGACCTCCATCGGACTCGGTGATCAATGTATTACCGTTAGGCAGCCTCTCCTGATCTGATCGGATACGGCTATTAAAGAAGCGCTGATCATCACCCGAATAAGTCCAAACTATCTTGCATGTCGTAGGATTGAACTCAATAACCCTAGATGCCCCACCGGGCTCGTAATGGCCCCAGTTGTCGAACAGCAAGATGCGGCCATTGGGCAGCATATCCGCATCGTGCTGTCTGTGCCATGAGCCCTGTAGTGCCCAGACCATCGTCCCCTTATCAAGATCGAGGACGGCAACTGCATCG
>DATACK010000151.1:0-1986 GCA_036259115.1 Gammaproteobacteria bacterium | reverse complement strand
GGAGCTGAATCGCCACGGCCTGACGATTCACCTGATCATTCATCCTGTCATGCGGATGCAGCGCAACGTACATGGCGAGGTTACGGAGGTATTCGCATCCGAAGTTGACGGCGACGATACGGCCGAGGCCATCATGCACTTTGAGGTGGATCAAGAGAACGATCCGGCCAAGTTGGCGACGCTTCGCGCCGATCTCAAAAGGGTGCTGAGCGACGTGCGCGCGGTGGTGGACGACTGGCCACGTATGCGCATGCGCCTGCGCGAAATCGTATCGGTGCTGAAGAGGCAACCGTTGCCGCTGTTCGATGATAAGGTCGCCGAGGCGATCGATGTGCTGCGTTGGATCGACAACCATCATTTTACGTTTATCGGCTTCCGCACCTTCGATCTGGTAGAAAAAGATGGCGAGCTATTGCTGCGCCTGGTGCCCGGATCAGGCCTGGGCATCTTCCGCGACATCGATGATGAACGCAGCATTCTGATCCCGCCGCACCTGCATGCCGTTGCCGGCGCCCGTGAACTGCTCATCATCACCAAGTCGACCGCGCGCTCAACGGTGCATCGCCCTGCGCATTTGGACCACGTGGGCATTAAGCGTTTCGACGAAGACGGCAACGTGATCGGCGAGTGGCGCTTTCAGGGTCTTTATTCGTCACTGGCCTACAGCACGCCGCCAAGCGAGATCCCACTGCTCAAGTGCAAGGTAGCCAAGGTGATCGAGCGCGCCGCATTCGCGCCCGATAGTCACGACGGCAGGACCCTGCGCAATATCCTCAATTACCTGCCGCGCGACGAGATGTTTCAAGCGTCGGTGGACCAGCTCTATGAGATCGCCCTCGGTATCTTGAATCTGAAAGAACGTGCGCGGCTGAAGCTGTTTATCCGTTGTGATATCTACGAACGGTTTGTCAGCGCGTTGGTGTTCGTGCCGCGCGACCGCTACAGCACGACCTTGCGGCTGCGTTTTCAGGATATATTGATACGGGCTTTTGGTGGCCTGAGTTCGGAGTTTGACGTGCAGTTCTCCGAATCGGTGCTGGCGCGCGTGTATTTCATCATCCGCACACCGCTGAATGCCACCGTGGACTGTAACGTGGCCGACCTGGAGGCACGTCTGGCCGAGGCCATGCTGTCCTGGGAAGATAGGCTGCGGATGACGTTGGTCGAGCAGTTTGGCGAGACGCGCGGCGGCAAACTGTGGCGCCGTTATCACCAGGCGTTTCCGGCCGCGTATCAAGAGGATTTCTCTGCGCCCGCCGCAGCGATGGACATCAAGCACCTAGAGGAGATTGGCGATCCTAGGCCGTTGATCACCCAGCTATATCGCCCGTCTGAAGGCCCCGAGACGGTGCTGCGCTTCAAGGCGTGTGGACGGGGTGAGCCGCTGGCGCTGTCGGACGTGCTTCCGATCTTGGAGCACATGGGCCTGAGGATACTGACCGCGCGGCCTTACGAGATCGAACCGTATGGGACGGCCTCGCGCTGGATCCTCGACTTCGACATGACCACCGCGCATGGGCTGGATGTGGCGCTGCTGGATGTAAGAGAGATCTTCCAAGACGCGTTCACGCGCATCGTGGCAGGCGAGATTGAGAACGACGGCTTCAATCGCTTGGTACTTGCAGCAAGGCTCAATTGGCGTGAAATCGTGGTATTGCGCGCGCTATGCAAATATTTACTGCAGACGTCCCTGGCACTGAGCCAGGCCTATATGGAACAAAGCCTCGCCAACAACGCACCTATCGCGCGGCGGCTGGTGGAATTATTCAAGGCGCGTTTCGATCCCGCCTCACGGGTGCAGGCCGCACAGGCGGTTGTCGAGCTTAAGGTGCAGATCGAACAGGACTTAGAGACGGTCGCAAGCCTGGATCAGGACCGTATCCTGCGTAGCTTTCTGGCCGTCATCATGGCCGGACTGCGTACCAATTACTTTCAAAAAGACGCAGACCGCCAATCTGGCAAAGGCTACGTGGCGTTCAAGCTCGA
>DATACK010000150.1:0-3852 GCA_036259115.1 Gammaproteobacteria bacterium | reverse complement strand
GAGCGCGGAGTCGGTGGACCAAAAACATCCTACATTGAAATCGCGTCAGTGGCTCAACGTAAAAGGACGCCCGGGAAGCGTCTCATTCCACAAGTCACGTCACCAGGGCACAATCACCGTTGATGTACGTGACGCAGCGTCGACGGTGTGAAAATTGGGTTGTGTGGATTATGGTCGACGCAATGCTCGGCGACAAGGGCAAGCCCTAACCCGCACTATGATCAGCATTTTTGCGTTGGTACCGGCACCCTCCAAATAGTAGGGCTATGAGAAAATGCGGCATGTAATTTTCAATCAGAAAGGTGGAGTGGGTAAATCAAGTATTACGGTTAACCTAGCGGCCATTAGCGCCCAGCAAGGAAACCGGACACTCGTAGTCGATTTAGACCCGCAGTGTAACAGCACGCGTTATATGCTAGGCGACAAGGCAGACGGCGCCGACGCCACGATCGCCGATTTTTTCCGGCAGTTTATGTATTTCCGTTTAGCCCCGCCGGACGGCGCGATGACGTATGTAGCCGCCACAGACTATGACAATCTGTTTGTGATCCCCGCTTCCCCGGACCTGATGGAGCTTCAAGCCAAGCTTGAAAGCCGCTTTAAGCTCTATAAATTGAGCGAAGCCATGCAAGCAGTGGACGCTAGTTTTGACGAGGTGTACATCGACACGCCGCCCGCATGGAACTTCTACACGCTGTCAGCGCTCATCGCCGCCGAAGGCTGCCTTATCCCGTTCGACTGCGATGACTTCTCCCGTCGGGCACTCTACAACTTGATCGAAAACGTAGAAGAGACGTGCGTTGACCATAATAGAACGCTACATATAGAGGGTATCATCGTAAACCAATACCAATCCCGGGCTAATCTTCCAGCACGCGTGGTCGAGGAACTAAAGAATGAGGGCCTGCCGGTGCTAAACAGCAAGCTTTCAACATCGGTCAAGATGCGGGAGTCGCACGAGCAATCAAAGCCGCTGATCCACCTGTTTCCCGGCCACAAGTTGACGCGGGAGTACATCGCTCTGTTCAACGAGCTGTATAATAGGGAGATCAATCCCAAGGCGAAAGCCGCCCTGGGGCCGCGACCAGTCAACCGCATACCTAAAGGCTAAAACGCCGACCTGACGCTAAACACTATCGGGCGCGAAGTATGAGGGGCGGGAGGCTGACAGATGAGCGCCTCGCACCTTGCAGTAAGCGGCCTTGCGTGCTCTTGCTATATGTAAGGTTCACGGAGTACACGAGGTAAGTACTATCCCCCTCTTTTGAGATGCGCCGCGGGAGAGTTCTTGAGAGACTTGGTGCCGAGGAGAGGACTTGAACCTCCACGGGGTTGCCCCCACTAGCACCTGAAGCTAGCGCGTCTACCAATTCCGCCACCTCGGCTTGAGACTGCGATAAGGTAGGCTTATACGAAGCGCGCAATGTACATTTCGGGTCTAAGCTTGTCAATTTCCGACCGCAGTATAGTGATTCATGACACAAAGAAAAACACGGCGCGATCCTTTTGCCGAACGCGAGGCGCGTAAGTATGCGCGGCCTGTGCCCAGCCGCGAACTGATCTTAAGCATCATGTCCGAGCAGCCTGGGCCGCTCGACCTATCCGAGCTGCTCGAATGCCTACAAGTCGTGGCGCCCGAGGATATCGATGCGCTTACCCGAAGGCTTAAGGCCATGGAGCGTGACGGTCAGATCGTGCGCAATCGGCGTGGTGGTTATTTGCCCGTGGATGAGAGCGATCTGATCCGCGGGCGCGTGATCGGTCACCCGGATGGCTTCGGTTTTCTCGTGCCGGATGAGGGTCACGAGGATTTGTTTTTGTCACCGCGCGAGATGCGCGCGCTCATGCACGGCGACCGTGCGCTGGTGCGCGTGATACGTATAGATCGCCGCGGCCGCAAGGAGGCAGCGCTGGTCGAGGTTCTAGAGCGCCACAACGAACAGGTGGTAGGTCGTTTCTTTAAGGAACGTGGCATCGGCTTTGTGAGGCCGGACAATAAACGCCTCCATCAGGATATCCTCATTCCGCCTGAAAATATGGGCAGCGCAGGCGACAGCCAGATCGTAATGGCCGCCATCGTAGAGCAGCCAAACCAACGCAGTCAGCCAATCGGCCGGATCGTGGAAGTGCTGGGCGATCATATGGCGCCAGGCATGGAGATCGATGTGGCGGTGCGCGCGCATGCCCTGCCCTATGAATGGCCTGAGGATGTACTGACCGAGGCGGCACACGTCAAACCCGAGATCCCCGAGCCAGACAAACAGGGGCGCGTGGACCTGCGAGATGTGCCGTTGGTCACGATCGACAGCCAAAGCGCGATGGATTTCGACGACGCGGTGTACTGCGAACCGGCAGGCGGTGGCTGGCGGCTTCTTGTGGCGATTGCAGACGTGTCGGCTTACGTGTTGCCGGGTACCGCCTTGGATGCCGAGGCGCAACGGCGCGGCAACTCGGTCTATTTCCCCGGCCGCGTAATTCCTATGCTGCCGGAGACGCTCTCCAACGGCCTGTGTTCGCTCAATCCCGAGGCTGATCGCCTATGCATGGTGTGCGAGATGCGCATCAATGCGGATGGCAAACACGGAAGATATCGGTTCTTTGAGGCAGTAATGCGCTCGGCCGCGCGCCTTACCTATACTGAAGTCGCCGCTATGGTCGTCGACCGAAGAATGGCGCCGCGGCGCAAGTACACTGGGCTTGTGTCACACCTCGATGATTTGTACGCGCTCTACAAGGTATTACGTAAAAGACGCGAGCGCCGGGGTGCGATCGACTTTGAGACCATGGAGACGGAATTTTTATTCAGCCCGGATCGCAAGATAGAGCGCATCATGCCCGCGCAACGTAACGACGCGCACAAGCTGATCGAAGAATGCATGATCGCAGCCAATGTGGCGGTGGCTGATTTTCTGCGGAAACGCAAAATGCCTGTATTGTATCGTGTGCATGAAGGTCCTGATGCCGACAAGCTTGCGGATCTACGAGATTTCCTGGATGAGTTTGGCCTCACCCTGGGCGGCGGAGACTCGCCTGAGCCCAAAGACTACGCAAAGCTGGTGGACAAGGTGATTTCGCGCCCGGATGCACACCTCATCCAGACCGTGCTGCTGCGCTCACTCTCGCAGGCGGTTTATTCGCCGGAAAACCGAGGTCACTTCGGCTTGGCGCTGCCCGCATACGTGCATTTTACTTCGCCCATTCGCCGCTATCCGGATCTGCTGGTGCATAGGGCCATACGCCACGCACTGCGCAACCGGCGACCGACAACCTTCGAGTATAGCTTTGACACTATGCTTACGCTGGGCGAGCACTGTTCCATGACTGAGCGCCGCGCCGATGAGGCGACCCACGACGTGGAGGCCTGGCTCAAATGCGAGTATATGCAAGACAAGGTAGGCGAAGAGTTCGACGGCATCATCAGCGGTGTTACGTCATTTGGCGTGTTCGTGGAGCTGAACGAGATCTACGTCGAAGGGCTGGTACATATCACCTCACTGCCGAGGGACTATTATCACTTCGATCCCATCGGTCATCGCCTGTCGGGCGAGCGCAGCCATCGCATCTACCGCCTGGGCGACAAACTGCGCGTGAAGATCGCGCGCGTCGATCTCGATGAACGCAGGATCGACCTTGAGCCGGTAGAAGCGCGCTCCGTGCGGGGAAAAGGTAGGCGAGCCCTCCTTAAGAAAAAGAGGGCGTGAATTCCTGCGTGCATAACTCATTCATTGCCGTGCTTAGCAAATGCTTCCGACACAGGGGCGGTTGTAACTGCTAATGCGCGCATAACTCCTGCCCTTAGACAAGCGCGAGACGCGTTCTGAGTGTGCCGAATGGATAGCCTATAGAACAAAC
>DATACK010000148.1:0-6703 GCA_036259115.1 Gammaproteobacteria bacterium | reverse complement strand
GAAACCCTTGGTGGGACTCCCATTTCAATGAATGGCCGACCGCCACAAGTGCCGCGAAGAATTTAGAGGCTGCAGAGGATGCGAGTCCTAGAAATAACCTCTCAGGCCGTCTGATCCTCGAAACGTGACTCCTGGAGATCGAGATCTCGCTGCGCTAGGCGCATCGCTTCGTTGCTAATCTCACCGGTCTCACGCAGGCGCAACATAGCCTCACGCTCAGCCGTCAAAAGTTCTCGCCACAGCCGCTGCAAAGCGGCATAGCGCGCCTCATGGTTCGTGCGGTCGTCGTCCACCGGTTCCTTCGCGAGCCCACGGCAGCGATGAACATAAAGGTCGCGCAGCAGCTCGGCCGTGTCTTCTGGCACCCAGTCCTCATTACGAAGTTTATCGAGACGCTCGATCGCCGCCCGCGCGCCCAGCGTGTACGCCATCCTTATTTCGTTTCCCTCTTCACGAGGTCCGCCGCTTAAGCCAGTGCGCGAATGAGCGCGGGCAGAGAGAGATCCGGAAGAATTACCGTAACGAAAATTACCGCCGCGGCCAAGGAGACGGCGCCGCGCATGCCGGCCCACCAATCACCAAGGATTGACGCCACGGTGGTTTAGGATATTGCACGCGCAGCGATAGTAGCACGCGAAAAATAATCTGGCCAAAAGCCAGACTCCAGATCACTCGCAGACCGATCACCGCAATACTCGTGGCGCCCGCCCAAAGTGCGAGCGTGGCCATGGACAGGCAAGAAATCCCCGCGAGCATGCCCGGAAATTGCAGGCCTAGCAGGATAAACACGAGCGCATTCAACAGAAAGACCATGATTTCTAGAAAGGAATAGCCGGTGATGCGGTCGGTCGATGAGGCGTCTAAGGGCGCGCAATGACCGATGTAAATGCTGCCAGCTACCGCCGCGAGGACGCCGGACGCGCCCAATAAGTCGGCGGACAGGTAAGTCAGATAAGCGCAGAAGAGCACCAATACGATGATATGGTAGCCCGATCCGAGCCGTTGCAGGAAAGCCCATGAAATAAGCCAGGCCACGGCAAGTCCTACCCCAATGCCGCCAAGCATGCTAAAAGGAAAGTCCAATGCGGCGCTACTCCAAGAAAAACTGCCGGATAGCACTGCCTCAATCGCGGCCGAGTAAACCACCAGCGCAGTGCCATCATTAATCATGCTCTCGCCTTCTAGCACCGCCGTGACGCAGCGCGGTGCGCCCGAAAACACGGTAAAATAATGCCTTGAATTCTCACTATGATATTGAAAGGGCAGCGAAGTTAGTCAATGCAAGCTACCGCCCTAGCCGCTTATATCACCGGCCGATCTACGGCGCGAATTGGCGCGGTTGTATCGAGACGGACGCATAGACTTGGTTTCTACTGCTGATGCGATGTGGCTTGCCAACATCATCGGCATCATGGCGCGGCTGGTCGAAACCACGGAGATCGAGGAGCGTATCGAGCGCTTGGAGGAAACCGCGCGTGAAACGCGGTCAGAGGCGTTTTCAGCGCATTAAGGACTTGCTATGGCACGGTAATATACGATGTGTTGAGCCATTGAGCGACGATTGAAGCCTCCTCAAGACCCCGCCTTCGCGCTGATTACGTACGACACCGACGAGGAGCGCGACGGAAAGGTTGCGGAACTGCCGGCGTGCGTCAGAAGCATCATCTGCATCCCAAATATGGCGCCGTCTATCGAGGCGTAGGAAGCCGAGGTGCGGGCAGACGAGGCACGACGCCGGCGGGAGCGAGAGAACGAACACCCCTACCTATACGATTGATCGAAGGAAGTAAGTAACCATGAACGACACACTGGACAACATCATCGCGCAAATGACGCCAGGATGAGCCTGGCGCGAGCGGCGTTATGAGTTGCTAAAAAAGGGCAAGGCGAAAATGCGAAATAAATACTTGTTGATAGCCGACGCGCACATTCACCACGAGCCGCAATGGCGATTCGATTGGCTTGCCAAAGAACTTGCGCAACTGTATGACGAGTACGCGCACACGCATCAGTTGATGTTGCTCGGTGACGTGTTTGAAGTGAGAGATCGCATCGATGCACGCGCTGCCAATCTTTTTTTGGACACTGTAATCGAATGGCAGAAAAAGAATCGTGTGATATGGATCACCGGCCAACACGACAGCTACGTACCAGGGCGCGCGACCTTTGAAGGTTTGCGAGGTTTGCGCGATGGCGTGCGCGGTGTGTTTGTGGCTGACAAGCCGCTTTGGTATACCGTGGAGCCCGGTGTTGTAGCAGTGCCTTACTGTCGGGACATGGCGCAGTATCGTGCACTGTTGAAAAACGCGCAGCGAGGTGGTGCGCACACGCTGTTCACGCACATGCCGGTCAAAGAGGCGGTGCCAAACGGGCCCGATGACATGGTATGTGCCGATGACTTCAATGCTTTCAGCCAGGTTATCTCGGGCGATATACACAAGCAGTCGGCGTTTGGCCGCCTTATGTATGTTGGCGTGTTGGCGCCGCGTGATTTCCGTGACGAGGGCGCGCATGGCGCATATGCGACGTTTGAAGACGGCAAGCTGCGTTTGTATGCGTCCGGCGCGCCCGAATTTTGGACGATGACATCGCGCGACGACTTGCGCGATTACATGCTCGCCACGGTAGCGCGGCGGGGCGTTATACGCATCAAAGATTTTGAAGTAAGCGATCAAGAACTAGTCGCGCTGCATAGTCATCCATCTGTCATCGACCTGGTCTACCTGCCTGCTGTCGTTACCGAGACCTTGAGTGAAAACTTAAAGCACGCCACCACACCAGATCAGATCATTTCTGAGTTTTTGGATACAGTCGATGTAGAGTTGAATAAAAAATTTTTGCGTGAGTTTGCACTAACAATCTATAAGGCGATAACAGATGGCAGAGGTGAAACTAGGTAAGGTATGGGTATCCAATTTTCTGTCATTCGCGGAAGCACAAGAGGTCGACTTTTCAACTTTCGGCGACAGTCCGGTTTTGGTCAGGGGCGAGAACGGCGCAGGGAAGTCCGCGCTCCTAGAAGCCGTCTACTGGTGTCTGACAGGCCGGCTTGTGCGCGAGATGCCCGTTGCAAACGTGGTGCGCTTTGGTGCGAATATATGTGCGGTTGATGTTTGCTTGACTTTTGGTGAGCAAGAGATTCACGTACGCCGGCGCTGGACCCGCAAAGGCCCGGATATGTCGGTCGTCATCAAAGGTAGTGGTACTGATGGCAGGCCCAACGAGGCGTTCTCAGGTGACCCCAACGCTGTGCTCGGGCACAGCGCGGCAGACACCACCAAGCGGTTGCTTGCATATGTAGGTATCGATGCCGATGTCATGGCACTGACCATGTTTTTCGGCAGCCGCTTTGATTCGCTGTCACAGTTAAAGCCTGCCTCGCGCGCCGAGCTTTTAGACATACTCTCCTACTCCGAGCGCTGGGAAGCGTGTCGCTTCATGGCGCGCAGCCTGCACGCAGACTACAAAAGCGACTACGAGAAGGCCGAGGCTAAGCTTAAGCTGTTGGACGCGCAGCTGGAAACGACTGCACGCAATGTAAAAGCACTTAAAGCCAGGCTCAACGAGCTATCCAAGCAATCGAAGGCTAAGGCTGACTCGTTAAAAACGGAGCTTGCCGAGCTGCATAGACAAGATGAAGCGGGCATCAAGGCGATCGATGAGGCCACGGCAAACTTGGAGCGTGTGATGCGCGAGATACATCGCGACAAGCAGCAAGAGAATGCGCTATGGGAGCAGCGCGAGAGCTTGTCCCTTTCCGTTGCGCAAAACGAAGCGCGTAGAAAGACAATCGCCGATCTGATACGGCACGATCACTGTCCTACGTGTTCGGCGCCGATCACCGATGAGGCCCGAGAGCAGGGACGATATGAGCTGGGCGCGCTGGACGGCGAGATCGAGCGCGACGGCGACAAAATATACCAGTTAAACGAAGAACTAAATGCGGTCACGGCACGGATTGAAACGCTGGTCGGCTACCGCAGCGGTTACACTAGCTCAATTGACGTGTTGCGTGCGCAGCGCGTCCAGCGTGATCGGCTGCGTGGCAGGCTAGAACAGCAGATCAAAGAAATAGAAGGCGATGCTGCACTCGCCACCGTTCAAGACGAGTATAATAAGCGACTGCACCAGTTGAACGATCTAAAGCTCGCTCGCTACCAGACCGGGCAGGAACGCACAGAGGCGAACACCAACTTTCGCGCAGCCGCTTTTTGGATCGAAGGATTCAAAAGCATCCGCCACCAGTTGATCGAAAGATCATGTGCCTATCTCGGGCGCTACATCACGGCCTACTCAAAGCAGCTTGGGCTTACAGTCGATGCAATTGTCGCGCGCACGCGCACCGAAGCTGGACGCCCGCAAGTGTATTTCAGCGCGGTAGTTGATGGCCGAGAGCTGCCGATCAGTGGACTGTCCGAAGGGCAGTTGCGGCGTGTAGATTTAGCTGCCTTTGCATCGTTCAATCAGCTTGTTGCGCAGGCGACCGGACATGGCTTTGCCGTGCTTGTGTTCGATGAACCCAATCACGGATTGAGCGCCGACGGACGTCACAAGGCGTTTGAGTTCATCAGTGGACTTAAAGGGCAGAAGGTCGTGATAGACCATGACGCACATTTTCAGCACCGTTTTGAGCATGAGATCACCGTCACGCGCAGCAACGGCGCAAGTTACATCGAGGTCGCCCGGTGATCATCACGGTCGATGCCACCGGCCTTGCCTATCGCATGTGGTAGGGCGCGCCGCTTTTGCGCAAGCATGTGGGCCAGAATGACGACCCGGAGAATTACCGTGCGCTGTTTGGCTTTTGCTTTTTGAACAACTTGACCAATATTGGGCGGATTTTGCACCGCGAGCATCCCAAGTTCGCGATCTTGGCGCTGTGCTGGGATTTGCCGACCTCGATCAACACGCGCCGCAAAGTGTACCCGGATTACAAGGCAACGCGTGCGCGCCAGCGCAGCGACTACGACTACAACATGCGCCCGCTGATCATGAAGCTGACTGAGGATTTGCGAAACTCGCTCTCAGCTGTGCACCCGCGGTTTGGGTTTTGTCATGCAAGCCTTGAGGCCGATGATGTGATCGCGATCATCGCGCAGCCTGAGATACGCCCGGTGGTGGTCAGTTCCGACACCAAATATTGCAGCTTTTGAAGTACCGCAACGTGCGCATTATACGAGCCATGCCACGGCGTGATGCTAAACGTTGCCCCGTTTGTCGGTAAGTACAGGTTTGACCCGCGCTGGTGGGTGTGGGTACTTTTTCGTGTGGACCGTGTTCGGAATGGCCGCCTTTCCGCTGGGCGCCGCGCTAGCGGCGGTCAAGATGCAGCTGCCGGCGCTGGCGCGCCGTTCCGATCGCGGTCGGTGTGGTCGTCGTATAGGTTAACGATCAGTGAATGTAATTACTGATTGCCGTCGATGATCGAGGTTAGGCACTGGACTGATCCGCCTTTCGGTCACGGTTGGGCCGAGCGTACCGGAACGCGTATCCTCAACTTCGCCGGTCCAGACCGAGACACGTCAGCGCCTGGCGCAGCTTTCCAAGCACCAGCGTCACTGTCTGCTTGTATATACGCCATCTACACAGCCCGAAGAAGGTGATATACGGCTTTTGCGAGCAATATGCTTAGCAGAATTTAGGTTTACGGACTCTTTTTGATGTATTGGTCAGACAGAGCTAGGAGCGGTATACGACCGTTTAATGAATGAAGTAGCACAAAGTAGCCATGTCACGCGGTAGCTCAAAACCAGGCGAAAGGCGGAAGGCCGGTATAAGGGGACACCGAACAAGAGAACTCTTGACGTTGCCGAGAGACTAGAGGCACTGGGCTGCGATCCGATCGAGACGCGCATTCGCCCACTGGTTGCAGGGGCTCTTCACTGCCATTCCTAACTTCCATGTAAGGGTCGTGAGCGCAGGCGCGAGCGGCGACAACACGCTGCCGGTGTAGTGGGTCATCACGGGCACCTGGAAAAAACCCTTCCCCAGTAGTTCGTTGGCCGGTAAGAAGCCGACCGGCAAGTCCTTTAAGGTGCCGGGCGAAATTTCTGGCGTGGCAGGACGGAAAGCTCCAGTCTGTCAGTGCCTAGTACGACCAGATGACGTTTTTGACTTTGCTTGGCGTTATTCCGCCGCCTCGGAACAACAGGCGAGCGCCAGGTAGGCGCATGATTTATGGAGGGCGGCATTGGTCGCCCTCCGTACCGTTAGGCAAAGCCACGCTTCCACGTGGCGTATTCGCCTAACCGACAGGTCATGAAGCTAATGATAGAAGAAGATGTTCATGTACGCAGTCATTCGGCATTACCGTCTCGACAACAGCGAGAGCGAAGAGGCAAATCGCAAGGTTCAGCAGGTGTTACTGCTTACCCCAAAAGCGTACAGGGATTCGTGACGTACTATTGGCTGAACACTGGTCGGGGCGAGGGTGCTTCGCTAAGCGTATATCAGGACAAGGCGGCACCGAGGAATCGGTGCGCAGCGTTGCAAGCTTCACGAAACAACATCTGGCCAATGTCGTCACTAAACCGCTCGAGATCATCCAAGCGAGGTTAAGGCGCGCGGTTGGAGCGACGTGATGTAAGGGTGGGCCGCAAACGGATCGGCGACTCACAACTTCATTTCTGAAGTCCACGCATCGAGGCACTGGATGTTCGCAGGCACACCACAATGGTATCCGCTTACAGGAGGCACGAGGCAT
>DATACK010000147.1:0-2902 GCA_036259115.1 Gammaproteobacteria bacterium | reverse complement strand
CACTCGAATTCGATGGGCAGAAACAGCGGCTCGTGCACATGATCCACGATGACGCTGAAAATCTGGAACATGGTGCCCACGGGCTGCCCTTCGCCCGACATAATCTTAAAAATCGCTTCGCGCTGCGCTTCGGTAGTATCTTCCGGCAAAATCGGCTGCATATGACCCTCGCCGTGATGGATGGCACGCGGGAAGTAAAAGGTCGCCGCAATGATCACGTCGTCGAGTCGCACGTCGCCGTAGTAGCCTTCGTCAACCTTCATGGCGACCACACCCTCGCAGTGCCCGTAGGTAGGCGGTGCCATGTTTTCACACGGACAGCCGTAATCGCAGCTACAGTATTCGACGTATTTCCCCTGCATGAACCATTGGACCTCGCTCATCGCTATGCCTCCGCTCCGAATCAACGCATGAATGGTTTGCCGTCACCGTTTTGCCATGAGATGTCCAGCCCTGTTTCGAGACAGCGCTGTCAATATGTATTGTTCCTGTCGACTTGCTGAACATCCTCTAACCTCGACTTTGGCCATTTGGAGTCTTTGAAAAAACACCAGCAGACAGCGTAAGCTGAAGAAAACTTCTTCGCCAAAAGGAGTCTTTTTCATGCTGACACTGCCTGCCAAGTTGTTGCCTGTGATTGTAGAGTTTGCACCGATCTTTTCCAAGCCCGTTTGGGAACACGCCCAGGTCTTGTTGGTCGGCGCGATTCTCGCGCCTGGCAAACGCACGGTGAGGGCATGCTTACGGGTTATGGGATTGAGCCAGCAGACGGGCTTCGTTAACTATCACCGGGTCTTGAATCGGGCACGCTGGTCGATATTGGCCGCGAGTCACATCTTGCTGCGACTGTTGGTCACGTGCTTTGCCCCCGACGGGGAGTTGGTCTTTGGCTTGGCTGACACCATTGAAAGACGGCGCGGTGAGCACATCACCGCCAAAGGTATCTACCGCGATCCGGTGCGCTCGTCTCATACGCATCTTGTCAAAGCCAGTGGTTTGCGTTGGCTCTGCTGTATGGTGCTGACCCAGGTGCCGTGGGCGGGTTCGACGTGGGGTCTGCCGTTCCTGACCGTCTTGTGTCCTTCAGAGCGCTACCATCGCGAACGGGGGCGAAGGCACCAAAAGTTGACGGAGCGAGCGAGGCAAATGGTGCGGTTGCTCACCCGCTGGTTGCCAGATCGCCAGCTGATCGTTGTCGGTGATGGCGGTTTTGCAGCTCTAGAGCTGCTTCACGCGGTGAGTCAAACGCCCAACGCTCATATGATCACGCGATTGCGTCTTGATGCTGAGTTGTGGAATCCAGCTCCAGAACGAAAGCCCCATCAACAGGGACGACCGCGCGTCAAAGGGGCACGCCGGCCTTCGCCCAAGCAACGTCTGGGCGATCCCAACACCCCGTGGACGTCTCTGGAAGTCGAGCACTGGTATGGCAGTCAGAAGCGGGAAGTGGCGATCTACACGGAGATCTGTGTGTGGTATAAGTCCGGCTTCCAACCGGTCTTGATTCGCTGGGTCTTGGTGCGCGACCCAGAAGGCCACTACGAGCCGCAAGCCTTTCTTTCGACCCATGTCAATCATACGCCTGAGCAAATTCTGACCTGGTTTGTGCGGCGTTGGCGCATGGAAGTCACCTTCGAAGAAACGCGTGCGCATCTGGGTATGGAAACCCAGAGACAATGGAGCGACTTGGCGATTGCCCGCACGACACCGGTGTTATTGGGATTGTTCTCGCTCGTGGCTTTGATGGCAAACGACTTGATCAAAAGTTGTACCATATCGGTTCGCACGGCTGCTTGGTATACGAAAGAGCTGCCGACCTTTGCTGATGCGCTGGCGCTCGTCAGGCGTTGTTTGTGGAGGCGTTGCCATTTTTCAACGTCGAGTCAAAGCCGTGATGTGGTAAAAGTCCCGCGCTCTTTATTGGAGCGCTTAACCGACGCGGTCTGTTATGCGACGTGAATGGACAAAGTCGAGCTTAGGGGTGGCCGATGCTATGATCGAGGCCCACGGGAGTTTCTCTTTTCCTAGAGGACCTCATTCATCCCTGTTTGTAAAGGAAAAGCGCCCGGTTTTCCACCTCACCACATTTCATACACAAACTTTACATTACCTCGCAAACACCGTCCGGGTCATGTGGTGGGCGACAAGGCCAGCCCTTTCAACATGTGTATAGAGGCTGCCACGCCTAGACTATATGCGGTCATGCTGCGAAACTACCGGGAAGTGTCCGAGACAAAAATGACGGTCATTTGTCGACGTCCTGGCTGCTCGTCCAGCAATTACGATGTTGAAAGGGGTGGGCGACAAGGCCTATAGCAGTCGCCACATCCGGGGGTATGTGGCGGTGCCGTGGCATCCGCATCACCATCCCCCACAAGGAAAATGAACATCGAAGCAGTACCTTTGATCGAGCGATGGAGCGACTGATCAACCGGCTCAAACAAAACCGGCAGATTGCCATACGCTATGAGAAATGTGCCGACCATGATCGTGCCATGTGGCTGATCGCCGCGACACTCTTATGGTTATAGCTTGTGAGTTTGCAAACACGCCCTAGTAGTGCCGCAGCTCTACGACATTGTCGTCGGGGTCGTAGATATAGAGGGATATCCCATCGCCGTGGGAACCCCAACGCTTGCCAGGGCCGGCCTGGATGGCAACACCCAAGGCTTCGAGCTTGGCCTTGAGTTCCTCCATATCGGTGGGCTCGATCACCATGCAGAAGTGGTCTTGGTTTTTTACCCCATCTTTGCCGATGGGCTCCTGGTCAGAGCCGAAGAAGTCGATAATAGTGTCCGCGTTAATGCGGGCAGAGGGGAAGCGCACGGCGCCTGCCCGCCATTCCTCGACGCGCTCGGGCTGGAGCCCGAGGATTTCGGTGTAGAACTTCAGCGAAGTTTCC
>DATACK010000146.1:0-1524 GCA_036259115.1 Gammaproteobacteria bacterium | reverse complement strand
GATTTTGCGAAGTTAACGGCACCGAAGCGAAAACCACAAAAGCCCAAGCCGCTGGATCTCAAATTCCTGCGTGCAATAGACGCCATCGTCAACATCCACGGTGATAAGATATTGGCGCCCAAAATAGCATTGCGTGATGTCCGCGTTGCGCTCAGGCTCAAAGAGGGACGCCTGCGCGTCGATCCATTTGATGTTGGCGTCGGGGGCGGCACGGTGCGAGGCAAGCTTGCAGTGGACAGTTCAACACCGATTCGCGGCAGTTTGATGACTGGCATCAACAAGGTGGATATTGAGAAAATCGTCGCCCCGTTTCACCTTAAGAGCACCTTCGGTGTCCTTGACGGGCGCGTCCATATCGCGATAGTCGGCGCCACGAAGGAGCAGATCGCCGCCGCAGTTGAGCAGACGCCTTTGACGTTCATTCACAGTCTGGTGATTGACGATACCCATTTCACCTATCGCGATCCGGACAGCGGCATCGACATCAAAACTCGGCTGGCGACCGCTAAGGCTTCGAACGGCGCCGAGCCGACCACGATCGAGGGCCATGGTCGTTATCAAGGCGAGCCTTTCAAGTTACATATAGGTGCCGGATCTCTGCTGAGACTGATAGAGGAAAAACGACCATACCCGGTCGAAGCTCAGGTCGAAGTCGCGAAAACCAAGGCGAGTATCAAGGGCGAGGTTACAAGGCCGCTCGACTTCAAGGGCCTGAATCTCGCCTTGAAGATCAAAGGGCCAAACCCGAGTAGCCTCAATAAGCTCGCGGGCTTGTCGTTACCCGACCTGCCGCCTTACGACATCAAAGGGCAACTTTCGTACGCAGGTAAGATCTGGCGTTTCGATAACTTCGTAGGCAATGTCGGCGATAGTGATATGACCGGCGATGTCGCGGTCCGCACGCTGAGAGACCCGCGGCCGCTGCTAATTGCGGATCTTAAATCCCGTCGGCTTGATCTAGATGAGCTCAGGGGGCGGGCCGGCGCGGCCCCTGATACCGGACCTGGTGAAGCTGAGTCGAAGCAGCAAAAGCGAGAAGCAAAAACCGAGACCAAGACTGCAACAGTCCTGCCACGAGATCCAATTGACCTTAAAAGCCTAAAAACCATCGATGCGCAGGTGAGCTTCAACGGCAAAAGAGTTCAGACTACCCTCCCCATCGATGATCTACGCATCAGGGCCAAGCTCGACGGCGGCCGCCTGGTGCTAAAGCCGTTTAACTTGGGTGTTGGCGGCGGACAGATCAAGTCATGGTTTCGCCTCGACGCCAGTGCGCGCCCTGTGCAGGCGGTGCTGAAGACCGAAGTGCGTCAGGTGGAGTTAAAGCAACTCCTGCGCTGGTCTGGATTTGCGCAGAAGAGCGTCGGCAATATCGGCGGGCGGGCGCGTCTGAATGCCATCGGCGATTCTGTGGCGGCGCTCATGGCGACGCTCGATGGGCGAGTCTTGCTGGCTATGAAGGGCGGCGAGATTGACAGCCTCTTGATTGAATTAGGTGGGCTAGACCTTACGCAGGCTCTCGGC
>DATACK010000145.1:0-1838 GCA_036259115.1 Gammaproteobacteria bacterium | reverse complement strand
ATCAGAGCAATGGTATGGGTCTTCCTGGTTCCTATCCTCCGCTGGTCGCTGGCGCCACCTTTAGCGCGCCGGCATACGTGGCGCAGCCGCTTGAGGAGCGCGGCTTTTTGAAAGCTGGCAAGATTCAGCTCGGCTCAGTTGATAGTCATATCGATACCGTCATCAACGGCATTCCAGGTACGAGGATGTTCGCCTTCGGCCAACAGCTTGATGACGCCGAAATCGCCGCGGTGGTGACTTATGAGCGTAATGCCTGGGGCAACGACAGCGGCGACGTCGTTCAGCCCGCGCAGGTGAAGGCGGCACGCTAGCTACCGAGCCCTAGATTTGCTCCATCTCGCGGGCTCTTGCCGTCATTCGTATAGCCGATGGCGCGCGGGCCGGGTGAGTGCTGCCCGATCTGCTTGCGGTTTGCCGCAGATGGAGCCGAAGTTCTTATCTCGTCAATGGTATCCCAGCCCGTCTCGCGGCATCGGGCGCTGAACGTTGAGAGACAAGGGGATCCGCAGCAGCTTGCCTTGCCCGCACGTCTGATACGCAAACGTTTTCGTGCCTTGCTGGCAGACGAATTGAATCGAATGTCCGCCTGAGCGCACTGGAGTGCCTCATGGTCAAAGAAAGAACCGCGACGTCAGGCAAGGCACCCAGCACCTTAGGGTCGCTCGACTTAGGCGCCGCACTCGTCCGTAAAGTGGATAAAGGGGCATCCCGTTTCGACCCAATCACGCCCCTTTTCTTGCGTGCGCTCTTTCTACTCAAGGTAAGTGTTTGATTATTGGTAGACATAGTGGCTGACTCGCTTTGGCATGCATATTGTTCCTGCAAATAGAAAATGATCACCAACTAGGGTTTTTAGCGAGGTATCAGTCGTGTCTGGCAGTCCAACCGAAATCTTATCCAACAGGGGCGTGAGCGTTCGCCCGAGGCAAGCCCATCCGGCTACAAAGATCCAGGACCGTCAGCAGTTCCCGACCAAGGCCAGTCGCAGTGCGAGGCTGCTTCTGGCGGCGTTGAGCCTAGGCGTGGGCATCTATGCAGCAATGCTCCTGCTCGCAACGAGTGGGCAGCCAAATGTAATGCCGATCGCGATTGTTCTAGCTTTCGCTGGCGGTCTGCTATCGACTTGGTCGCCCTGCGGCTATTCGTCGCTGAGTCTGCTGCGGCCTCACGGGCACTACAGTATGCGTTCCGTAGCGTATTGGATTCCGACTCTTGCAACCCACGCGCTCGGCTACGCGCTTGGCGCCATTGTCCTTGGCGGCGGCTTGGGCCTGCTCGCCTGGCTGTTATCCCTAAATAGCTTGGGCGGTTGGCCGATGGCGTTCGTTGGCTTGATCGCGGTCGGTTACGGCCTGCATTGCCTCAAACTGCTGCGTATGCCTTACCCGCAAAGGCGCATCCAGGTCTCGCATGGAGCGCGCAATTATCACGCCATGTGGAAGATCAGCCTGATTTATGGCCTTCAACTTGGCTTGAACTTCGTCACCTACGTTCGCACGCCGATCCTTTATATCGTCGTCGCTCTCGCGCTGATCAGCGGTTCTCCGAGCGAGGCGCTATGGCTTATTGCTGTACTCAACTTTGGACGCTGGGTGCCTCTTTTGGTCAACGCCTTCCCGGTCCAGGATCACAAGGTCCAGGGGTGGCTCGCGTCGAACGCCCAGCGGGCCGTGCTTGCCGACGGGTTGCTGCTTACCGCGACCGGCTCGGCCTTTCTTGTGTTAGGGCTAGCCTGAGGGTTTCAGACAACAACTATGCCCGTCGTCTTCTGAGTGAAGGAGGTAATATCATGAACCCCATCAACGCCTTGTTGAATGTTCTACAACGATCAGGCAGCG
>DATACK010000144.1:0-1634 GCA_036259115.1 Gammaproteobacteria bacterium | reverse complement strand
ATCAGAGCAATGGTATGGGTCTTCCTGGTTCCTATCCTCCGCTGGTCGCTGGCGCCACCTTTAGCGCGCCGGCATACGTGGCGCAGCCGCTTGAGGAGCGCGGCTTTTTGAAAGCTGGCAAGATTCAGCTCGGCTCAGTTGGTAATCATATCGATACCGTCATCAACGGCATTCCAGGCACAAGGATGTTCGCCTTCGGCCAACAGCTTGATGACGCTGAAATCGCCGCGGTGGTGACTTATGAGCGTAATGCCTGGGGCAACGACAGCGGCGACGTCGTTCAGCCCGCGCAGGTGAAGGCGGCACGCTAGCTACCGAGCCTAGATTTGCTCCCATCTCGCGGGCTCTTGCCGTCATTGGTATCGCCGATGGCGCGCGGGCCGGGTGAGTGCTGCCCGATCTGCTTGCGGTTTGCCGCAGATGGAGCCGAAGTTCTTATCTCGTCAATGGTAGTATCCCAGCCCGTCTCGCCGCATCGGGCGCTGAACGTTGCGAGACAAGGGGATCCGCAGCAGCTTGCCTTGTCCGCACGGCTGATGTGCAAACATTTTCGTGCCTTGCAGGCAGACGAATTGAATCGAATGTCCGCCTGAGCGCACTGGAGTGCCTCATGGTCAAGGAAAGAGCCGCGACGTCAGGCAAGGCGCCCAGCACCTTAGGGTCGCTCGAGTTAGGCGCCGCACTCGTCGGTAAAGTGGATAAAGGGGCGTCCCCTTTCGACCCAATCACGCCCCTTTTTCTCGCGTACGCTCCTTTTACTTAAGGTAAGTGTTTGATTACTGGTAGACGTAGTGGCTGACTCGCTTTGGCATGCATATTGTTCCTGGGAGAAAGTGGCCATCAACTTGGATTCAAGCGAGGTATCAATCGTGTCCAGTAGTCCAACCGAAGTCGTATCTAACAGGAGCGTGAGCGTTCGCCCGAGACAGGTCGTTCCGACTACAAAAATCCAGGATCGCCAGCAGTTTCCAACCACGGCCAGTCGCAGTGCGAGGCTGCTTCTGGCGGCCTTGAGCCTAGGCGTGGGCATCTATGCAGCAATGCTCCTGCTCGCAACGAGCGGGCAGCCAAATGTAATGCCGATCGCGATTGTTCTGGCTTTCGCTGGTGGCCTGCTATCGACTTGGTCGCCCTGCGGCTATTCCTCGCTGAGTCTCCTAAGACCGCGCGGGCAGTACAGTGCCCGAACGGTGGTGCGCTGGCTTCCGACCCTCCTGACCCACGCGCTCGGCTACGCGCTTGGCGCTGTCATCCTTGGCGGCGGCTTGGGCCTGCTCGCCTGGCTGCTACCCCTAAATAGCTTAGGTGGTTGGCCGCTGGCGTTGGTGGGCTTGCTCGCAGTCGCCTACGGACTGCATCGTTTTGAACTGCTGCGCATGCCTTATCCGCAGCGTCGCGTTCAAGTCTCGCATGGAGCGCGCAATTATCACGCCATGTGGAAAATCAGCCTTATTTATGGCCTTCAACTCGGCTTGAATTTCGTTACCTATGTGCGTACGCCGATCCTTTATATTGTCGTTGCTCTCGCGCTGGTCAGCGGTTCCGCAGGCGAGGCACTATGGCTTACTGCTGTACTCAACTTTGGACGCTGGGTGCCTCTTTTGGTCAACGCCTTCCCGGTCCAGGATCACAAG
>DATACK010000143.1:0-10191 GCA_036259115.1 Gammaproteobacteria bacterium | reverse complement strand
TGCCGACAGTGGTCTGGCCGTTGGGTGTGCCAAAGCTGATGCTGATGCACCCCGCGCCCACTTTTCCAAGGTAGACGGAGGATTGTCGATTGCGCTGGAGAGCGTTAAATCGAAGTAGAGACATCAAATCCAACCCCCTGGGCCACGTTATCATTGGCCTTCCAGGCGATATTGGGACTGGAATTGACCGTGAATAGATCGGTCTTGATGGCGTGGTAACACCCTACCCAATCTTCGGAGTCGGTTGCGGGGCCAAATGAGACATTAATCCCCAAGCCGAAGCCGACCGCTCGCGCAACGGATTTCACGAAATAGACGCTAGGGATTGGAACCGGTTTTCCCGCATCGACACCGCCGCCCCCTGAGCGCGGTTCTCCGCCGACTAGCGGGCTCACGTGGAAACCTTGATTATGAAGTTCAATGCCCGGCATGATGACGTTTAAATTAGTACACTGGCCATCTGGCAGCCGTGCAAAGGGATCATCCCAGCGGGATTAAAGCATACGTTGGAAGGATCCTCCGCCAGTGCAGCGGCGCCGGCAAAGGCCTAGCCGAGACCACTCGCACTTTGCTCAGTAAATGCAAAGTCTGCACCCACTATCTGCGCCTCCAGGCAGCATGAGAACAGCGCTATAAGAATCCTGCTGACCCTCCGCATCACACGCCGTCTTGTTATTAACGAACCACGAGAGGCTGCCGGTCAAACGAGGTATGGCAAAGAAAAGTCTGACGAGCGGTAGTAAGTAACTGCTGATCCCTATTTCTAATCAGGTTGGGGAACGTAGCCGAGGACATCAACGAGATTAGTTGACGCACTCTGTTGCGCCGCTAACAAACCCACTGACTATATCGCCTTCCGTAGGAATAGAAATGAAAGTTTATCTGGCAAACAGGCCTATTCGAAACAAGGTGGACCGCGTATGAAGGGTACAACAAGTAAGATCAACGAGTGTATCTATACATTCCGCCCCAGGTCTATAACGTAACACACTTTAGCCCTTGCGCTGAGCGCTAAAGAAAGACCTCAACATGTCGGCGCACTCACTCTCGCGGACGCCGCCTTGCACTGCGATTTCATGGTTCGTCCGGCCGGACTGCAATATCGCAAAGACACTGTCAGCGGCACCGCTCCTAGGGTCATAAGCACCGAAGATCAGGCGCGCGATACGCGCATGGATTATCGCGCCGATACACATCAAGCACGGTTCGAGTGACACATATAAGGTCGTATCTATCAAGCGATAATTGCCGAGCCTTTGGCCCGCCGCGCGCAGGGCGACGATCTCAGCATGCGCTGTGGGATCATGAGTGGCGATAGGACGATTCGATCCTTCGCTTAAAAGTGTGCCATTTTTTACCAGCACCGCACCCACCGGCACTTCACCAGCGGCTAGCGATTGACGGGCAAGTTCTAACGCGCGGCCCATCCAGCGATGATCTATCTCGTCGGTATTATCAGGTGCAGGATGTGAGACGGCTGATGGGTTTTCTGTCATTTAGAGGAACGCCGGCTACATGCACGGGCGCGAGAAGAGATTACCAATCGGCTAATGCGCTTGTCGTCTTCCTTTCACGCTTCATGTGCACTTTGGCCTTACTCCCACTCAATGGTTGCGGGCGGCTTGCCAGAGATGTCATAAGTGACGCGCGAGATGCCATCGACCTCATTGATGATGCGCCGCGAGATATGATCTAGGAATTCATACGGTAGGCGTGCCCAACGTGCGGTCATGAAGTCAGTCGTTTCCACCGCACGCAAGGCGATGACGTGCTCATAACGCCGGCTGTCGCCCATTACGCCCACGGACCTGACCGGTAGAAACACTGCGAACGCCTGCGAAACCTGATCGTACAAATTCTGCTTGCGCAGTTCACTAATTAAAATATCATCTGCCTGACGTAGCAGATGGGCAAATTCCTTTCTTACCTCGCCCAAGATGCGTACGCCCAAACCAGGTCCGGGAAAGGGATGGCGATGCACCATCTCTGATGGCAAGCCCAATTCGAGCCCGATCTTGCGCACTTCATCTTTGAACAACTCGCGCAAGGGCTCTATCAACTTGAGCTTCATCTCAGTGGGTAAGCCGCCGACGTTATGATGCGACTTAATCAGATGCGCCTTGCCGGTGGTAGCGCCGGCGGATTCGATGACATCGGGATAGATTGTGCCTTGCGCCAGCCACGCTGCATTCGTACGCTGAGCGGCCGCCTCAGTAAATATCTCGATAAAGAGCTTACCGATGATCTTGCGCTTCTGTTCCGGGTCGGTAACACCTTGCAGCGTTGCGAGAAAGCGATCTTCCGCGTCGACCTTGATGACTCGCACGCCCATGTGCCGCGCCAAAGTCGCCATCACCTGATCCGCTTCGTGCAACCGCAGCAGACCCGTATCGACGAACACACCGGTTAATTGCTCGCCGATTGCCCGCTGCAATAGCGCGGCCACGACCGAGGAATCTACGCCTCCCGACAAGGCCAAGATCACTTCATCTTGACCTATCTTGTCCCGCAAGGTAGTGACATAGTCCTCGACGATGTTACTCGCCGTCCATAGCTCATGGCAACCGCAGATATCGTGCAGAAAGCGTTTGAGAATCCGCGTGCCCTGACGGGTATGTGTCACTTCGGGGTGGAACTGAAGTCCATAGAAATGCCGCCGTTCATCAGCCATCGCGGCAATAGGCGAGCTATCAGTGCTGGCCATGAGCTTAAAGCCGGCGGGCAACGCACAGACCCGATCGCCGTGCGACATCCACACGTCCAAAAGGCCATAGCTTTCCGGTGAGGTATGATCTTCGATGTCTTTCAATAATACGGTATGGCCGCGAGCGCGCACCTGTGCATAGCCGAATTCGCGCCGCCGATGCGTCTCCACCTGACCACCTAACTGCGCGGCCATCGCCTGCATGCCGTAGCAGATGCCAAACACCGGCACCTTGCGCTCGAATATCCGCGGCGAGATTCGTGGCGGAGCCTGCACAGTGACCGATTCTGGCCCGCCTGATAGAATGATTCCTCTAAGTTCGGTGCGGTCTAGCACCTCGTCTGCGCCATCCCACGGGTGAATCTCGCAATACACGCCTGCCTCACGGACGCGACGCGCGATGAGCTGAGTATACTGAGATCCAAAATCCAAGATCAGGATTAGCTCAGAATGAATGTTCACAAATTCTCCGTGATACGGAATTTGGCGGTCAGCAACACAGGATTAGAATACATTCAGAAGGAGATATCTTGGATGATGGCGCGCTGTGACGCTATACGCTAAGAGAATTGATATCTAGGATCATTGATAGCGTAGGTAGCTAATGATAAGTTTAGAGCTACTGTTCCTGCGCAGGCGGGAATCCAACATACGATCACACTCACTGATGCAGATCCCGCCTTCAGGCGGATAATCTTTGGAGACACAGCGGCCGATAGCGTTTTGGTTTCTAGACCGCGCAACGGTTAATCGATTTGATAGTTGGGTGCTTCTTTGGTGATGGCAACATCGTGCACATGGCTTTCGCGCATCCCAGCGACCGACACACGCACAAATTGCGCGCGCACATGCAGCTCATCGATTGAACTGCAACCGACATAGCCCATGCTGGCCCGCACCCCACCGAGCAACTGATGAATAATTGTAGCGATAGTTCCCTTATACGGCACTCGACCTTCGATACCCTCCGGCACTAGTTTCTGGAGCTCGGCATGTTCCTGGAAATAGCGCTCACTGGCGCCTTGCTGCATGGCGCCCAATGAACCCATGCCTCGATACGCCTTATAAGAACGCCCCTGATAAAGTTCGACCTCACCCGGCGCCTCTTTAGTGCCAGCGAACAAACTACCGATCATCACGGTATGCGCACCAGCGGCCAGTGCCTTGGCTACATCTCCGGAAAAGCGGACGCCGCCATCCGCGATCACTGGCGCATCGCTATCCTTTAAAGCCTCACGTACGCTTGCAATGGCGGTAACCTGCGGCACGCCCACGCCCGCGACTACACGTGTGGTGCAAATTGATCCCGGTCCGATACCCACTTTGACCGCATCCGCGCCGTGCGCGACCAAGGCGTGCGCAGCTTCGCCGGTGGCCACGTTACCCCCCACCACCTGCACCTGCGGAAACTTTCGCTTCACCCACGCGACCCTGTCCAATACGCCCTGAGCATGGCCGTGCGCGGTATCGACGACGATGACGTCGACACCTGCCGCCACCAAGGCGGTTATGCGCTCCTCACTCTCCGCGCTAGCACCCACCGCCGCGCCGACCCGCAGGCGGCCTTGATCGTCTTTGCAGGCGCGCGGATAATCAGTCGATTTCTGAATATCCTTGACCGTGATCATGCCGCGCAGCTGAAAATCCTCATTGACGACCAGTATCTTCTCAATACGATGCTTGTGCAGCAGTTGTTTGACCTCTTGCCTATCCGCGCCTTCCCGCACCGTGACCAACCGATTCTGCGGTGTCATGACGGTCGATACCGGCGCGTCCAGATGCGTCTCAAAACGCAAGTCGCGGGCGGTCACGATGCCCACCAGCGATTCCCCTTCGACCACCGGCACGCCCGAGATATTGTTCGCACGGGTTATGTCCAGAACCTCGCGAATGCTCACATTGGGCGAGACCGTGATCGGCTCTTTGATGACGCCGCTCTCGTATTTCTTCACCATGCGCACTTGGCGCGCCTGCTGCTCGACGGTCATGTTTTTGTGAATGACGCCCAAGCCCCCCTCCTGCGCCATGGCAATAGCTAGCCGGCCTTCGGTGACTGTGTCCATGGCAGCCGAAAGAAGGGGTATGTTTAAGGAAATCTCGCGGGTTAGGCGTGTGCTGAGCTCGGTGTCTTTCGGCAATACTGTAGAATGCGCTGGTACCAGCAGGACATCATCAAAAGTAAGCGCTTCTTGAGTGATGATACGCATTGCGGCTCTCTGCTACGAGCAATGCTGCATTATAGGATCTAGTCTAACGCCGGTAAACTGGGGCACATCAGCACTGACTGACAGCCTTACTGCTAAGCATCTCCTTAAATATCTAAGCTATCGCAGTCATCGCACAACGCCGATTGTAGTTGAATTAGCCGATACCTACGATACGTGAATGTCTACTTCCCTTAATCCTAATCTTGCTCAGCGAGAGATATACAGCGTCTCACGTCTGAATCGTGAGGCGCGGCTGCTGCTGACCATAAGCTTTCCGCTGTTATGGGTGGAGGGTGAGATATCAAATCTCGCTGCGCCGGCGTCCGGCCATCTCTACTTCACACTTAAAGATAATGAGGCATGCGTGCGCTGCGCGATGTTTAGAAATCAAAACCTTTATCTACGATTCAAACCACGCGACGGCATGCACGTGCTGGCACGCGCGCGCGTCGGCCTATACGAGCCTCGCGGCGAATTCCAACTGACAGTCGAACACTTAGAGGAGGTCGGTTTCGGTGCCTTACAGCACGCCTTCGAGGCACTAAAACAACGGCTTGCTGCCGAAGGTCTATTCGATATCGCGCGCAAACGTACGCTTCCAAAATATCCGCGCAGACTCGGCGTCATCACCTCCCCAGATGGTGCCGCACTGCGCGACATCCTGAGTGTTTTGCGGCGCCGCTTCCCTGCGTTGCCGGTGCTCGTCTATCCCGTTCCGGTGCAAGGCGCGGATGCACCTGCGGCCATTGCCCAGGCGTTAGCGCTGGCTAATCGGCGCAGAGATTGCGACGTACTAATCCTGGCCCGCGGCGGCGGTGCGCTGGAAGACCTATGGACGTTTAATACGGAACCCGTGGCGCGCGCCATTGCAGCGTGCGAGATCCCGGTAGTCAGTGCAGTAGGACATGAAATTGATTTCACCATTGCCGACTTTGCCGCTGACCACCGCGCCGCGACCCCGACAGCAGCCGCCGAGCTCGTGAGTCCCGACGGCCCGCAATTGTTGTCCCGACTCGACCAAGTCGCACAGCATCTTCGCGCATGTCTGCGAAGGTGCTGCGAAGGACGTTGGCGAGCGCTTAAGTGGGTGTATGGACGCCTATACCTGCAGCATCCTCGACAACGGCTCCAGCGACAGGGCCAGCGTATTGATGACCTCGAACAGCGCCTACGGCTGGCTGTGCGCTACGGGCTCAAAGCGCGTGCCGAACAGCTCAGTGCGTTCAGCGTGCGTGCACAGCAGTGCTCACCGCACGTGCGCCTGGCACAGACCGTATCGCACAGTGAGCAACTTGGGCACCGCCTCATCACTGCAATGCGACGGCGATTGGAAATGCAGCGACAATACCTCGACAGATTGAGCAATACGCTCGCGGCGATTGGCCCTCAGGCGACTTTGGCGCGCGGTTATGCACTGGTCACGCGCGATGGCGCATTGGTGCGCAATAGCACAAGCGTAGCCCGTGGCGATACGCTCGCAATCCGTCTCGCCAAAGGCGCACTGAACGCTAAGGTCACTGCGCGTTTCAATCCCGATGCCGATGATAACGCATGATAAACGCCAACACGCAGGACATATCCATTAGGCTAAGGCCCGCCGACCCGAGTTCAATGGGCTATCAGCAGCGGCGTTATCATGTGCTTGAGTACGTAGTGTGTGGTTCCGCCTAATACGCGCTCGCGTAATTTAGAATGGCCGTAAGCGCCCATGACGATTAAATCACAGGCCAGCTCATTGGCTTGGGCGAGCACGGCAGGGCCGGCATTAGGCTCGGCGTCATTCGCTTGCACGAATTTCGCCTGGATGCCATGTCGCTTGAGATGCTCACCAATGTCGATGCCCGGTACCTCCTTTTCCGCGGGCCCGACGGAGAGCACGGTGACTTGGGTTGCTCGCTTCAACAACGGCAGCGCATCGTGCAGCGCACGGGCGGCCTCACGGCTGGCGTCCCATGCTACCAGCACGCTTTCGATAGACCTCGGCGCAGATCCTGCATCCGGGATCACCAGCACTGGACGGCCTGATCTTAATGCAACCTCGCCGGCGAGATCCTCACCAGCAGGCGCCGTCTGACCGACGAGCACCATATCCGTGAAGCGCGAAAACGCCACCACGACGTCAGCTGCAGCGCCCACCATAGTGCGCCATTGAGTCACGATCTTATGCTTTGAGATAATGGTTTGAAACGCCCTCTCCGCGGCCTTTTCTTCAGAGCGCACAATCTGTGGGTCATATTCCATACTCTCTGGGGCGGCTACTGCCACTGCTTCGAGGCTTTGCAGGGATTCCTCCCCTGGCGGCATGAAAGTGGGGTTTTGCGCGTAAACACCTATGAGATGAGCATCGAAGCGTTTTGCCAGACGCGCCGCTAGCCCGATGCGCGTGGCGCACGATGCCAAATTGTCGACGTGCACGATCAGGTCTTTCACAGTATGTCAATTATCTCTTGGTGCCGGCTGCGATTACATGGCTGCGATACCACCGGTATGTCATAGCACATGGCAGAAGCCTAGACAATATATGTAGAAGGCACGCCCTTTGAGGCGAAGTAGTTAACGAGGCTGCGATGCGAATGCCTAGTCCCCATTACTAAACCGCCGTAGACGCTCAGTAAGGCATTGGAAATAAAGCTGGCCTCATCGGAAACTAAGAAGGCATAAGGCACTTGTCACATCGGCTGGAATGCCTAAACGGGCGAGTGGTGTGATCACGCATGTGGGTTAGGATCTTGTCTGGCATGCCGGCAGTTAACTACGTGGAGATAAAATCAATGCGCTACCTCATTGACGCGGACGCCATAGCGACCCACCTCTCGCGACAACACGCGGGTCATGCCTTCGATGCCAGCCTTGGCGGCGCCATAGTTCGTCTGCCCGAAGTTGCCATAAAGTGCAGTGACCGAGGAGGCGTTTAAGGTTACACCACGGCCTTGTCTGACCATCACCGGCACCGCCTGGACGCAATTGAAGACGGCCTTAAGTTCGCGTCGATCACCTGATCGAATGCTTCCTCAGACATCATGTCGACCAGTTCTCCACCCCTGATCCTGATCAATTGTGCATCGTGGGTGATGCCGCCGTTATCGAGCAGCACATCGATGCGGCCGAACTGGTCTGCCATCGTATCCACCCACACCTACACCGCTTGACGATTCGCGACATTGACGGCAAAGAAGGTCGTACTGCGATCCTTGCGCTGAGTAACCTCGTAACCCTCGGCCTCGTCTATGTCGCACATCACGACCGTAGCACCCTCCGTTACGAACTTTGGGCGGCGGCGTGTCCAATGCCCGCCGCACCACCGGTGATGAGACTCGCTTTTCCTTCAAGACGTTTTGATTCGCTCATGCGTTGTGCTCCATTGGTAAAGCGCTTTAGTGACTTGTAGGCATGCACAATCTACTCCTGAGAAGGCAAACAGCCATAGCCATGTCTAAAGACATCTACTTGATCTCTCAGTGCCACTTGAGCAAGCGCTTGCATTTCTTACAATCCAGCTGAAAGAATCACAGAGAAGGAGCCCCATCCGCTCAGTTGCACTCAAGATCACTATAGAAGCAGAGACCGCTTGATACAAGTCGAGCTCCAAAGTGGAACGGGAATTGCTATAGTAGCAAGCGCTGCAGATAAGTTTTCTTAACGGCAGGGAGAAATCTATCAGCACCTTTTGTTTTCCATATGCTTACATGGAACTGTAGACTAATAACTATATCTAAAGTCCTTCACGAGAAACAGTGCTAGTAATCTACGCGCAGGATTTCTGTTGATGCAATCGGGTACGCTATGGCCATTGGTTTTATACTTCATCGCTGTGCTTGGATTGGTGACAGCGATGGTGGCGCTGTCCTACGTCTTAGGCCAGCGACACAATGAACGCGCCACTGGCGAACCGTTCGAGTCCGGGGTCGTGGGCGTGGGGTACGGTCGGCTGCGGTTTCCCGCACATTTTTACTTAGTCGCAGTATTCTTCGTGATCTTTGACTTAGAGGCAGTGTTCATCTTTGCTTGGGCGGTGGCGCTGTACGAATCCGGTTGGGCGGGCTACATCGAAATATTAATTTTCATCGGAATCCTGGTTGCCGCGCTAATCTATCTATGGCGCATCGGCGCGTTGGACTGGGGGCCGGAAGGGCGCACGCGGCACGCCGGACTGCCCCCCTCGCTGCAATATCGGTCTATAGCCACTGATAGGCAGCCAGTGCACAAGGCAGGTTGACATGCGTTGGCAATTGAGCAGAGCGAATCAAAGCAATACTGACGATTGGCGTAAAGAATCGTTCAGCGACGCCGTGCGACGGAATTTGATCCTTGCAAAGTTGCAAGACCTCGTCGCCTGGGGTCGCAAATACTCCGTATGGCCGTTCAACTTCGGCCTATCGTGCTGTTACGTGGAGATGGCCACTGCGTTTACTAGTCCACACGATATCGCGCGCTTTGGCGCCGAGGTCATTCGTGCCACGCCACGCGAGGCGGATTTGATCGTGATTTCCGGGACCGTATTTCGGAAGATGGCGCCCGTGATTCAAAGGCTCTATGAGCAGATGATGGAGCCGCGCTGGGTAATCTCCATGGGCTCTTGCGCCAACTCGGGCGGTATGTACGACGTCTACAGCGTAGTGCAAGGTGTGGATAAGTTCCTGCCGGTGGACGTGTATGTCCCGGGCTGTCCGCCCCGCCCGGAGGCGTTGCTGGAAGGCCTTGTGTTGTTGCAAGAAAAGATCGGCACCGAAAGGCGCCCGTTGAGCTGGGTTGTGGGGCCGCAAGGGATAGAACGTAAGCCTATGCGCAGCCTGCGCGATGAAAAGCGTGCCATCCGTATTAGCGCAACGACCTTGCGCACGCCGGATGAGGTCTAATGATTTATCCGGTATAAGTAGGATGCATCTATGCACTACCTAAGGAAAATGCCTGCGACGTACATTCAATAAACTGCGCCACGCATCTGGCATAGAATAACTTTTTGGCCGGCCCGCAACAATAGTGATGAAAACAGTTGCGGGCTTCCACGCGGCTGTGCCATGTAAGGCCAAGCAGATTTGTTGAGCAAGAACACAGACAACCGTCTGTTGTCCCGCAGTGATGTCCATCTACATTCTGATTGAGGGGCAATCATGTCGGAACGCGTACATATCGTCGCCACCTCTCCGTGGAGTGGAACGACGCTAATGATGTAGCTTATGGTGAACTGCTTCGAGATAGACGGTTTTATAGTCATGAAACAAGCATCTTTAACCGTCCTCACGGTTACCACAAAATATTTTGCGTCAAGAAACCGATCGA
>DATACK010000142.1:0-1658 GCA_036259115.1 Gammaproteobacteria bacterium | reverse complement strand
GATCGTTAGTCCAAGGATGCGTTTCGCCCCGTCAGAGGCTTGGATACTGAAGTCCTCTAGAATGACTTTTTCCTTTTTTGTGGCATAGATGGCGAGACTTTGCCGAAGGGCAGGTATCTCCCATAGCGTGGCACATGCTTGCAAGGAGTGCCCAATGATGTCGTTGGCGGCGATCCCCAACGTTTGCTCGGCTGCCATATTCCACCAGATCACCGTGTTTTGGGCGTCGAGAACGATCAGGATAGAGGGGACGGCTTCCAACACGCGGTCCGTTTGGTGAAAAGTCGACTGCAATTCAGCTTCCGCTTTTTGGCGCTGTGGGATTTCATTGGTCAACGCGGTATTAGCTGTCCTCAACTGGACGAGTAGCTGGGCTTGCTTAATAGCTAGAGCGTGTCGCAGAATTCATTGGAGGTCATCCGGTCCTCCATTTCTTTCCTTTCCCTCTGTATCTCCCCTTTATGGCGACTTCGTTCCGTTCGTTTCTGTCGATCCCTTAGCGGGTGAGGGCCACGACATCCCGCATCAATTTGTTGAGATTGAAGGAGAGGATAGACCTTGGCCCCGCCATCTCCAGCGTGTGCCAAAGACGTGCTTTGGGTTTGTTGACTTGGTACCGGTTGCTTTTCAACGTGCCAATGCACCCTTCGGTGCGACCTCGCTCGCTGCGAATCTGGTCTCGGACTCCCTCGGCAACCGACCACGGCCGCTTCCCTTTGGGTTGAATCCCTATGTCCTTGACGCCCTCCGCGGTAAGCCACTGGCGCGTTGGGGTCGAATCGCCACCGCGGTCGTAGACCACCAACTCCGGTGTCGCCTGTGGACCAAAGATGGCCCGGTAGCCGGCCAGGGCCTCGAGCGGCATCTGCTTTTCGTCTGCATTGGCCGCGATGCGCTCGCCAAACACATAGCCGCCGCCCAAGCGGCTGATCAGATAGGCCAAACCAAATTCCGTCTTTTTGCCCGCTTTGTGGCGCACGATGGCGCGGGCTTGCGGCAGGCCCACATGCACGATTTTGTTGGCCGCAACGTTTCCCGTCGAGAGCCAGTGCACGATCTGACCCATCAGTAGCTTGATCACCTCGTGCATCGCCACAAGTTGCGAGCGCGCATTCTGGATCACCCGATCCGACGGCGTATGGAGACGCTCGACAAGTGGACGCGTTTGCACCATCAAATCGCCAACCTCTCTCAATATCCGGGTCAACACCTGGCGTTTGTCTGTTTTGCACTTGGCAAAGAGGTGGTGTTCTTTGACCGAGCGTAAGATCGTCTGCACTTGCTCCAGGGCACAGTCGAGCCCCTGAACGCCTCGCTTTTGCAACTGTGTCAAGGCGCGGCCACAGCGTTGCGCCAGCCCCCGCAAAATGCCCGGCTCGTTGGGATAGCCTATGGGGAGTTCCTGTGCCGTGGTGTCGGCCGACAGAGTCCCCTCGTCGACAAAGCCAAAGCGATGCGCCGCCCTGATGGTCAAGGTGTTGACGGCCTCGATCCCCTCTTGGCCCAAAGCCGCATAGGCCCGGGCGATATTGGAGTGGTCGCGAATCTGAGCCTTGGCATCGTGGTGACGGCCAATGAAGACGCGTGCCACCACGTTCTCGGCGAGGTAAGCTTCCATCTGGCGTGAATCGAAGCCCTTGATCAGCATCAGCACCACC
>DATACK010000141.1:0-2655 GCA_036259115.1 Gammaproteobacteria bacterium | reverse complement strand
GCGTTGCTGCGTGAACAACATGCGGACCTAGCCTCGCTAACTCTCGTCGACGCCGGCGAGGGCTGGGACAATCGTTTGTTCCGATTGGGTGAGCGTCTGGCCGTGCGCATGCCTCGTCGGGCGGCTTCGGTGGTCCTCATGGAGCAGGAGCAACGGTGGCTGCCTGAGTTAAGTGCGCGGTTGCCCCTGCCAATCCCGGTACCTATCCGCATAGGCCGCCCCGGCTGCGGGTATCCTTGGCGTTGGTCTGTCGTACCTTGGTTGCCGGGGGAGAGTGCCTTGTTCGTACGTTGGCACCGAAGGCTGATGGCCGTTGATCTTGGCCGCTTTCTCCGCCGACTACACCAGCCTGCACCCGAGGATGCTCCGCTCAATCCGTGGCGAGGCATACCGCTGCGGTATCGTGATCATGCCTTTCGTAAGCACCTTCAGCAACTCGAAGGACTTGTAGAACAGAGCAATGCACTGAGCGTCTGGGATCGCGCGCTTTCAGCGTCCCCATGGCCCGGACCACCGTTATGGATCCATGGAGATCTTCATCCGGGCAATCTGCTCGTCACCCGTGGTCGCCTCTCGGCTGTAATCGACTTTGGCGATCTTGCTGCGGGTGATCCGGCCACTGACCTCGGTGTTATGTGGATGATGCTGCCGTCGCAAGTCCGGCCGGCTTTTCTGAGCTCAGTGCGTGGACCATTCAACCCGTGCGATGAACACACCCAAATGCGTGCGCGGGGATGGGCAGTCGCGCTCGGTGTATCGTGGCTGTCCAGGTCGGTGAACGACGACGCAATGCGAGCCTTAGCAGCCCGTGGCGGAACCCCCGGAATTTCGGAGGCGGCAACTTGCGTGTCGGAAGGATTGAGCGCAAGGTTTGCGCCTCCGAAAGCCCGACGACGATGAGTTATGAGTCAGAGAAGTCCTCGTAAACTTTATCGAGAGCGAATAAACGACGAAGATAGATAGGTCACGCCGATTTCGGAGAGCTCCCGGGGCGTCCCAGCGCCGATGTTCTTGCGCAGTACGAGCCCGAGATTGAACGCTCCAACATGAATCAACTGCCGTTTGGAGATGTTTTCCCGGCCCCGCAGATACACTCGTCGCATGGCTCCTGTTTCGTAGCAGTGGGCAAATGATCTCTCGATCAGTTCCCCACGCCGTTTCAACAATCGCTTGCCATAATCGCCTTTGACGCGCCGGCGGTTTGCGTATACAGCCTTCTGTTCGGCAGTCTTACCAGACCAGTTACGACCTTCCCGCTTCGGCTCCGGAATGTAGCTGCGTGCCTCGGCCTGCTCGATCAACAGCATGGTGTCGTTGCTGTGATATCCCTTGTCGGCCACAATCTCTGCCATCGAATTCAGGCTCACCTGCGGCTCTTCATTGGGCGCTTTTTCGGCTTCCCGCTCGATCATCTGCGCCAGATTCTCAGCCGTTTCGGCCAGCGTTTCTTTGATGGTTGTCGTGTCGCCCTGATCGGCAGCCTGCAGTGTGACCGCGATCACCGCGCCGGTCTCCATATCCACCGCGTGCTCGGCTTTGTGCGCCAGATGCGTCGTCCCGTCCTTCATCTTTGCGATTCGGGCATCCGGATCTACAGGGCTTTCCCAGTCTTCATTGGAAGTCTTCTTCTTACGCTTGCGGTCGATGCGCGCCAGATCTTCCCGGCTCGGAGTCTCAATCCCGGACTGCTTGGCGAGATCAGCGAGGAACTCCTCATAACTGGCCCCGCTGTCACGCCGGACAATCGATCGCATAGCTGCATTGGCTTCCAGCGTCGTGGCGTCCACACCTACCGTCCGGCCTTTGAGCAGACCTCCATCCGCCAGCACGCCCAGCACCCACAGGAAAACTTTACGGTGCGTCTCCACGTCGATCAGCCGCCGCGTCCTCGAAATCGTTGAATGATTTGGTGTTTCCTCGTCCAGACCAATTCGAAGGAACTGACGCAGGCCCAGGGAATCGGCGGCCCGCCAGGCAATCCCTCGTTCGGAATCGATGCCCTCGAAGTAGCCGATCAACAGCAGTCGAAAGTATGTGCCGGGCGGCAGCGACGGACGTCCGTTTTTCTCGTCGTAGAACGACGCGCAGGCTGCTTCAGCGAAAGCATCGAACTTCTCCTGCTCCAACAACTCATTCAAGCGTGTATAGAAAGGGTGACCCGGTCCGCTGGCCAGCTCGGCATTCGCGACCCACAACTGCTCCTGGCGCTGACGGTGCTTGCGGGTGCCCATGGACATACAAACATTTTATCGGTCGGTTGTTTTAACCGCCAGGAAAATCGGACTTTTGCCACAGTCTGTTTAAGCATGAGCAGTGGTCTCTTCGTGCCTCTTGAAAGTGGAGGCAAAGTCTGCACGACTGCGGGCGGGGTCGAATCCTGTGACGTCAATGGCACTACTATCGCAAAGGTGTACGACGAAACGGGAATCTACAGTGAAGTGCCCGTACACTACCGAACGTATGCAGGTGCAAGCTTCGGCGCGTTGCGGATTGGCTACGAGTATTTAGGCCCGGGTCGTCTTCCGTACGTTGCCGGGTACTACAGTTTGTTTACAGCATCTTTTTACGACACGCTAACGATTGGAGGGTACTCCGGATCGGGCTTCATACGATACGCAATGCCCATGGAAGGGTGTTGTCCGGTGTTCCAGGACG
>DATACK010000140.1:0-6556 GCA_036259115.1 Gammaproteobacteria bacterium | reverse complement strand
TTGGGATGCTGAATGAGGGCAGGGCAAAAACGGTGGATGACATCCGCGAACTGATGAGCGGCAAGATCTGCCGTTGCGGCGCGTATCCGAACATTATCGCCGCCATCGAAGAGACCATGCGATCAGAGGCGGAAGATTTGGCATGGCGTGCTGCGTCATGAACAACTTTTCATACGTCAGAGCCGATGATGTGGCGGCTGCCGTACGTGAGATGGCGGCCGACAAGACAGCTAAATTTATTGCAGGCGGCACCAATCTCGTCGACTTGATAAAAGAGAACGTCGCGCGACCTAGCCGTTTGATCGACATCGCGCGCCGGCCTTTAAATAAAATTGAAGACACCGAAGCGGGTGGTTTGCGCATCGGTGCACTCGTGACCAACGCTGAGACTGCGTACAATGAACAGGTCGAAAAGCGTTATCCGCTGCTTTCAAAGGCGATTCTGGCGGGGCATCAGCGCAGCTACGCAATGTAGCGACCAATGGTGGAAACCTTTTGCAGCGCACGCGCTGTTATTATTTCTATGACGCCGCCCTGCCCTGCAACAAGCGCGAGCCCGGAACGGGCTGTCCTGCAATTCCCGGTTTCAATCGCATACACGCGATTCTAGGCGCCAGTGAACATTGTATCGCTGTGAATCCATCGGATATGTGTGTCGCGCTGGCCGCGCTGGAGGCGGTGGTGCGCGTTACCGGCACAAAAGGTGAACGCAGCATTCCATTCGCTGATTTTCACCGGCTGCCCGGCGATACCCCGCAGATCGACACCAATCTGCAAGCCGACGAAATTATCACGGCGATCGAATTGGCTCATGATCTTGATTACAACTTGTGGTAGTTACGCGTCCATTTAAAGCGGCTGGGCAGTTGGATCAGCATTTGCCCTGGACTCCGATGCTAAATCAAAAGCGCAGTAACGCACCGCAATAAGCGCCTTGGCAAGTACTGATCTGTGCATAATATCTGGGTCTAGCCCATTCTAAACACACTAATCCAGCTCGGTGAGCGGTCGGGCTAAAATTAAGGAGAGGAGAAATCAGAAGCTCCCAAGCCTTGTAAATACATTGCCGGAGTTTTGCAGCTCCAGCCAGCCGACGGGTCATTATGTGTCTCTACAACGACATTCATTCTGCTTCCTCATCGAGCACGATAGTAAAGAACTGCTGTTCGATCCCGGCAAGTTTTCCTTCGTGGAGAGACGTATCAAGCTTGACGTCTTCGGCGGCGTCTCAACGGCCGTTATCACGCATTCTCATCCAGATCACATTGCCGTTGAGATATTAAAGCGTTTTCTGGCACTGAGCGGCGCCTCCGTCATAGGAATGCCGAAGCCGCGTCCAGAATGCAAGAAGGCGTCGGGGTGATACTGCTGGCGGACAGTGCCCCCAACAGAGCAAGTTCACGTCGCAAGCGATACCAGCGCAGCATGAACCTATTCTATCCGACTTACTGCCGCTTAATACCGTGTTTCTAGTGAACGAGCGCGTGCTAACCCCCGGCGACCCCTTCAATTAATTGTTATTCGCGTTCAAGGGCGTCGAGCTGATGATTCGGCCCATCATGGCACCGTGGCTGACCAAGCCTGCCGTTGCCGATTTCGCCCGTACAATGCGGCCGCGGCAGGTGCTCGCGGCGCACGGCGGGTATGCCAAGGACTTTTTCTACAGTATCACTATGCAACCTACGGCCCTTATTTTGAACACTTTGATATTCAATTTTATAGGGCGGCGAAGCTAGAGGCATACGTCGAATTGTGAGGGGCATCAGTGCGCTGCAATGGCGACGCCAGTTGCAACCTTCTTCGGCGAGCGAAGCGCATTGGAACGAACGTTGCAGATTTATCAAGAACGAAATTGCATGCACGATTTCAAGCAATACAACTTGAGGAGACATGAAATGGCACAAACGCTTCAGGGCAAGAAAGTCGCTATTCTGGCGGCGGATGGCGTCGAGCAGGTGGAACTGGTCGAGCCGCGTAAGGCAGTCACCGACGCTGGGGCACAGACTGAACTGCTGTCGATCAAGCCGGGCGAGATCCAGGCCTATAACCATGACGTAGACCCGGCCGACACCTTCAAGGTGAATCGCACCGTCTCGGAGGCCTCAGTAGATGACTATGACGCGCTGATCCTCCCCGGCGGCACGACTAACCCCGACCACCTGCGTCAAGATGAGGCCGCGGTCGAGTTCGTGCGCGAGTTCTTCAAGGCCGGCAAGCCCGTGGGCGTGATCTGTCACGGACCCTGGACCTTGGTCGAGGCCGACGTCGTGCGTGGCCGCAGACTCACCTCTTGGCCAAGTCTACGCACTGACCTGCGCAATGCCGGCGCCGAAGTTGTCGACGAGGAGGTCGTCACCGATCAGGGGCTCGTCTCGAGCCGCGGCCCGCAGGACCTCAAGGCATTTTGCGCGAAGATCGTCGAGGAGTTCGCGGAGGGCAAACACGCAGACCAGGCCCGCAGCGTCTGATGGTGCAGCCTGTGAATCAGGGGATCAATATAGTAAAGGTTAAAACAGATGAAAGCCTTAGCATGGCATGGCAAGCGCAACGTAAGAGTCGACACGGTTCCTGATCCAATCATTCAGGCACCCACGGACGCTATTGTACGCGTCACCACGACCGCGATCTGCGGTTCCGATCTACACCTTTATGAGGTGCTCGGTCCATTTCTTGAGCCAGGCGACATCCTCGGACACGAGGCGATGGGCATTGTCGAAGAGGTTGGTTCGGAAGTCAGCCAGATCAAGCCAGGCGATCGGGTCGTCGTCCCATTCAATATCAGTTGTGGGCACTGCTTCATGTGCGATGAGGGGTTACAGTCACAGTGCGAGACCACCCAGGTTCGTGAACAGGATATGGGAGCCGCGCTGTTTGGCTATACCAAACTTTACGGTCAGGTGCCCGGCGGGCAAGCTGAATACCTGTGCGTACCCCAGGCCCACTACGGGCCTATCAAAGTGCCGGAAGGGCCACCTGATGATCGCTTTATCTATCTCTCCGACGTACTGCCTACAGCTTGGCAGGCGGTGGAGTACGCAAGCGTTCCCAAAGGCGGCAGCGTTGCAGTCTTTGGGCTCGGCCCGATCGGCCAGATGAGTTCACGCATTGCCCAGCATCGGGGATTCAGAGCTATTGGGGTCGACTTGGTGCCCGAGCGACTAGAGCTAGCGCGTCGCCGCGGAATCGAGGTGCTAGACGTCCAGGAGCACAACGACATTCCGGATGCGATCCGCGAGATGACGGATGGCCGCGGTACCGATTCGGTGATCGACGCGGTCGGCATGGAGGCGCACGGCTCGCCTGGCGGTAAACTGGGACAGACGCTTGCCGGTCTGCTGCCCGACTCGATCGCGCAGAGCCTCATGAAAACAGCAGGTGCAGACCGTCTGAGCGTATTTTACTCAGCAATCGATGCGGTGCGCCGCGGCGGCACGATTTCGCTCTCTGGCGTCTATGGCGGTATGGCCGATCCCCTGCCCATGCTGACGATGTTCGATAAGCAGATCCAGCTGCGCATGGGACAGGCCAACGTCAAGCGCTGGATTGACGACATCATGCCGCTCGTCACCGACGATGCCGATCCGCTCGAGGTGGAGAATTTTGCGACGCACCGCTTGCCGCTGGATGAGGCGCCGCACGCTTACGAGATCTTTCAGAAAAAGCAGGATGGCGCGATCAAGATCCTGCTTAAGCCTTGATCTATGTATACGGTGAGCGTGATCAGATGAGAGGAAAGCATGGCTGCCGCGACCCAATCTCGGCGTATCGCAGCATTTCCCAGGCATATCACTCACGTAAAACAATCATGAAAGCGATGATCCTTGGATGGAGACCGCGCGATCTAAATTGAAAGTGAGCGCCGCGCCCGTTACGTGAACCAAGAGGAGGACCAGCGTATGGCACACACGAAAGACACATCGACCCAGGCAGGATCGACGCAATCGACAGCTGAAAATCAGCAAGTGCCCGTCGAACGGCAGAGTCAAAGACGCGGACTATCACGCCGCGAGGACTCACTGCCCTCACTTTGGACGGAGAGCCCGTTTGCGCTCATGCGGCGCTTTTCCGAGGAGATGGATCGACTCTTCGGCAGTGGCCTTTCTGCGGACTTCGGATGGGGACGCAACTGGCCTGTGTCGCGCTTTGAGCGCAGGGCGGGTTTCCCGCAGGTCAATTGGATTCCTCCAACCGAGATCTTCGAGAGGGATGGTCAATTGATCGTGCGCGCAGATTTACCAGGCTTGAACAAGGACGATATGAACGTCGAGGTCACAGACGACATGCTCACGATTACCGGTGAGCGGCGGGAAGAGCGCGACGAAACTCGTGAGGGCTACCGCCACAGTGAGCGGCACTATGGCCGCTTCTCGCGCAGCATCCCGCTGCCCGAGGGCATTAACGCCGAGGAAGTGCAAGCCACCTTCCAAAATGGCGTACTGGAGGTCACCATGCCGGTACCCAGGCGAGAGCGGCGCGGCCAGCGGATCGAAATCCAAGAGAGGACTGGCGGCGCCACGCAGCCATCGAGCGAGCAGAGCACGCCAACTTCGGAGCCTCCGCCGGCTTCATAGCGCCGGTGTGGCATAGCCATCCCGGAGGTACGCATCCGGCGGCAGAAGATCAGGCCCGGAGTGCCGCATGCGCTGACGGATGTATATGTTAACCGCGCGCCGCACGCACACGTGCGTGCGGCAAATCTTAGCCGTGGCGCGCGATTGAAGTTACGTTTCATTATGGGAGCGCTTCTATATACCGATTCCATCAATCGACGGAACTCTAGAACTAAGAATGATCTGCCATCGGCCGCCCGGGCACAAGCCGCGGATTTGCTTAATCCGCGGCTTGCCTATTGGATAGAACTCCAAACCCCGTGGAAGCAGGCCCACTGGAACGTGAACGTACTAAATTTCATCGCCCGGCGCGGACCGTTCGATACGATCAATGAGGCCGTGGAAGATTACCTCGATCTATTGGCTGAGCGCATCGTACAGCTTGGGGGTTGCGGCGGGGACTGCCGCGTGGTAGCCGACCGTTCCACATTGGATACCTACCCGTTGGTACTCACGACTGGCGAGGAGCCGTGGATGCGTTCTCCTCCGCGCTTGCCGCGTTTGGCCGCACCATCCGGTTAGGCATCGAGGAGACGGATAATCTCAAGGACGATGATAGCGAGGGTATTGACCGAGATCTCGCACGGTCTGGACAAGTGGCTATCGTTTGTGGAGCCACACCCGCAGCGTGAGACGACCACCGCTGAATCAAGCGATGAGACGTAATGCACTTCGTGCACTCATAGCCTAGATGATCACCTTTGCGCTGGTCTACACAGTTTAACCACGGTGGTACAGTGGGGATTACTTATGAAAGACAGTTCAAAAAGGTGACAGTTGGATGGACGGCTAATCTACCTAATTTATGCTGTAAGTCACTGATTCACATGCACATGCTAATCAGCCGCTACGCGGTTTACCCCTATAACTACCCCCGTGCAAGTTTTGTTGGCAGCGGCAAGCCGGGTAGAAATTGCAATTGTGTAAGTTTTACAAAGCCCTTACTCGGCCGCGTCACCGCCAGGTTCACCACCACGCACGACGGTCTGAGGCTCAAGCCCGGCGTGATCCATAATCTGCCTTTTGATGCCGGCAACCGCGTTACGTAGGTACGCCTGCGCCTGCCGGACGTTATGGAGCTTTTCGGCATCTTCTGGGTTTTGACGCATAAGCTGAGCCTGACGGCCTTTAGTCAGCATGTCAGGCGGGAGCAGTGGCATGGGCGGATTTTCGAGCGCACACAAAAATAAGTCGTTTTCGCCGGTCTCGGCCGTTTCTAGGTATTGCGCGGCTAAAACACTCGGATCACGTGCACGTGCGCCTAATGAATCGCGCACTTCCTTTTCACGCAAATACCGAAGCAACTGTTGTACATCCGATAGCGGTGCGCCGTGTTCTGTGCTCGGCTTTTTCAATATTGATTGTTCAATTTGTTGTGCCACCTCACCGCCATCTGGGTTCGGCGGATAAAACCCGATTCCGTCTATCATCTTGTTACGCGAGACCAAAAAACGCTTCATGCTTAGAGCAGCATCCTATTCAACCGTCCGCATTCCAGGAGCGGGCCTCTCGCGGACGAATTCAAACGTTAGCGGATTGTTATTGCGTTAGATATACTCGATGCGCATTGGCAAGTTCTAGAGCGCCTAGCCATACGACAACAGAGCCATCACTGCGGAGAGCTGCACAATGGCAGAAGCGCCCACCAGCACGTTTGATCAGATTCTCCTGTCGGCGTGGCAAGACGAGTTCAAGAAGGCACGTGACCCGAGCTTAAAGCAACAACTTTCGCTAAGAAGAGACGAGTTGCTACCGCGTTTCGCTGAGCATTACCAGCAGCTCAAGGCCTTACCCCGGCGCATGCGCCGCAGCTTGCAACGGCAATGGAATGGCTTTTGGTAGTCAGCCTTGCTAATGCACTTGGTCAGACCCCGCGTTAGAAGCAACCATCCCAGCTCATGCACATAGCATCCTGCCGGAGAGATAACGTGAAGATAAAATGGTTA
>DATACK010000139.1:0-10123 GCA_036259115.1 Gammaproteobacteria bacterium | reverse complement strand
CTGCGCTACTACCCAGACAGCGCCGACGTTCACGATTGCGGGGGTCGCCTCGCGCATTACAGAGTGGCCAATCACAGCTTCCAGCTCGGTAACGTCGTCAGACCTCAAAGGAGTGAGTACGGCCGCTGGCAGGCATAGGGTAAGGCGTCGTTGCGCTCCACACCCTTCGACCACAATGTCAACAAGGCCGACGCCGCACTCTTGCGTGAGATGCCCGTTGCGTGGCTCAACTCGCCGAGCCTCGAGCGCCGCGTAAGCGCTGCCGAGAGTTGGGTGTCCAGCAAAGGGCAGTTCGCTGCGTGGCGTGAAGATGCGCAAGCGGTAATCGGCCGATGACAAGGTGGGCGGCAGCACGAAAGTGGTCTCAGAGAGATTGGTCCAGCGGGCAATGCTCTGCATCGCTGCCGTGTCAAGTCCCTCAGCGTCAAAAACAACCGCAACAGGATTGCCAAGCAGCGGTCGGGCGGTGAATACATCCACAACCTTATAGGTTCGTTTCAATCGCAAATTTCCTGATGTGATGGTGAACCCCTGCCTTGAGGCACTCCCGCTGTGCTGCCAAGGGCGACCCGTTGTAGCACCTGTTTCAATGGCCCAGAGATCGAAGCTCGAGGTATTGTCTCAGTCTTTATCTTTAGGTTAGGTATTGGAAGGTCGCTCGTAAACGACTCTGATGCTGTCTTTTTCGCTTTTTTGGCAAATCGAATTGATACAGGGCCGGTCTCTCTGATGTCGGCAATGTATGGTGTCGCCGCAGGGTACTCCTTGTCGCTGGCGGTCTTACGAAAGCTGCACCGACACGCGTTCGAGGTGATTTACCAGCTATTCCAGTTGACCGTAACGCGACTGCAGGCGGTGTTGCCGCCGGTGGCCATCAGTAACTAACTGTCTTAGACCGAATCCTGATCAGGCAAGCGATCAAGCGCGGCGCATGCCATGTGATGTTTCTGTTTTGATGGCGTGCGTTGCTTCCGCCGAATCAAGTTGTAGCTCTCCGGCTATCCTGACGAATTTCACAAAATCACGAACGATGGACTTCATGTTAGTGCAAGTTGTTGCGCTTTGACATCTATTATAATGTGTAGTCGATCTCAGCAGCCTGTTGATGGGCTTCTGATTAGGGTATGCGCTCCATGCCAGCATAACTCGCAAGTGTTCCGGCGTTTCATGCGAAAGAAATTTCAAATATGACAACCATGGCACAAGCTATACAGGACTATGTACAGTCGGTCGGAAAGAACGCGGATGATCGTCTTGTGGTGCTGAACCGAGTCGCGCACTCAGTGATCGAAGCACGGCGTGGCCAACATTCAAGCTACGTATTCAGCTTCCGAGGCAAAGCCCTGACGCGTATGCTCAATACGGGTTGGAAGCGCGCCAGGAACAAGGCTGGACTGCTGCACGTTCGGGTTCATGATCTAAAACACACACTTTCAGTCGCCGCTTACGGGCTGCAGGCGTGAGCTTTGAGGATCGGCAAGACCTGCTAGGGCATCGGTCTGGAAGGAATACAACGCACTATTCCGCTGCGGATCTATTTCGCCTCATTGAGGCGGCAAACAGCGTGTGCGATCGAGGAAACGGAAAACCTGAATTAGTGGTCTTACGCAGGCTTACCACCTCGTAAGTCCCGCAAAAATCACGCAGAGCTTAATACGAGGGTGCATAAGTAGTAATAAACTATTGATTAAAGTGGGCCGTGAAGGATTCGAACCTTCGACCAACGGATTAAAAGTCCGCTGCTCTACCAGCTGAGCTAACGGCCCTATAAATATTTTCTAGCCATTCATGGTGCTCGCGGCTATTTGTCATTTACTCACGGCGTTTAGCTTTATCAGCCGTTGCTTATCCCAAAAGGGCGCTTATATTGAAGTGCTAGACGGCTTGCAAGCAGTTCGCTGGCACAATAACACTTGTCCGCATGCGGGTTAAGTACCCCAAATAGATGAAGCCAAATGATGGCTTACCACTAGATGCCTACGGCCAGGCTCAATCAAGCCTTTGTAAACACGCTATTTGCTAGCGCAAAATGTCGCCCCATAGCGAATTCGCCCAGGCCGTTTGCTGTCGATGTGATTTTATACGCGCTAAATCGGGATGAAGTCCAGCGCTACGCCGTTGTTGCACCACCGCTGGCCGGTGGGCTGTGGACCATCGTCGAATACATGCCCCTGATGGCCGCCGCAGCGTGCGCAGTGGTACTCGGTGCTCGGCCAAAAAGTCGAATAATCTAACCTAGTTTCCACATGCCCCTGCATCGCGGTGTAAAAGCTAGGCCATCCTGTATCGCTATTGTATTTCCATTCGGACTTGAATAAAGGCAGCGCACAACCTGCGCAAACATAAGTGCCTGTGCGTGTCTCATGATTCAAGGGACTGGAGCCAGCAGGTTCCGTTCCTCCCTCTCGCAACACGTAGAACTCCTCTTCTGTAAGCAGCGCCCGCCACTCGTCTTCCGATTTATGAATCTTTTTCACCGCACCCGTCAACTGTTGCCCGCGGGCCAGCGTATTGCGCCAGACCAACGGAAACAATGACAGCGCAGCCGCACCAATCAGAAAGCGACGCCTGTTCATCGAGTACACCTCTAAATTGTAATTAGTCAGATTAGATGGCCTCGATTGTAATTCGTTCTTAATCATGGAACGGCGCCACTACGATAAACCGTCGGATCCGTAACACCCGCGTCCGCAAACCCCCTGGCGCGGAAACGGCAAGCATCGCAACGGGCGCAGGCCCTGCCCTGTCCATCAGCCGCATAACACGAGACTGTCAGCGCATAGTTGACGTGGAGTTGCATGCCGCGGCGGATGATTTCCGCCTTGGTAAGATTGATGAGCGGTGCATGGATATGGAAACGGTCGCCCTCGACGCCGGCCTTGGTAGCGAGATTGGCCAGTGCCTCGAAGGCGGCTAAATACTCCGGGCGGCAGTCCGGATAGCCAGAATAGTCCACAGCGTTGATGCCGATAAAGATATCCCGTGCGCCCAGCACCTCGGCCCAACCCAGGGCGATGGACAGGAATACCGTATTGCGTACGGGCACGTAAGTGACCGGAATCCCCTGCGTTGGCTGCTCTGGAATAGCAAGCGCCGGATCAGTGAGCGCAGAGCCGCCGAAAGCAGAGAGCTTTATCGGGAAAATACGATGCTCAATCGCACCTAAGTCTTCGGCAATGTGCTTGGCCGCACACAATTCAGCTGCGTGACGCTGACCGTAACAAAAGCTCAACGCATAGCAGCCATAACCAGCATGGCAAGCAACAGCCAGCACAGTAGCCGAGTCCAGCCCACCGGATAGGAGCACGACCGCTTTCTTCATACGCAATTATCTTTTGCTTGCCTATACGTTGGCGCGCTAGCGTAGCAGTGCGATACAAGACGATTATCGCCCCGGCACATCGCCCCAGAGATATTTATGCAACTGAATCTGCAATCGCACAGCTAGATGATCAGCCAGAATCCAGTCGGCCAAGAGCCCCGCTTCAAGTTCTCCATGGCTAGGAGAAAACAGTACCTCGCAGCGTGCGCTCAACCCGTATTCGTTTAACATATTTCTCGCCCATTCATAATCTTCACGGCTGCAGATTACGAATTTGACCTGATCTTTGCGTTGCAGGTGCTCGATATTGCTATAAAGGTTTTTATGAAGCTCTCCGGAACCTGGAGCCTTCAGGTCCATGACCTTCACCACGCGGTGATCTACAGCGGCGATGTCCAGCGCACCGCTGGTCTCCAAAGATACCTCGTATCCCATGTCGCACAGTCGGCTAAGTAGCCTCAAACAGTGTTTTTGTGCAAGTGGTTCACCACCGGTGACGGTAACGTAGTTAGCACCGAGATTAGCGACTTCGGCAAGCACCTCTTCTATCCGCATCAATCGACCACTATGAAAGGCGTAGGCGGTGTCGCAGTACCGACAGCGCAGCGGACATCCCGTTAGACGCACGAAGGCGGTGGGCAGCCCGACCGTACGGGTCTCACCCTGCAGCGAATAGAAGATTTCTCTTACGCGCAAGCGTCCGTGATCGGCCGCCCTCGCAAGCGTGACTGATGCTGCCGCGGACATGACTTAATGGCCCTCACTTTCCATCCGCTCCAAGCGGTTTTCCGCGAGTTGTGCCACTGTTGTATTCGGATACTGCCTGGTAAGGTCATTGAGCACGGCGCGCGCCTTATCCCATTGTTCTAGCCCATAAAGCGCAAACCCTAGTTTTAGCTTCGCGTCGGGCACCTTGATGCTGCCTGGATATTGCTCGATGACCTGCTTGAACTCTTCTGCGGCGCGCGCGTACTTGCCCGTCACGTAACTAGCTTCCGCGAGCCAGTATTGCGCATTGCTCGCGTAAATGCTTTGCGGATAATCGTTTAGAAACTGTCTCAAGGCCGAGATCGATTCCTCGTAATGAGCGCTATTGAGAAGATTAAAGGCTTTCTCATACGCCCTACGATCCGCGTCCGATGCAACGACATTTGGCCGCGCCCTGGCAGGCGGCTTTTCGACGGAAGCCCGAGCAGTACGGGGCTTGGTCTGTTCGCGCGGCGCTGTGGTGGCCGCGGTAGTGGGCGGCGGGCCACCTGTTGCGGCGGCCGGCTTCGCGGTTTCCAACGCACGCAGACGCCGATCGACATCAAGATATAGCTCGCGCTGGCGCGCCTTGAGGCCTTGCAGTTCATGCGCGATCTGATCACTGGCGTCACGCGTTGCCTGCAATTCCCGTTGCAGTTCCTCGATACGCTGTAACATGTCCAGCAGTGTCTTGTTGTTTAATATCCCTTCCAACCGCGTAAGGCGGCCATTCATGTTCGCCAGCCGCTGCTCCGTTACCGGATCCGCCGCATGCACCGCCGTGATAGTCGCTTCCGCCGCAATCGCGAAAGCCGCAAACGCGCTTGAGATTCTGATCAACACACGCACATTACCGCTCGCCGTATAACTCGCCGTATACAATTTCGACGCGCCTGTTCAGCGCCCACGATCGTTCATCATGGCCAGACGCTGCAGGCAATTCCTCACCATAGCTTATGATCTCGATCTGATCATCCAACACACCCTGGAGTTGCAGCAGGCGGCTTACGGACCCCGCGCGCCGCTCGCCTAACGCAAGATTATACTCGCGCGTACCGCGCTCATCGGCATGCCCTTCTAAGCGCACTCTCTGCGTGGGGTACCTTGCCAGATATTTTCCGTGCGCGCTGATAGTCGCCAGGGAATCAGCCTTCACCTGATCGCTATCATAATCGAAATAGATCATCCGTTTGGCAAGCGGGCTGTTTGGATCCTGTAAAGGATTCAATCGAAACCGGCCCTGGTTGTTCAGCCCAGACGTTTTGTCCTGCTCGCCCTGAGTGCCAGCCGGTGGGACAGTCTGTTCGACCCCGCCGCTTGAAGGAAGCGGCAACGGGCCTTCACTAGTCGCGCAGCTAGCCAGCGTCAATGTGGTAACGAGTGCGATAGCAAACAGATTATGTATGGCCATAAAGGTCTCCCGATAGTACTTATACTTAAAAACTAATAAAAACGTCCCATACCTAATACAGGACGCACCTGCCACAAAACTCAGGATTCCCATAGGCCACCCATGCTATCTGTGCTCATTATTAGACATCACTATGGTTGGCGGCGGCTATGGCGTCTGAGGGAATGGCCCCCATGCCGGCTCACGAACTTCGCCCTCTTGCAGCCGTAGTCGCTGGTGCACCTGCCCGTCGGCGCTAACTGCGGCGAGCATCCCCCGTCCATTATAGGTGGTAGCGTACAGGATCATGCTGCCGTTTGGGGCAAAGCTTGGCCCTTCATCCAAGCTTCCTTCGGTAAGCTCGCGCAACTGTCCGGTCTCCAAATCTTGCACCGCAATGTGAAATCCCCTGCCGCCATTATGTACAAAAGTAACCTCTCTGCTATCAGGCGATACATCGGCATCGGCATTGTAATTCCCCTCGTAGGTCAGCCGCTGCGGCTCGCCGCCATTGGCAGATATCCGGTAGAGCTGCGGTCGCCCAGTACGATCTGAGGTGAATATCAACGATTCACCATCTGGCATCCATACGGGTTCGGTGTCGATGCTTAAGTAGTCAGTAAGGCGCGTAAGATTATTACTTGCGAGGTCGAGAATATAGATATCAGGATTTCCGTTTTCCGAACGCATCAACGCCAGCTTCTGGCCGTCTGGCGACCAGGCCGGTGCGCTGTTCAACCGGGTTGGGCCGGCGACACTGATGCGATTGCCGCTGGCAATGTCCTGAATAAAAATCTCCGGCCGCTGACTCTCAAATGAGACATAGACGATTCGTTTACCATCTGGCGACCAGGTAGGCGACAGCAGCGGCCAGTCGGACGAATAGATCGTCTGGGCATTGTAACCGTCAAAATCGGCGATCTGCAGTACATAGCGTTTCCTGCCCTCCGACATCTGCGTGCTGACGTATGCAATGCGGGTGCTAAAGGCGCCGCGCATGCCTGTAAGCCTCTGGAATATCAGATCGCTGATCTTATGCGCCACCCTGCGCAGGTCCGCGCGCGTGGCCGGAATGGCATAGCCGATCATTTGTCGGCCATAGATCGTGTCAAGCAGCTGAAACTGCACGCTATAACCGCCCTCGGAGATTGCCTCTAGCCGGCCGAGCACGAGCTTCTCTATACCCTGATTGCGCCACAATTGATAATTCACATCGTTCGCGCTGGTCGGATGCTGCGGAAATTCGTTTCGTGGAATCGGATTGAAAAGTCCGCTGCTACGCAGATCAGCCGCCACAATCGCGGCGATATCTTCCGGCGGCCTGACCGTGCCTGGGTCCAGTTCGAACGGGGTAACGGCAATGGGCAAGGCACCCTGGACACCCTTGGTGATCTCGATCTTCAACACGGCCTGCGCGGGCAAAGCGATTATCAGCAGGGTCATGGCAAAGATCGCCCGCCGGACATTATTGAATGTCATCACCCCTCCGGTATGAAGGTAAATACCAGCTCGTGATCAAAGATCTCGGGTGTGGGCGGTGGAGGCAAGGGGGAGGCTAAGCGAACCGCGGCCTCAACCGAGCGCCTGAATTCTTCATCGCCCGTGCATTGCTGTAGCTTTACATCCTCTATGTAGCCGCCCGTCGTCTGTCTGACATATACCTGGCAGGATTCACCTTTGCTTGCACTCTCAGGCTTACGCCACAGCCGCTGAATCTTGGCCTTAATCGCGGCGCTCCACTGGGCAGTAAGCACACCCAATTCTTGCTGGTGCTGTCGCTCCTCAGCGACCTTCAATGCGGCCTGCTCTTCTTCCATTGCGGCCGCCAGCCGCTCTCTCTCGGCCTGACGCGCGGCCTCCGCCTGCTCGCGCAGCCTTTTCATCTCCGCCATGAGCCGTTCCTGCTCAGCGCGCCGTCTCTCGTCCGCCTCGCGTTGCTGACGCTCAAGCTCCGCTTGACGCCTCGCCTCTTCCTCGGTCTTCTTGCGGGCCCGTTCGGCCTGGCGCGCGGCCTCTGCCTCTGCTTTTTCACGCGCCAATTCAATCTGCCGTTTGGCCTCCTCTTCGGCTTTCTGGCGCGCGAGTTCGGCCTGGCGGGCAGCCTCCTCTTCTGCCTTCTTACGGGCTAACTCAATCTTTTTCTTAGCTTCCTCTTCCGCCTTCTCACGCGCCAGCTCGGCTTGACGTTTGGCTTCTTCAGCTTTTATACGCGCCAATTCAACTTGGCGTTTGGCCTCTTCCGCGGCTTTCTGACGCGCCAGTTCCGCCTGGCGTCTCGCCTCTTCTGCTTTCTGCCGTTCAAGCTCAGCCTGACGCTGGACTTCTTGGGTTAGACGCTGCTGTTCGGCGAATTGTTGACGTTGCCGTTCCAGCTCAAGTTCTGCCTGACGCTGCGCTGCTCGCTGAGCCCGCTCGCGCTCAAGCACCGCCTGGCGCGCGGCCTCTGCTTGTGCTTTCTGGCGTGCCAGTTCGGCCTGATGTTTGGCTTTATACTGCGCCCTTAGGCGCTTCAATGCTGCCTGGCGCATTGCGGCCTGCTCGGCCTTGCGACGCCTCTCCGCCTCCTGCGCCAGCCGCTGCGCATCGAGCACATCCTGCTGCACAACCTCGGCCTTGACGCTCTTGACCTGTGGTGTGCTAACACCACTCGCATCGCTGTGCATTCGCAGCCCGATGATCAGCAGCGCGAGCGCCAGCAGGTGCACTCCGATGGAGACCGCTAGCGAGACGGGAATATGCCGATCGATCTGCGCCAAAATCAGCTACTCTTATCTGGCGAGACGGACGCTGCAGGTGGTGGTTCGGTGAGTAAACCGACATCCTCTACACCCGCCTTCTGCAACTCGACCATCGCTGCGATCACGCGCTGATAGCTCACTTGCCCGTCGCCTTTCACGTAAACCGGCCGGCGCGGATCCTTGGTTATAATGGCCCTTACCGCGTCGGCAAGCGACTGCGGTGCAATCTGCGTGGTGGTCTCGTTGATGGTGAGATAGATACGGCCTGCGCGATCGATGTTGACGTAGAGCGGTTCGGATAGCTTGCTATCGGTCTGCAACGGCTTGGAAGGGGCATTGGGCAGTTTCACATCTACGCCCTGCTCCAGTAACGGCGCAGTGATCATGAAGATGATGAGCAATACCAGCATCACGTCGATGTAGGGCACGACGTTGATCTCGGACATGGGTTTGCGACGATGCGCGGGATTGTAAGCCACGTTAGAACCTCAGCTGCCCGCTAGCGATTTCGACACCCTGAAGGATTCCTTCGTTTCATGCCGCACTCTCCTCGCGCGCCAGCACTTGCCGCTGCAGTAAGGCGGTGAACTCTTCTACGAAGTTGTCATACCGGTTAACCAGCCGCTCCACATCATTGGAGTAGTGGTTGTATGCGATCACCGCCGGGATGGCCGCGAACAGACCCATAGCGGTCGCGATCAAGGCCTCAGCGATGCCGGGCGCCACCGCCGACAAGGTGGCCTGGTGCACGTTACCTAATCCTAAAAACGAGTTCATGATGCCCCATACCGTACCGAACAATCCAACGTATGGGCTGGTCGAGCCAACGGTCGCGAGAAACGACATGTAATGTTCCAGTGAATCGACCTCGCGTGACAGCGCTACCTTCATTGAACGTTGCGCCGTGTCGGCGATCGACATCGTCGAGAGCCGATTCTGACGGTGGAGCCGCACGTATTCTCTAAAGCCCGAGACAAAGATATGCTCCATACCGCTTAGGTCTTCTCGGCTTCGCACCTGATCGTAGAGCTTGGCGAGGTCGGTGCCGGACCAAAAGCGATCCTCAAACTTGTCTGCCGCCTCACGCGCGTTCTTGATGATTTTCCATTTGCTGACGATCATCGTCCATGAAGCGATTGAGGCCGCTAATAGTAAAACCATGACGAGCTGCACCAGTAGGCTGGCCCCGCCGATGAGATGATAAACGCTTAGATCAACCTGCACTTTCGAGGTCCTTTTTTAGGTGTGGAGGAATTGCCATAGGTTTGAACGCGCGGACGTCTAAGCAGACCACCGAGACCCGCCCCTGAGTCAATACCTCGGGCCCACGGCCCTGTTTGATGCGGCTGACTTCTTGTTTAAACCGAAGGCTGGCGCCGCCGATATGGGTCGCGATCGCGCTGACGTGCAGTAATTCATTAAAACGCGCCGGTTTTAAAAAATCGAGCGCCACGGATCGCACAGCAAATAAAACGCCGTGTCGCTCAGCCAAAACATCTTGCTCATGGCCTAGACTGCGCAGCCATTCGCTGCGGGCACGCTCCATAAATTTAAGATAATTGGCATAATAGACCACCCCTCCACTATCCGTATCTTCATAATAGACACGCACGGGCCAAATAAACATGGTGCATTGGAGATCGGGATTCGCGGGTGGCAGACAGAAAATAGTTCTGTAGTTACGGGATAGAGGGTCGATGCCGTGCCGCAGTATTCAATTAAATGGGCGCCATTATAGTACCGGTGAGCCTACCGTTCACGACCTGAAACAACCCCGTTAATCGACGCCCAGACAACAGACGAGTTCAACTAGGTAACGGATTATTCGCATGCGCGGTAGCGACGCGGTGTTAGTGCACACAGGATACAGGAATGCGCGGTTGATCGCTGTAGATCGAATGTGTAAAGTATACAAAAAGAAGGCGC
>DATACK010000138.1:0-1773 GCA_036259115.1 Gammaproteobacteria bacterium | reverse complement strand
CGGTAATTTTCGTTACGGTAATTCTTCCGGATCTCTCTCTGCCCGCGCTCATTCGCGCACTGGCTTAAGCGGCGGACCTCGTGAAGAGGAAAACGAAATAAGGATGGCGTACACGCTGGGCGCGCGGGCGGCGATCGAGCGTCTCGATAAACTTCGCGATGAGGACCGAGTGCCAGAAGACACGACCGAGCTGCTGCGCGACCTTTATGTTCATCGCTGCCGTGGGCTCGCGAAGGAACCGGTGGACGACGACGGCACGAACCATGAGGCGTGCTATGCCGCTTTGCAGCGGCTGTGGCGAGAACTTTTGACGGCTGAGCGTGAGGCTATGTTGCGCCTGCGTGAGACCGGCGAGATTAGCGACGAAGCGATGCGCCTAGCGCAGCGGGATCTCGATCTCCAGGAGTCACGTTTCGAGGAGCAGGCAGCCTGAGAGGTTATTTCTAGGACTCGCATCCTCTGCAGCCTCTAAATTCTTCGCGGCACTTGTGGCGGTCGGCCATTCATTGAAATGGGAGTCCCACCAAGGGTTTCCCACCCCTCGCGATCGATATATCCTTGAGGGCCGATCCCGCTATATACCGCCAAGCCGCTCGTGTGCAAGATCAATAACCGGCATCCATTAAGGCAATACCTACAGAGATCCCGCGGTCATGACCACAATGGTATGCAAAGGGCCGATCTGACGCGGTTTGCCTGGCTTTCCGTTGCCGCGGCTGCACTCACGATCGCGCTGAAGGCCGCTGCTTACCTTATCACCGGTTCGGTCGGCCTGTTGTCGGATGCGCTTGAATCAGTGGTGAATCTATTCGCTGCACTCATGGCCTTAGCCATGCTCACCGTTGCGGCGCGCCCCCCTAGTGAGCTTCACCCCTTTGGATACGGTAAAGCTGAATATTTTTCTAGCGGAGTGGAGGGTGCACTGATTTTACTCGCCGCGATCAGCATCATATGGGCGGCTATTCTGCGCTTGCTAGAACCTGAGCCCTTGGAGCACGTCGGGCTTGGCCTGGCCGTATCGGCGCTGGCCTCCATCGTGAACTTTGGCGTCGCCCGCATTCTGTTCTATGCAAACCGCAGATATGGCTCAATTACGCTCGAGGCCGATGCGCATCACCTAATGACTGATGTCTGGACCTCCATTGGCGTTATAGCAGGTGTGGGCGCGGTCGCCTTCACAGGATGGAACCGACTTGATCCCATCATCGCCCTGGCGGTCGCCGCCAATATCATTTGGGCGGGCGTACAATTGATGCGCCGCTCGGTACTAGGATTGCTAGACAGCGCATTGCCTGCCGCCGACCAAGAAGCCATAAAGCAAATTCTGCTCCGATATAATGACCAGGATGTCCAATTTCACGCGCTGCGTACGCGACAAGCAGGTGCGCGCAAGTTCGTCTCCGTCCATGTCCTGGTGCCGGGCAAATGGAGCGTACAGTACGGACATGACTTGCTGGAGGAACTCGAGGAGCAAATTCGCGCCCAGGTTCCAGGTGCCCATATCTTTACCCACCTCGAACCGGTCGAAGATCCGGCCTCGTGGCAGGATATCGGACTGGATCGTCAGGATGGATAATTCACAGTCGCACCATTGGCATTTAATAGAGATTCGGACAATTTAAAGCGTTCACCTACGTTGGGTTTTCTAACGTCACAGCCCTAATGCTAGGCCACAGGCGGTTTGCGTCACGGTCCGGCATGCCTTGATTTCACGCACGAGTGCAGAGATGATGACTATGCAGGATCGGCGGCCTTGATGCGTGAAGACCTCAA
>DATACK010000136.1:0-5321 GCA_036259115.1 Gammaproteobacteria bacterium | reverse complement strand
ACGCCTCCAAATCCAAGTGCCGAAGCAATGAACCCACCCACCAATGCGCCAGCGATGCCGAGCACTATGGTGATAATAAAACCGCCTGGATCATCGCCTGGCATAATCAGCTTACCGATTGTGCCGGCGATCGCACCAAGGATGATCCAACTCAAGATACCCATCGTCTTCTCCTGTGGTCGGCCTATTATGGGATTATTATCGAGCTTCGTAACGATCGTTTACAACAGCTTAAATGTCCAAGGGTCCGTCGCTTTACTGAACAAACGCCGCTCTCTTTACGACGGCATGCTGCACCGCTTGGCGTTGATGCCCGACAGGGTTTTGATTAATTATGGTTTAGGTCAATGATTGGTGGCAACTACCCGGAGAATCCTAACACTGTAACGTATGTGGGCCGGATGGCTGTTCATCGCAGACCACTTGCGCGGGCGTGATCGCTGCATGAAGCGGAAAACACAGCAACCTTGGAGCAAGTTATAAGTGCGGGCAGGTACGGTACAAACGAAGATACCTGCACGACTTGACCGCTTACCCTGGTCTCGATGGCACTGGCGCATCGTCATTGGGCTCGGAACCGTATGGATTCTCGATGGGCTTGAGATCACGATCGTGAGTGCCGTTGCCGGGCGCATCACCGAGCCCGGCAGCGGACTCGAACTCTCGGCTTCGCAGGTGGGTTTGGCAGCTGCGATCTACATCTCGGGCGCAGTCGCCGGTGCATTGTTCTTCGGTTACTTGACCGATCGATACGGCCGTAAGAAGCTCTTTCTTATCACGCTGGCACTGTATCTCGCGGCGACCACTTTAACCGCGTTCGCCACCAGCGCCTGGTGGTTTTATATCTGTCGGTTCTTCACCGGTGCCGGCATTGGGGGAGAATACGCGGCGATCAACTCGGCTATTGACGAGTTAATCCCGGCGCGCCTGCGCGGCCGCATTGCTTTGTTCATCAACGGTTCCTTTTGGATAGGCACGGCTTGCGGCGCCGCGCTTGCATTGGTGCTGCTCGACACGGACATTTTCCCCGCCAATCTCGGCTGGCGCTTGGCCTTCGGGCTTGGCGCCATTCTCGGCCTTGGGATCTTAGTCGTGCGTCGCCATGTTCCGGAAAGCCCGCGCTGGCTTTATATCCATGGACGGGACAAAGAGGCCGAGGTGTTGGTCGGCGAAATTGAAAAAGAGATCGAGAAAGAGACCGGCCGGTTACTGCCCGAGCCGGCTCAATCGATCACTATTCGCCAGCGCAAAAGCATTAGCTTTATCATGATCGCAACGACGATGTTCACGCTTTATCCAAAGCGCGCGTGGCTCTGTTTTTCACTATTCGTAGGCCAGGCGTTTTTATACAACGCCATTTTTTTCACTTACGTGCTGGTGTTGACTACCTTTTACAATGTGCCAGCAGGCAAGGCCCCACTGTATCTGATTCCGTTTGCGATCGGCAACTTCTTAGGACCCGCGCTGCTCGGCCCATTCTTCGACACCATAGGGCGCCGCAAGATGATCGCCGGAACCAGAATCCTCGCCGGCGTCTTGCTGACGATCACCGGGTATCTATTCACTGTAGGGGCGCTGACCGCGCTGACCCAGACCATCTGCTGGATGATCATCTTCTTCTTCGCCTCGGCCAGTGCGAGTGCAGCATATCTTACCGCAAGCGAAATCTTTCCAGTGGAAACGCGCGCGCTTGCCATCGCGTTTTTCTTTGCGATTGGAATGACAGTGGGAGGGATCTCAGGACCGCTGGTCTTTGGCAATCTAATCGAAACCGCTAGCGCGGCGAACATCTTTATCGGATATATGATCGGCTCCGCGCTCATGATCGTGGGCGGTCTGGTTGAAGCTTTCATTGGCGTGGACGCCGAGGGCAAGAGCCTAGAAGATATTGCCCGCCCGTTAACCGCACAGGAGGGGATTGTCAGTCGTTGAGCGGCACTACAAGAACTTGTGCTTCTTTTGATCTATGACATAAGGCTTAGGTCCATTACAAATAAGGTATGGGGCTGAAAGTGCTGGCTACGAACCCTACGATACAAAGTATGGAAACAAGAGCCAATGCATGAAGCGTCAATCCCCCCAGCGCATCGTGGGACTAAACACCCACCCCGCAAGATGCATAAACGGATGCCATTCGTCGCGCTTAAGCGCAAGGCGATGCAAGTTACAGGCGAGGGCCGTGGCCCGGGTCAAAGGCGAGCTTATGATCAATGCGTGGCTTAAATATGGCAAAAGCTTGGGGCGGCTGAGCGAGCGATAGGTTCCGCTGGGCCGAACACACCAAAGATGCACGCCGCGCGTGTGATTATAGGACGATGACTTCTGCCGGTCAGTTGATTATATGAACAACGTACGTAGGGAAGACCTTTCGCTTTTTCTCTCAGCAGTTTTTCAGCACCCCCGCCGTAATTGCCGTATGACTTCCGCTGCCCTGACATCCGATTGCGATTTTTTACCGTTCGTTGCAGCCATGATGATCCTCCTGGCTCTTCGGTTGTGAGGCCTACACGTTGTTGGTAGAGGAACAGGTCAGAGATCATACTTCAGGAAACATAAACCTTCTAATCGAGGCACTATTCACGATTTCGCGGTCGAGGAGCAATCAGCAACAGTTTGTATCTGCTCCCTCCTGCTCGACGAAAGCTTCGGTGCACCCATAACCAGTTTAGGCAGGTGTCCCGTTCCTTGTCGGAGCCCACTAAATTACCGGCAAGGTGCATGGCTGACACACGATCACCTTGCGCATGAAAATGCCGATAGCTGCGCGGGTTTAAGCGTTTTTGCGCAACCGGGCTGGCCAAGCAAACAGTGGGGCTGGCGAAGGAATCCGAATCCCCGACCGGCTAATTACAAATCCGGTACTTGGCTGGTAAGCAACTGTTTACACCAATGTTTAACTAGGGGAGGCCCGTTGCATCCTGCATAACCGTGCATAACAGCACACAACCAACCCCCGCAAAAATCCCGTAACCTGCTCCTTAGCCGGATCAGCAGCCAGGCTGTCCTTCTGTATCTTTTAGGGCGCGTCTTGAGTCGTCAGTTAAACAAAACAAGCGTATATCAGGACCACATTTTTGAGAACCTATAACAGTCACACCGATCACAGATGTGGCCGTATTTAGCCATCCATTCACACCTCCCCTCCCTTAGGGAAGCGCGAAGACTAGGAGCGCGTTGCCTCGCTGGGCGCCGTACATTTCCGGCGCGTAGCCTTCCACCCAGCCACCCCACCCAGTCGGCACAGCTACGTACTGCTTGCCGTTGACACTGTAGGAAACGGGGTTGCTATGGATGCCACTTCCCGTGTTGAACTGCCAGAGGAGTTCTCCCGTGCGTGCGTCGAAGGCATTGAAATTTCCGTTGGGCTCGCCGGCAAATACAAGGTCGCCTGCGGTCGCCAGCAGAGAGGAGACCATCGGGTGGTCAGCCCTCCACGACCAGACCTCGCGACCGGTGGTGGGATCTAAGGCCTTCACATGGCCCCATTGCTCCGCATCGATTTCCGCTTCCCCGCCCCAGTACGGCATGCCTTCGGCAAACTCAGCGGGCTCACGCCGGAAGATTCCACATGCCTCAACGACGGGGGCGTAGAGCAGGCCCGTCCGCGGACTGTAGGTGGCATGCGACCACTCCTTCAGTCCGGCCGGACCAGGACAGATGTGAACGCCCTCCCGCGTTGGCTCCAGCCGGTTCGTAAGCTTGCCCGTACGTGGATCGATCTCGCCCCAGGTCACGCGGCCGTACTTGACCGCCCGCACAAAGCGGCCATTGGTTCGGTCAAGTATGAAGAGGTAACCGTTCTTGTCGAAGTGGGCCAGCAGCCGGCGGCCATCCTCCTCGAAAAGGATGTTCTCGTTGACCCCGTCATAATCCCATACATCGTGCGGGGTCCACTGGTAGTGCCAGCGAACCGTCCCGTCATCAGGATCGAAGGCCAACACGGAGCTGGTGTGAAGGTTGCTGCCCGGTCGGGGACCACCGTCGAAGACCGGGCCAGGGTTACCCGTGCCCCAGTAGACCAGGTCTAGCTCTGGGTCGTAGGTGCCGGTGATCCAGGCCGTTCCGCCCCCCCGCGCCCAGGCATCACCGGTCCAGGTTCCAGAGCCGGGTTCACCAGGCTTCGGTACGGAGTAGAGACGCCACAGGCGCTGACCGGTTTCAACATCAAATGCATCGATATGCCCGCGCACGCCATATTCGCCACCTGAACTGCCGACGATCACCAAGTTCTTGACTACTAAGGGTGCTACCGTGGCGCTTTCTCCCGCGCGCATGTCCACGAAGACCTGCTGCCACACTGGCCTTCCGTTGGTCGCATCCAGCGCGACCAAAAGCCCATTCTGCGTTGTGACAAAAACCTTCCCTCTAGCCACTGCCACCCCGCGGTTCAAGTTTCCGCAGCAAAGGGGTGCGTCCAGCGGGACTGCGTGCCGATACTGCCAGAGGAGCTTCCCGTTGGAAGCATCTAGCGCCCATACGTACCCGTCCCAGCCGGACACGAACATGACGCCGTCCACCACGATTGGGGAGGCCACGAACGAGTACGTGGCGGGATTCGCGATGAGGCCGATCACCCCGCTCTGGAAGATCCAGGCGGGCCTTAGCCTTCTCACGTTGGTCGTGTTGATCTGGTTGAGCGGGCTGAAACGCTGCCCGTCGTATGTCCCGTAGTAGGTGAGCCAGTTCTGCGGTTGCGAGCGCGCGCGCATAATGGCATCGAAGGTCACCGCCTGCGCCACGGGGGGAGCGGAACCCCGCAGTGCCTCATTCATCGAGGAGAACGGCTGGGCGTGCCGGGTAATGGGATACTCCGGAAGCTCCGCGCACGATACCACACCCAACATAGACGCAAGCAGGACGGACAAAAGGCGCCAGCCATAGGGAATCTGATTACTCATGGACCTCCCTTACGGTCTCGGTTGCGTGGGACGATCCAACCTCGCCTCCCGCGGGACCTCTCCGCCCACCATGATCAACCCTAACATTCCTCGACCGGCGTGATTTGAGATGGGACAACCAAACCAGTAGAGGCCTGGCTGATCGAGGCGAATCTTGACCCGCCCAGCTGTATGCATTGGAAGCAGCATCGCCTGCCGCTCCGGATTGCTCGGGGCATAGATGGCATGGAGGTTCTGATCCGCATTGTGGACTTCCAGCTCAAGTTCTCCGCCGCGCGGCATCTGAATGATTGCCGGCTTCCAGATGAACTCGTTCTCTGGAATCCAGATCTTATCTCGGAAGATGCCATCTCTCCCCAGCTCAGCATACGACAACCCGCCATGGGCGAACAGCCGGGCGACCATTGCCTCGTTGGGATCGTC
>DATACK010000135.1:0-16331 GCA_036259115.1 Gammaproteobacteria bacterium | reverse complement strand
CCGGCCTTGTTGTAGACGTAGTAAACGAGGCCACTACAGTCGAAGCCACTTGGATCTGCGCCGCCCCAAGCGTAGGGGGTACCTAGCACGCGCCACGCATAACGAACGAGATCGTCTCGGATGGCTGGATAAGATTGGCTTTTGGCATCTACAGGGGAGTCGTCCTGTTTGGATATTGGCGTACTTGCGCAACCTGCTATGGCGATGACACACGCTAGTATCAAGAATCGCTTAACGCACGGTACAGGCACATCCAAGTTGGAACCAGGCATCGCTACGCTTCCGTTAACTTGTAACTGTATTGGTCTTATGAACACAGCCATTGTACTTTCAGTGCCAATGTATGTTGGACTAGATACACAATCGAGCGGTCGCGCTGAAACAGCTTCTACGCTAGACAGCACTTATAGTGCCACACGCGACCTGCGCCGTGATCAAGATGGAAATATAGACATCCCTTTAAGCTCACTCTTGCAGGGGCATGCCCACGCCCATGGGCTCGAAGCCCTCGTCCGTCTGCATCCTGCCCCTGCGGTATCATGGCGCGACCTGTGGCCCCGGCCATCGGCGTTCGAGATCGATATTGCGTGCGAGCAGTTTCAACTTATCTTGCGCCATCTTCAGCTGATCCTCATAGATTGCTTGCTTGTCCGGTGGCATATGGGCGCGAAAGTGGCCGCTCGTCATCACCGCCCCTTCTCGCCCTTTCTGCACTGAGACCACGTCGCCCAGAAACAAGGTGGAGACGCCGGTATCCATGGCGTTTGCCACCCGGCACTCAAGCGCGGCGAGAACGTCTATGAGCAGCGGGCAGCCGGTGCACCCCGTCTGCACCTCGAATCCCTTTAGCTTGTTCGGCATCCGGCGCGCGCTCTTGAGTCCTAGCTGCCAAATAAGCTCCCATTGATCAGAGCGTAGGAGATGCATTCCAAAGACACCACTTCGGTAGATCAGATCATGCGAGACGTTGGCCTTAGAGATGTAGACTGAGACGCGCGGCACGGATGGCACAAGTGATGCGCGCTGCGCGCTGTTTGCGATCATGCCGTTTCTGCGCCCGTCTGCCGAGGTGGTGATCGCTACCACAGGCGAGGTGAGGTGGCGCAGCGTCAAGTACAGAGGATCCATGGGCAAAGATGAATCATATTGATAAAGCAGAGGGAAAAGTATGAAAGAAAAGAAAGACGAGCTGCGAAGATCAGGGCTTGCGGAAGCGATCAACCAATGAAGTTTGATCTGTTGTTCATATCACTTGTAAACAATTCTATTCCTCGATTTTTGAACTGTTGACATTAGCGGTGACATTAAAGCCCTTTAGCGAAGATCTGCGATCCTTCAAAAGCGCCGTAAGTATTTATGATGGTCGGAGTGAGAGGATTTGAACCTCCGACCCCTGCCTCCCGAAGGCAGTGCTCTACCAGGCTGAGCTACACTCCGTCTCGATGATTAGAAGTTGCGGTTAGCTGAAAAGCGGGCCAGCGCAACAAGCGCCTGCTTATGATCTGAAGCAGGCAGATGAGTCAACTGTTCAATCGCACGATCCGCTGCCTGCTGCGCAACATACTCAGTGTAAGCAATGGCCCCCGTCGATTCAATGGCCTGCAGCACTGCCTCGATCTGTTCGAGCCCGCCGCGCTCAACCGCCTGGCGAATGATCGTCGCCTGCGCGGAGCTGCCATGCTGCATGGCGTAGATAATGGGCAAAGTGGGTTTGCCATCGGCGAGATCAGCGCCGACGTTCTTACCGATCTGTTCCGCAGACGCATTGTAATCCAATACGTCATCGATCAACTGAAAAGCAGTGCCCAGATGCATGCCGTACGATGCCAGCGCGCGCTCGTCGCCGGGCGATGCTTCCCCCAGTACGGCCCCAATCTGCGTGGCGGCCTCAAATAGCTTGGCCGTTTTAGATTGGATCACCTCCATGTAGCGCGCCTCGGTCGTGTCGGCGTCACGGCAGTTTAACAACTGCATCACCTCACCTTCGGCAATGGTGTTGGTCACGTGCGAAAGGATATCCATGATCCGCATGCTACCTACTTCCACCATCATCTCAAAGGCACGCGAATAGAGAAAATCGCCCATCAATACGCTGGACTCGTTGCCCCAAATCGCATTGACCGTCTCACGTCCGCGGCGCAGCTCGGAGCCATCGATCACATCGTCGTGTAGCAACGTCGCGGTATGAATAAACTCGATGATGGCGGCCATGTCGATGTGGTGGCGACCTTGATACCCGCACGCGCCCGCAGCTAATAATACCAGCATGGGCCGCAACCGCTTGCCACCGCTGTCGACAATGTAATGGCCCAACTGGTTAACCAGCATCACCTGCGATTGTAGGCGCCGGTGAATCATGTCGTTCACGGCTTCCATATCACGCGCGACCAGAGCGTTTATATGATCCAGATCCATAGGGATGAAGAGACTAGGGGCTCCGGGCATGCTAGGGGCGCCCATTCAGGCCGTCAAGCATGATGCGGAATTGAGTTTGACCACGATGATTCCAATGGCTAAAATCCTCGTTTTTTATACGGTACCCACTTTGGATGTAACCATGTACGCGGTGATAAAAACCGGCGGCAAGCAATATCGAGTCGCGCAAGGCGATGTCTTGCGCGTTGAAAAGCTCACGGCCGACGTCGGCGCGAGCGTGGATTTCGAGCGTGTGCTGATGGTGGCCGACGGCGACAACATCTCCATTGGAACGCCTTTTATCGATGGTGGCAAGGTCACGGCTACGATCAGATCGCAAGGGCGCGGTGATAAGATCAAGATCATCAAGTTTCGTCGCCGCAAAAACTATCGCCGTCAAATGGGCCATCGGCAGAGCTACACCGAAGTCGAGATTACCGGCATCCATGGGTGAGCTGTATGTCAGATGTCCCGTGAACATTCGCAATGGGGCGAACGACCGAACGTGGATGTTCGGACTAGAATTTCAAAGAGCATTTATACTTCGGCAGGGATGGCTAATTACAGCTAAGAGAGATCAGTCAGCGGACAAGCTTTGAGAGTAGATCAATATGGCACACAAAAAAGCAGGCGGCAGCACGCGCAATGGCCGCGATTCCGAATCCAAGCGCCTGGGCGTTAAGCGTTTTGGCGGCGAACAAGTGAAGGCCGGCAATATCCTCGTACGCCAGCGTGGCACCCGCTTTCACCCCGGCGTGAACGTAGGTTTAGGCCGCGACCATACCTTATTCGCCAGGGCGGACGGCCGCGTGGCTTTCCAAATCAAGGGCGAGCGACGGCGCACGTACGTGAGCGTTCTTACCGCTTAGCTGCTGGCCTTCGAGGTTTTGGGAAAAGCCCCGCACGTACGGGGCTTTTTATTAGGCGTAACAGCGCAATGTTTAACCAGAACGCCTCCACGCAGGAGAAAGCGGCGTCTATGCCGTGGTTAATCGCGATGTGAGTGAGCCGCGTAAGAGCGGACTGCCTTAATCAATGGCAGTCCGCCCCTGCACGCTGAGGACAGGAAGTTTGAGGCTGGCTTTCTTAACGAGGCAGGGATAGTCGAGCTTAGAAAGCGCCGGGTAAGAGCGGGCTGCCTTGAATCTCTATTCGCTTGGCAGAGCGCTGGCGATGGGTGAGGTGGGAATTCATGAAGGCAAGCGAGAAATTCGCAAAGGTGAGCCGGAAATTTGCGAAGCGACTCGAGCTTCGCGCCGCCGAGCGTCCGAGCACATACTTGACCCGCGAGGGCTGGATTGGCAGACGGCTCCATACAGCATAGCGCCAAGCGGCCATCGTGAGATCGGGCCTACATCTAAAACAACAGTTTATACCAACTAACCTAAGCTTATCATGAAATTCGTCGACGAAGCGACCATTGAGGTTCGTGCAGGCGACGGAGGCAGCGGCTGCGTCAGCTTCCGACGCGAGAAAAACATTCCGCGCGGTGGACCTGACGGCGGCGATGGGGGCGATGGAGGCAGCATCTATCTGCAAGCCGATCGCGGCCTTAACACCTTGGCAGACTTCCGGCATGCGCGCGTATTCGAGGCGCAACGCGGCCAAGACGGCATGGGGAGAGATCGCGCTGGCAGGCAAGGCGCAGATCTCACCATTACCGTACCGGTAGGCACGCGCGTCACCGATGCACAGACGCTAGAACTCATAGGCGATTTGACGCATGACGGACAGCGTCTTCTAGTTGCTCAAGGCGGGCGCCGAGGATTAGGCAATACCCGCTTCAAAAGCGCCACCAATCGCGCCCCACGCCAGTCGACCCAGGGTACGCCAGGCGAGGTGCGGCGGCTCAATTTGGAGCTTCAATTACTGGCCGATGTAGGCTTACTGGGGCTGCCAAATGCGGGCAAATCGACCTTAATCGCGGCGGTATCGGCGGCACGGCCCAAGATCGCCGATTATCCTTTCACCACCTTGCGCCCTATGCTAGGCGTGGTGCGCGTAGCGCCTAGCCGTAGCTTCGTTATGGCCGACATCCCCGGCCTTATCAAAGGCGCGGCCAAAGGCGCGGGATTGGGTGTACGATTTTTGAAACATCTCTCCCGCACTCGCTTGCTGTTGCATATTGTCGATGTCGCGCCCTTGGCCGCGCATGCTAACCCGGCGCAGGCGGTACGCACCGTGGCTGCGGAACTGCAAGCTTTTGATCCTGCGCTTGCCGCGCGCGAGCGCTGGCTGGTATGTAACAAAATCGATCTCTTAACCTCTGAACAGAAACAAACAGTACGTCAACGCCTGGTTGAGGCGTTAGCTTGGCAAGGACCGGTGTTTATGATCTCTGCGGTGAGCCGCCAGGGCACCGGCGATCTAGTCAAACACATCATGGATTATCTGGAGGCGCGCGAAGTTGAATCGCTCACAACTTGGTGACGCCCCGCGCTGGGTGATTAAGATCGGCAGCTCACTCATCACCAACAACGGCCGCGGCCTGAATCTTAAAGCCATCCATGACTGGTCGGAACAAATCGCGGCGTTGCGCGAAGCCGGCAAGGAGCTCGTGCTGGTATCCTCTGGCGCGGTCGCCGAGGGCATGGTGCGGCTCGGCTGGCAAAAACGCCCGCAAGCTCTGCATAAATTACAAGCCGCCGCCGCGGTGGGCCAGATGGGCCTGGTGCAGGCATATGAACTCCATCTCCAGCGCCACGGTATCCATAGTGCGCAGGTGCTGCTCACCCGCGAGGATCTGACCGACCGCGTACGTTATCTCAATGCCCGCTCGACCTTGCGCACGTTATTGGGCCTGCGCACGGTTCCGGTGGTGAATGAGAACGACACAGTGGCTACAGACGAGATCCGCTTCGGAGACAATGATACATTGGCGGCGCTGGTCACAAACCTAGTGGAGGCGCAGTTGTTGATTATTCTCACGGATCAAGCTGGCCTATTCGAGCGCGATCCGCGCCGTAATCCTAACGCGCGCTTGATAGAGACGGCGCCTTCTACTGATCCGGCGTTAGAACGATTCGCTGGTCCCAGCGTCAGCGATATCGGCCGTGGCGGCATGGTGACCAAATTGTTCGCCGCGCGCCGTGCGGCCCGTTCGGGCGCGGCCACACTGATCGCCTCCGGGCGCAAGACGCAAGTTCTGCAACGGATCGCCCGAGGCGAGCCTTTGGGCACCTTGCTACTGCCGAGTGCAGAACCACTAGCCGCCCGCAAACAGTGGATCGCTAATCAACTCCAGGTGAGCGGCACACTGTGGCTCGATGCCGGCGCCGCGCGCGTGCTACGTGAGCGAGGCAGCAGTCTACTGGCCGTCGGTGTAACTGACGTGCAGGGCGCTTTTCTACGGGGCGAGATGGTCACATGCCTTGATACAAAGGGGCGTGAGGTCGCACGCGGATTGATAAATTACAGTGCCGATGAGACCCGCCGGATCCTGGGTAGACCCAGCGGTGAGATCAAATCCGCGCTCGGCTACGTCGCCGAGCCCGAACTGATCCATAGGGACAATCTGGTGCTGGTTTAGGTGCGTTCGATTGTTAAAAAGCAGTCATTGTTAAACAGGCGGAGTTGAAGATAGCAAGTTATTGCAAGAGAGCCCGTGTGGTGTTCTTGTAGTAGGGTCTCAGTTTAATGGATATGTCGATTGATTGTGGTGTGAGTTATAGCCATCGTCATTCCAGCGCAAGCCGGATAAAATCGTCTGGAACGATTTTGAACAGTGTTTGCTGACCGAAGGGCGCTTGCCATGGTGTGCGTAATCCAGTCAAGACCCGAGGGTACTGGCCACCCTCCGGCAAAAGCCGAGATCGCACCGGCATGGGGCATTGCGTATAGATCAGGCCCCCTCGCTTGAACTGAGACACTACTGTTCTTGTTTAACGCTTATATTTCCGACCGTCATTCCCGCGAACACGAATCTGGACTTGCACACCGCCACTAGCGTGCGCGCCTCAAGGCCTTCGCTGTACTGCCTTAGCTGGCGCCCGCGGGCTTGGCTGGAATGTAACGGTGAGATGACGCCGTTACTATGAGGACAATAAACTAGCCCATGGCCTTTATGCGCGCATTCAACCGGCTCTTGTGACGGGCGGCCTTATTCTTGTGGATTAAGCCCTTGTTCGCCGTCGCGTCGATAATCGGTATCGCGAGCTGATAACTTTCCTGAGCCGCGGCCTTGTCATCCTTGCCGATCGCCTTCACAACGTTCTTGATATAAGTTCGCACCCTTGACATTTGGCTCACGTTGCGTTGACGGCGTTTGATCGCCTGCCTTGCGCGCTTAGCGGCTGATGCTGAATTGGCCAAAATTTATCCTCAATCAGTTACTCAAAGATAGAAATATGCAGCGCATAGCATGGATTGTCAACGCGGGCTTGGCTATCACTTGTACGCCGCGGCCTGTTACCTGTATCTTCGCCTGCCCATAATGATAGCGGCCCCGAGCAAGCGCCCTGAGTCAAAGACTGCTTAAATCTACCGCCACCGTCGGCGCGATGACGTTCATCTCGCGTATTTTCGGTTATGCGCGAGACGCCGTGGTGTTTATCTTTTACGGCGCGGGCAGCAACACGGACGCCTTTTTCGTGGCGTTTCGCATTCCCAATTTTCTGCGCCGCATCTCCGCCGAAGGGGCATTTTCGCAGGCCTTCGTGCCTATATTTTCCGAATACCGCGAGCATCGTGACACGGCTGCGCTGCGCGATTTAGTCGACCACGTTACCGGCACCATGACCGCCGTGCTGATGCTGATCACCGTAGTCGGCATCCTCGCCGCGCCGGTACTGGTTTCGGTGTTCGCGCCAGGATTTGCCAATGAGCCGCACCGGCACGCACTGACTGAATACCTGTTACGCATCACCTTTCCGTATATTCTCTTTATTTCGCTAACCTCTCTCGCTGGCGGCATACTCAATAGCCTAGGGCGCTTTGCAATACCGGCCTTCACGCCAGTATTTTTGAATCTATCGCTGATCGCGGCCACCTTATGGCTCGCACCAAGGTTCGCCAGGCCCATCGACGCGCTGGCCTGGGGCGTGTTTATCGCGGGGATTGTGCAACTGGCGTTTCAGTTGCCCTACCTGTACAAGGCAGGGCTGTTGCCGCGTCCACGGTTCAAGCGCGGACACGAGGGCGTGCGTCGAGTCATGCGGCTGATGGGGCCCGCCATCTTCGGCTCCTCGGTGGTACAGATCAATATCTTGTTCAATACAATGATCGCATCGTTTCTCACCGTCGGCAGCATTAGCTGGCTATATGCCTCGGATCGATTCGTGGAATTGCCCTTAGCGCTACTTGGCGTGGCGACTGCGACCGTAATCCTGCCGCGCTTGTCGCAGCAGTACGCGCACCAGTCTGCGGAGGATTTTAGTCAGACCTTGGACTGGGCGGTGCGCGTGTCGATACTGGTCGTGATACCGGCGACCTTGGCGCTGATCGTGCTGGCAGGACCTATCCTCGCGACGATGATTCAATATCGTGAATACACCGCTGCCGATACACGGATGTCGCAGTTGAGTCTCATCGCTTACGGCTCCGGACTGCCTGCTTTCGTTCTAATTAAGGTGCTAGCGCCGGGCTTCTATGCGCGCCAAGACACACGAACGCCAATGCATATCGGCATCATCGCCATGCTGACCAATATGGCTCTCAATGTGATAATTGTGTTTCCTTGGGCATATTTCGACATACCCGGGCCGCATGCCGGGCTGGCTACAGGCACCACGCTGGCCGCATACTTAAATGCTACGCTCCTGTATCGTGGACTTCACCGGACAAATGTCTATCGCATGCATGCGGGTTGGCGCAACCTCGCGCTGAAGGTCGGCGTGGCAACAGCGTTCATGGTCGCCATATTGTGGGCGGTCACGCCCGCGCTATCGAACTGGGGCCATTGGCCAGCGCTTTGGCGCTGCATAAACTTGACCGGCCTGCTTGTAGTGGGTACAGCCGCTTATCTGTTGGCTATATGGCTATTGGGCATCAGGCCACGGCAGTTCGTTATAACCTAAATGCGCAGTGCGATAGTGTTCGACCGAATTAACGCCAACCGCCAGAACCGCTCATGGAGTTAATCCGGGGTATTCACAATCTGCGTCCCAGACACCGAGGCTGTGTCGCCACCATTGGCAATTTTGATGGCGTACACTTGGGTCACCAGGCAGTACTGGGCCAACTCGCCGAAAAGGCCGCCAAACTCCATTTGCCAGCGCTGGTGATTATCTTTGAACCGTTGCCGCACGAGTTTTTTGCCGCCGCGACGGCACCACCACGTTTGACGCGCCTACGCGAAAAGCTGCTTACATTGCGCCGCTTTTCGGTCGACCACGTATTATGTCTGCGCTTTGACGCCAGACTCGCGGGCATGCGTGCTAATGATTTTATAACGCACATATTGGTTGAAGCACTTGATGTACGCTATCTCGTGCTGGGCGATGATTTCCGCTTTGGTAAAGACAGGGAAGGTAACTTTTCTATGCTACAGGCCCAGGGCCGCGCGCACGGTTTTCAGGTGGTCAACATGCCTACCTTCCAGGTCGAACGTCAAAGGGTCAGCAGCACGCGCATTCGCGAGGCCTTGCAGCGCGGCGACTTAGCCACCGCCGAAAAGCTGCTCGGCCGCCCTTATCGGCTGTGCGGTAGGATTCGACGCGGCGATCGGCGCGGCCGCATCTTGGGTTTTCCTACGGCGAATCTCGCGCTGGGTTGGCCGCCACCGCCTGTAAAAGGCATCTTCGCCGTGCGCGTGTTTGGTTTAGAAAACAAGCCGCTCAACGGCGTCGCCAGCATCGGAAATCGCCCGACATTTAATGGCACCGACGATCGGCTTGAAGTCTATTTACTCGACTTTAAACAAGATATTTACGGACGGCATCTACAAGTGGAACTGTTACAGAAGCTCAGAGATGAGGAACGGTTCGAGTCGTTGGAAGCACTTAAAAAGCAGATCGAACACGATGTTGATGCAGCCAAGCAATTTTTCGGCAGACAGTGACCCCGCGCGCAGATATGAACCTGTGCTGCGCCTGGCTTGTCCTAAATTTACTTCGCACTAAATCTGCGATCGCAAAACCGATAAACTGCAGGCTTTGCATGTCACTCAACCAATGGCGGACTACAAGAACACCCTAAACCTGCCTAATACCGACTTTCCGATGCGCGCAGGTCTTGCGCAGCGGGAGCCGGAAATGCTCAAGAACTGGGAGGCAATGGACTTGTACGCGAAGATTCGCGCGCAAGGCCTAGGCCGACCTAAGTTCATTTTGCATGATGGGCCACCCTATGCCAACGGCGAAATCCATATCGGACACGCGGTCAACAAGATCCTCAAGGATATCATCGTCAAGAGCAAGACCTTAAGCGGTCTTGACGCGCCTTATGTTCCAGGCTGGGATTGCCACGGTTTACCCATCGAGTTACAGGTCGAGAAGAAGACCGGCAAGGCTATTGGCGAGATCGAGGCTAAGGCGTTCCGCGCGGCTTGCCGCAAATTCGCCGCGGCGCAAGTCGATGGTCAGCGGCGTGATTTTATCCGCCTAGGTGTCCTTGGCGCTTGGGACGTGCCGTATCTCACTATGGATCATCATTACGAGGCCAGTATCGTGCGTGCCTTGGGTGCGATCATCGCGCGCGGCCACGTGTACAAAGGCTTCAAACCCGTGCACTGGTGCGTAGACTGCGGCTCCGCCCTGGCCGAGGCCGAGGTGGAATACGAAGACAGAACTTCGCCCGCCATCGACGTGCGTTTCGCCGTAGTGGACGAAGCAGCATTCCTTAAAAAATGGACACTTGAGGCGCGCGGGCACGGGCCTGTTTCCGTCGTTATCTGGACGACCACGCCATGGACCTTGCCTGCCAATCAGGCGGTGGCGCTGCACCCCGATCTCACTTATGCGTTGGTGCAGATGCAAGATGAACGTTTAGTTTTAGCCGAGGCACTGCTGGAGGACACTTTCGCGCGCAACGGCATGGTGCCGGGTCCCGTGCTGGGCCGCACGCAAGGCCGTACGCTTGAACATTTGCAATTATGGCATCCGTTCTATGGGCGGCAAGTGCCCATTATATTGGGCGAGTACGTCACGACCGAGACTGGCACCGGCGCGGTGCATACGGCGCCAGGACACGGTCAGGAGGATTATGCCGTAGGGCTGCGCTACGGCTTGCCCGTGGATAATCCGGTCGGCGCCGACGGCCGCTTTCTGCCTGGCACTGAGTTGTTCGCGGGTGAATTCATTGACAAGGCGAATCAACATATTCTTGAAGTACTGGCCACGCGAGGTGCTCTCTTGCATCGCGCGACGCTCACCCATAGTTATCCGCACTGCTGGCGGCATAAGACGCCAATCATCTTTCGTGCCACGCCGCAATGGTTTATTGGTATGGATCAGCAAGATCTGCGCAGTCAGGCACTTGCTTCAATCGGCGAGGTCAAGTGGATGCCGGCTTGGGGCGAGGCGCGTATCGAAGGTATGGTGCGCAACCGTCCCGACTGGTGCATCTCGCGCCAACGCAAGTGGGGCGTGCCCATCGCGCTGTTCGTGCGCCGCGAGACCGGCGAATTGCATCCCGATACGCTAAACCTACTGGAGGTCGCTGCACGGCGCATCGAAACAGATGGCATCGATGCCTGGTTCGATCTGGATCCCGCCGAGGTGCTGGGCGACGAACATAGCGAATACGAAAAAGTCACGGATATCCTGGACGTATGGTTCGACTCCGGCGTCACGCATGCCTGCGTGCTTAAGCAGCGCCCTGAGCTTTCCTTTCCGGCGGATTTGTATCTGGAAGGATCCGATCAACACCGCGGCTGGTTTCAGTCTTCGCTGCTGACCTCGGTCGCCATGCACGAGACGGCGCCTTATCGTCAAGTGCTCACGCACGGCTTCACGGTGGACGCGCAGGGACAAAAGATGTCCAAATCGCGCGGCAACGTAGCCGCGCCCCAGCAAATCATGAAAACACTGGGCGCGGATATCCTGCGGTTATGGGTGGCGGCAACCGACTACAGCGGCGAGATGGCGATCTCCGATGAGATCTTGAAGCGCATGGCGGACGCCTATCGTCGCATCCGCAATACGGGGCGCTTTCTGCTCGCTAACCTGCACGACTTTGATCCCGCGCAACATAAGGTTGCCCCGGAAGAAATGTTAGCGCTGGATTGTTGGGCGGTGGATCAGGCGCTCGAACTGCAGCGGCAGGTTTGTCAAGCGTTCGCCGACTACCAGTTCCACTTGATCTACCAAAAGGTGCATCGCTTCTGCACGGTGGAGATGGGCGGTTTTTATCTCGACATCATCAAGGATCGCCAGTACACGGCCCAAACCAACAGCGTCATCAGGCGCTCCGCGCAGACTGCTATGTATCACATCGTCGAGGCCTTAGTGCGTTGGCTCGCGCCAATCTTGAGCTTTACCGCCGATGAGATCTGGCGATACATCCCAGGAGACCGCGCCGAATCTGTGTTCTTAAGCACCTGGTACGAATGCTTGTTCGGCCTCGATGAACATGCGATTTTGAATCGCGCGGATTGGACGCGACTGTTCGAGATCCGCGACGCGGCCGCCAAGCAGCTTGAGGCACTGCGCAATGCGCGCGAGATCGGTGCCTCGCTGGACGCGGAGATCACGCTTTACTGCGACGGGTCAATTCTGAACTTGTTGCGGCGGTTAGATGACGAGCTGCGATTTCTCTTGATTACCTCGTATGCGCGCGCCATGCCATCCAGTCAGCGCCCGGATGATGCCGCGGAAACAAAGCTGACCCGCGGTGAAATGCTGTATATCAAGGCTGCCGCGACACCATATCCGAAATGCGTACGCTGCTGGCAGCATCGCAAGGACGTGGGCGAACATCTCGAACATCCACAGCTTTGCGGGCGTTGTGTTGCTAATGTGGCCGGTGCCGGCGAGGAGCGGAAATATGTTTAAGAAATTTCGGTTGATACGCTTGCCCAGTATGCTGATCTGCTATGACGATAATACCTATGGACATTCCGGCCCGTCATCTCAGGCCCCGATCCGCGGCTGCATCGCTGGTGCGAGCCGGAATCTATCTCCAGAACTTAGATTCTCGGCTGCACGGAAATAGGTCCTGAGAATGGGCAATTAAGAATTCAGCCAAGGATTCCTCAGGAAGACCTATGCTCAAATGGTTATGGCTCTCCGCCTTGGTTGTAGTTGTCGATCAAGCCACCAAATGGATGGCGAGCGCATGGTTGGAACCGAATGCACCGTATCCGCTCCTGTCTTGGTTCAATTTCAATCTTACGCACAACACCGGCGCGGCATTCAGTTTCTTAAGCGGCGCCTCTGGTTGGCAGCGATGGTTTTTCACCGTGCTGAGCATCGTGGTAAGCGCACTGATCTTTATTTGGCTCAAGCGCTTAAAGCCTGGCGAGCGCTGGACGGCGGCCGGGCTCACGCTGATACTAGGCGGCGCCATCGGCAATCTGATCGATCGTATCGCCTACGGTCAGGTGATCGATTTCATTCAGTGGTATTACGACCGCTATTACTGGCCGACCTTTAATATTGCGGATTCGGCGATAACGGTGGGCGCCGCGATACTGATCATCCACGGCATTTTATTCAGAGAAGAGAAGCCCAACACGTGAAATCAGCTTACCGCGCGGCACTTGCATGCGATGAGCGCATTTTTACATGGCTTGGATAAGGGGCTAGACTATCGAGAATAGTGCAGCATACAAGTTCAGGATTTCCATTCATGACCATGCAAGTCATACTAGCCAATCCGCGCGGCTTCTGCGCCGGTGTGGACCGCGCCATCGATATTGTCGAGCGTGCGCTGGAACTGTTCGGCGCGCCGGTGTACGTGCGTCACGAGGTCGTGCATAACAAGTTTGTGGTCGATGGCCTGCGGGACAAAGGCGCGGTATTCGTGGATGAGCTATACGAGGTTCCGGACAATGCGACGGTTATCTTCAGCGCCCACGGTGTCTCGCAAGCGGTGCGGCGCGAGGCATCATCACGCGGTCTGAAGGTGTTTGATGCCACCTGTCCGCTAGTCACCAAGGTACACATGGAGGTCAGCCGCTATTCCAGAGAGGGCCGCGAAACCATACTCATCGGCCATCATGGACATCCGGAGGTCGAAGGCACCATCGGTCAATATGAAAACGCGCAGCGCGGCGCCATCTACCTGGTGGAATCGGTAGCGGATGTGCGACGGCTTGAAGTGCAAGACCCGGAGCGCCTGGCCTTTGTCACCCAAACCACGCTGTCGATGGACGAGACGAGCGATATCATCGATGCACTGCGCGCGAGATTTTCCAACATCGTCGGGCCGCACAAGAAAGACATCTGTTATGCCACCCAAAATCGGCAGGATGCGGTCAAGCAACTGGTGGACAAGTGTGATCTGATGCTAGTGGTCGGCTCGCCCAACAGCTCGAATTCGAACCGTCTGCGGGAGATCGCCGAGAAAAAAGGCGTGGAGGCTTATCTGATCGATGGTCCCGAGGTCATTGAAGACGCTTGGCTGCACGGAAAGCGTGCGGTCGGCGTGACCGCCGGAGCGTCTGCCCCGGAGATCTTAGTGCAGCAGGTGGTCGAGGTGTTAAAGAGCAAGGGCGCGAGCACAGTGCAGGAGCACGACGGCATACAGGAACATGTCGTATTTATCATGCCGAAGGAGTTGCGGTGAACGAACGCGGATCCTTATTATCAGCAATCCTTCCAACTTGCCGCGCTTCCGCTTTCGGTCTTAGTGCCAGAAGTGTCTATAGTTAGAGTACGCAGAACGTATTCGCCGTCTGCGAGCCCTGTGGGGCGGCTTGTAGCGTGTGTCCAGTGGCGTTAGCGGCGGTGATACTTACCTGGTAACAGCCATTTTCTGTTGGCTGATTACAATACTTATAGTCCAGTGCAGTCATATTGGCTGCATAGGTGTTGTTTTCTTGTAGTACCGCTCCTGCTTACTTACTGTTCCAAGCAAAAAAGTCTTGGCTTCTGTGCGGCGCGCTTTACGCACCTGATTAACATAGCTAGGGTATGGAATGGCGGCGAGGATGACAACTACTGCTAGCGCGATCATAAGCTCAATTAGCGTGAAGCCAAATAATGGTGAAATGCGCTTTGTTTCCATATCAGCGTCCCTACTGACGGCCTATTAACGTAACTGGCGCCACGTTCTACGCCCTTTCACTACCTGCCGAGATTGAGGTCCTTCTCGGCGATTTTTCCATTGAACTGTTGTATCAGGGCGTGATTGTTGTCACTCGCTACTACAAATCCCGGTGTAGGGCCGACAATGGCAATACCTGATTCCGGCGCCTTACTACCATCTGAGAAAGTGACGCAATCGTCGGTCGTAAATTTTCCATCTACCGGATTTACATCGAACGGGCTTTGGCTGTTGCGGCCACCTGTCACTTGATCAACTACCATTAGAAATCCCGTACCACCTGCGATACCGAGCTGCGCGTCCGAGATGATCGCGGTAAATACAACTGCCTTGCGCCCATAACTGGATCAACGATGACCATTTCATCACTAGTGGGTGTGCTTCCCTTTTGCTTGAGATCAAGATACCACTCACGTTTAGTGGTGCTGTTATCGTTAGTATACGTTACGGATTGTTGGTCACGCCTCAGTGTGTCACCTGATTGGGATTGCTGCGCATCGATTTCCTGCTGCACAAGGTTATTTCGGCTGACCTGGTTTGTGGGTCCGCTCAGGCTCGCATAGACGTTTAGCAGCGAGCTTGCGGAATTAGTCGAGAAATCTCTGTCCCAGATCCCATAAAAACTCTGCGCTCGGGCGGTATCCGGGTTTTTGTCATTTTTCTCTAGGTATTTACCGGTTCCAAAATAGACCATAACGTCCCAGTTAACCCCATTCGGATGCCCTGCAACCTGAACCTGAGTGGTGATGAGTGAAGTTTACCCGAGGCGTCCGCGGCCCTGAACAACGGAGTGGGCGAACCGGTGCCAAAATCGGAGATCTTCCATTTGGACAGATTTTTGTCGGTCAGGCCGAAGCGCCACACCTGACCGAAAAGGTCGCCAGCGTATACGTAGTCGGTGATGAAATCGCCATCTTTGGTCAACCAGAAATACAGATGCCACCCCGTTAGATCTTTGCTGATCGGGCGGGTCTTTTGTCATGCCTACGCCGGTAATCCAGCTTTGCCAGCACCGCGTCGGTCTGCATGTCCAGCACATACAACACCGCATCGCCGGTGGTGCTCTTCGTTCCATCATTTTCGGTGTAGTTGTAACCGTTGCCGGCAACCACGCCCTACCAGCAGCGCTGTCCGACACTTGCTCGATGAAGGTGTCAACCACTGCGGTTTTGCCGATGCCCGCCTCGCCGCTGACGAACACAACCTGGCGCTGCCCGTCGAGCGTTCGGTCTAGCCAGTCCCGCAAACGCTCTAGCGCCTCGGCACGCCCGATCAGCGGAGTGAGTTGAGAGGGACGCGCCGTTGTCGGTGCGGGCGGCTTGGCGTCCCCTCCGCTCAAGTCGCCGATCAGGCGGTACCCGCGCCGGTGCAGGATCTCAATAAAGCGGGGCGCTTGGGTTCGTCGCCCAGGGCCTTGTGGATTTCGCGAATGCAGGCCTTGAGCACGCCATCGGTGACATATCTGCCGGGTCACAGCGCTTCCAGCAGTTCCTCTTTAGTGACCAATCGGGCATGGTTTTCGCTCAGATATCACAACACTGAAAAGGCCTTAGGGGTGAACGCAATCGCCTGACTTCCGCGCCGCAGGCAGGCGTTGGTGGGATCGATGCGAACAGCCTCTCGCATCGGTTGCTTAAGTAGCAGCGGGCGAAGGCTATGAATCCGAGACAGCAACCGATGCGAGAGGCTGTTCGCATCGATCCCACCAACGCCTGCCTGCGGCGCGGGAGTCAGGCGATTGCGTTCACCCCTAAGGCCTTTTCAGTGTTGTG
>DATACK010000134.1:0-2485 GCA_036259115.1 Gammaproteobacteria bacterium | reverse complement strand
GGCATTGTTACAGCGCGTGCAGGCACACTTACACGACGAGGGTTTGTTTGCCTTCGAAACACGCAACCCGCTCTTCCCCAACACCAAAACGCGAGAGGGTCTCTTTCCGCTCCTTGAAACCCACACTAAGGAAGAAGACAGGTATTCCTTTATCAACGCCGATGGGCACGAAGTGCGAGAGTCGACGACGCAAGTGTATGATCATGTGACTCAAATTCTGCATTTGACCGGTTATAAACGCTGGCACGATGGCGAGGAAGAACACACGAAAATCACTCGAACTGCCTTGCGCTACACCTTCCCGCAAGAACTTAGAGCGTTACTGCACTACAATGGACTCATCATTCTACGTCAGTACGGAGATTGGAATGAGGAACTGCTCAGTGCTACAAGTCCAAGTATCATTTCCGTCTGCCGCAAGCGAACGTAAAGGAAAGTCAATACAGAATAGTACAGTGTAAACATTGCGAGTGATACGGCATTGCCGCCGACCGATAGGTTGCAAAGTCAAGCGGGAATCGAGGGCTATTTTGGACGGGTTGCCCATTGGTCTCGTTGGGAGACGCCAATCAACTCTACACCCACGCCTACTAGCCCCACTGCGCTTGTGGCTGCGCAGGAGGCCGGTGGTTTGCCCCTTACCTTGCCCGTGTTCTTCGCGCGGTTCCGGCACCTCGGCCGACCTCCAGCTGTCAAGGCCGCGCGGAGTTGGCGAAAGCCAGGCGCAGCGCGCCTGCTTCGCCTCGCCCTCCGCGCGCTCGTCTCGGCCTTGACAGCTGGGGGAAACTCACGCCTGCCGGAACCACGCCGAGCACCACCACGCTCCCTCACGCCCTGTCTGGTGGGCCGCGCAGTTCTGGTCGCAGTGCCAAGACCTCCTCAATTGTCGCAAGTGGGCGGCGCGTACCGCCGCGACTGATATGGGTCAACTCGTTGCCGAGCCCAAGCCGTATCAGGTGTGCCCGGATGAACTGCCGCGAGGACAAGCCGCCACGTTGCTCGTCACTCAGCTTCCAGGCCCACACCATCAGCTTGAAGGCCACCTGCTCGGCATCCGCACGCCGGTCGGCACTCTTTGCCATCAGCACGTGCCACACTACAATCAGCAGCTTGCGTGCAATCGCTACCACCGCCTTGTGCTCACCAATCCGCTTGGCCAGCTGCGCAAACTCGCGCTTCCAATACGCGTGGGTCTGCACTGCCACGCGTGCGGCTTCGACCATCACGAAACGCAAATCGCGCCGACCCTGTTTGGTCATACCCTTGTCACGATGGCTCTTGCCGCTGTCATGCACTCCCGCGCCCAGTCCGGCGTAGCCGACTAGCTTTTTGGCCGCGGCGAAGCGTGTGATATCGCCAATCGCACCCAGAATGGTCATCGCCGTCAGCAGCCCCACCCCTGGAAGTTGCACCAGGTACGGCACCTGCTCGGCCCACGGCTTGCTGGTGCTCAGCCGGCGCAGTTCAACATCAATCTCCTCGATCTGCGGTCCAATATGGTCGAATGTGGCTAGGTCCTGCTCGACTCGCAGATGCTCGGTCGCGGACAGTTCGAGCTTGTTCCACCAGTCGCGCTGCTTGCGCGCAAACAGATCGCCGGCGGGAGGATGAACATTCAGGCGATGCAGGACGCTTTGTAGCCGGTTTTTGACGGTCGTCTGCAACGCGACCAGCCTGCGCCGATGGGAAAGTAGTGCGCGCAGATCGCGGACGTGCGTGGGTGGCACCCACACCTCGGGGAGCATGTCGGCACGCAGCAGCTTGGCCAGCGAGAGCACGTCGACCTTGTCAGTCTTGACACGAGCGGCGGCGATGAGTTTCACCTTGGCCGGATGGACGACCACGGCGCGATGAACGAGGCTGACAACCTGGTCATAGATCGTCCAGGCATTGGTGGTGGCCTCAAGCACCACCTCGTCGGAGGGGAGGAGATTGGCCTCAGCCCAGGCCAGCCAGCGCTGCAGTTCGACCTTATGCGGCTGAAGCACGATACATCGCTCAGCGTCGATGGCGCCGATCATGAGGTAGTGCTTGTGAATGTCGATGGCAATGAAGCGCTTGGCGTCTTGAAGGGGAGGGTGGCTCATGCTACACTCCTTGTGTGAGGTTGGAGAACAGTGGGGCGCGGATTTGTGGGCTGAGCGGATCACAAACCGATACGAGCCTGACCAGGTGGTATTGGTCGTCTCAGATGCGAGGATCCGACGGGGAGTCAAATAACACGCCAGGTTTGGCAGCCCTATCGGCGGCGACGACTCGCCCAAGCGCTCGGCCCCGCACGCGCTCCCGTCTCGCATCACGAGCAGGATAGCAGGCGCCGCGCCCACTGTTCAACGCTCCCGACCTTTGGGAGCAACCCTATTCTAATAACAAGCGCTTGCACCGGAGCCCGGGCAGCGAAGGTCGTGCCATACTTTCAGTGCCGCCACGCGGGCACGGTGAACCTGGTAGTTAGGCAAATACGCAGATCATAAGTCAGTGATGC
>DATACK010000133.1:0-15615 GCA_036259115.1 Gammaproteobacteria bacterium | reverse complement strand
CCTGTCACTAACTCCCGGTTCTTATCTGCCCATTCCTGATTGAAAATCCACACCAGCAGCGGCACCGTTTGGTTTACGCCCAGCCTCGGTAGTATTTGATTGATGTCAATCAAATACCTCATTCCAGCCGCCTGCAGCCGTGCGGCGTATTGCCAGTAATTGAGCACCGCCGGCAGGTCACCTTTTAGCGCCAGTTCATTCAGCAATGGCGGCGCGGCGTAGGCAGGATGAACCATATCGGCGAGGTCCTCGCCTACCATCTTCTCAGTATACGCGCGTAGCAGCAGCCAGCTTTTGTCCACTGGGCCACCGGCGACGCCTAGGCGCTTACCGCGTAGATCCGCCAGCGAATGGATGTCAGCGTTGTTTTGCACCAGCAAGCCGCCGACCGCCGTGGAATAAGGTACTGATGTAAAGTTTCGCCTCGCCGCACGTTGACGCGAGACCCAAATCCAATCGCCGACCACCATATCGACATCCCCACTTTGCAGGGCGACGTTCAAGGCACTCGTGGAGCTCAACGGCACGACATCCAGTTTCACACCTTCGTGTTCGGCCAAATGGTGGCGCTTGACGACATCAATCTCCCACGACACCGTACCATACTGGAGTACGCCTATGCGCAATGGCTTGAGCGCTGCGGCGCTAACGCCCGCGCAAGCAAGCATGAATAAAACCGTAGCCGCAAGCGTATAGCGACTCAAGCGATTAATTGTTTGCCAACAGGAATAATGCAGGGTTCTCAATGGAGACCAGGGCACACAAAAACTCATCGGTTACCTGTTCTGATATAAAAGACGTGATTTGTAGACACGCCCTAAGTTATAAAATTCAGTGGCATTATCGCAGCATACCGTGGCAGCGGCTGGAATGAAAAATATTGGCGCGGTCGTTTCGCCATGGTCTCTATTTAAAAGGCTGCTTGCGCGCGTTGCCGCTGCTGTTACATTTCACTGAGATTGCAAAGGTAAGCGGGAGCATGCTTCATGTCCTTGCCTCCTTAACTTTGCGTTTTGAAGAAGGTTTACAACTTCCGCGCGTAGCCGGTCAACTCCACGTAGCCGCGGCCGTGGATCGGCTGTCCGGCGCAAGCGCCCCACGCATGAACCGCGCCTTCCCAGTAGCGCACGGATAGATTTAATTCCTGATCGGCCAGCACGGGCGCGACTGTGATCTGGCAATCGCGCGCGGGTATGTCAAGCCTCCAACGCGCGGGATAACGTCCACCATACGGGCTATCCCAATAATCTAGTGTCTTAATCACCACGGCGTCATGGGCGAGCGGGATAGTGCCGCCATCAGGTGCGACCCATACGCCACTGCTGTAAGGGTCGGTGCGACCGTTTTTCTTGCGCAGGCGGTAGAACATCATGTCGGCACCATCATCGAATTGCAGCGCAAACCAGTCCCAGCCGGCCTGATCTGGGGCTAATCCGCCGCTGCTCCACTCACGGTCCAGCCAAGACAGTCCGCTGACCTTGAATATCTGTTTGTCCAGACGTAGCCGGCCGCTGGTCGCAAGCCGCGTGTACGAGTAGTAATACGATGCGTCGCCGCGTGCGCTCTTTCGGTCCAGCCCTCGATCCCCCTGTAAGACCAGCGGCTTTACAGGCAGTAATTCAAGATCAAGCGCCATTGCGCCCGTCGCTGCCCGAAGTCGCCACGGAAAATATCCCTGACGCTTAGTCGAGATACTCCAATCCTCCAGCCATACCTTAAATGGCGCGCTACGTGCGCCGGCAAGCCCCAGCGCGCCGCGGCTGAAGCGCTCATGGGACGTAAAATGTTGGGCCTGAGGATCGGTGAGCGCGAGATGCGCCATATAAAGCTGATTGGTTGCCCAAGCCGATTGGTTCTGCGGCGGCGCGGGACGCAATGCGAAGCGAAAGATCGTGAGCTCATAGCCAAACTTGCGTCCGCTCACGCTGGTGAGGTTACCGGTAAAATACCACCATTCATGGCGAAATCCGGGATGCGCGCCGTAATCACGCGGAAAATGAAACTCGCGCACACGGTTGGCTCGTGCGTAACCTGAATCGTTCCCGCCCAAGACAACCATCAGGCTGTCGTCGCGCGCCGGATGCGCCGTTTCGGAATGCATAGCAGAGTACGCGAGCCATGTCGCCACTGCGAGCACGGTGACAATGGTTATCGAACGCTGCCAGGACATAGTCATTCCGCGCGTAAGGCCTCGCCAGGTCGCGCTGCTGCCTGCTTCCAGGCCGGGTAGACGCCCGCGAGCAGCGCCACGGTGACCGCGAGCGCCAATGCGTACAGTATGGGTTCAGGCCCGATCGTCACCTGCATGCTCCAACCAAACGAGCGTTGGTTGATAACATCTATGAGTACCAGCGCCATGATAATGCCGAGCGGCGCTGCCAGTCCGCCGCAAATCAATCCTAGCAATCCCGTCTCGCCCATTATCAGCATGCCGATCTGGCGTGGTGTGAAACCTATCAAGCGCAGCACCGCCAATTCTCGTCCGCGCTCTAACTGCAGGGCCAACAAGGCGCTCAAGATTCCCGCGGCCGCGACCACAAGCGCGAGCAGCCGCAACACTTCGGTGATGGAGAAGGTGCGATCAAATATCGCCAGTGACTGCGCACGCAAGCTCCGATCCGAGCGGATCAACACTGCTTGATGTACATTGTGCGAAGCGCTACGCAGCCGCTGCGATACGTGCCGCAAAGACACGCCTGGACGCAGGTAAACACCTAGCGAAGACACTCCGCGGTCGTTCCAAAGGCGCGTGTAAAGGTCACGGCGCATGACCACCACGCCCGAGCTCGAGCCATAATCGTAGAAGACTCCTGCGACCTTAAAACTCCGCGCGCCGTGATCGGTGAAAAGCCGAAGTACATCGCCTACGCGCAGTTGACGGCGATACGCATAAGGTTCCGACACGAGCACGGCCTGATCCTGATCGAACTCGGTCCAGGCGTTTGCAGGCACTCCCGCTTTGAACAAGAACCCCCGCCTGCTGCGCGGTATGGACTCGATGACGTGCAATTGCGTAGGATTTGCGTCGGATCCTATCGACGTCCAACGGTGGGCAACGACTGCCGCAATACCTCTTGTGCTACGGATCTTTGCTACCAGGCCGGGCAGGAGACTAGGCTCGGAGAGTTCGTCAGCATGACCTGGCGTGGTGATGTAGATATCCGCCTGCAAGCTCGAGTCCAACCAGGCCGTGACTGTTGTGCGAAAACTCTCGATCATGATCGCTACACCTACAGTCGCTGCCAAAGCCATCGCTAACGCCGCGGCTGCCACGCCGGTACGGCTCAAACCTGCCACTACGCCGCGCGTGGCAAGCACACCTAGTATGCCAAACACACGCGCTAGCGGCGCGGCGGCAAGCCTGGCTGAGATCATCACGGCACCGGGCGTGATGCAGGCAGCGCCGATCGCCAGTGCGAAAAGCGCCGCAAACCCCAGCCATAGCGATCGTCCGGTCATCAACAACAAACCTGCGAGCAGCATAAACGTGGCACCGAGCAGCGTGACCAGAGGTGTTACATGCCGGACTCTAGCCTCCAACCCCGAGCGTATCTGCGTTGCCCGCGGCTCGGCGCCAGTAGCCTCCACCATCGGCCCCAGCGCCGCCAGCAGGGTGGTAGCGACGCCAAGGGCCGCACCTTTGACCAACGTCATCGGCGTGATGAACAAATGGTATACGTTCAGTGTGAAGTACAAATCGTTAATAGTGCGAGTAACCAGCCCCACCAGACCCTGCCCCAGTAATGCGCCTGCCGGCAATGCCAGCAGCACCGCAACAAGGCTCAAGATAAGTGCCTCCATCAGTACCACACAGAAGACTTGCACCCGAGTCACGCCCATGATTCGCAGAGTGGCGATCAAGCCGCGGCGCTGCAACACTGACAAGGTCATGGTGCTGTAGATCAGTAACATGCCTACCAGCAGCGCGAGCCAGCTCATGGCCGTCAGATTGGTGAAGAACGCGTGCGTCATCCGCGTCATGGCGTTCGAGCGCGCCTGCGATCGCTCAAGACTCACACCCGGCGGCAGCCATGCCTCGATGCGCGTGCGCAGCCGTGTGCCGCGTTCGCCGTCCGGCAGCCTAACATCAATGCCGCTCAAGCGCCCGATCCTAGCCAGCAACGCCTGTGCAGTGCTGATATCGGCGACCATTAGATTTTCGAGGGCGGCTGACGGCTGATTGCCGGCATGTAGATAACCAAGCAATCGGGCGCGGCGCCAATGTCCGCCGCTGTTGAGCATGAAGCGTTCTCCAGCACGTAGCCGCAGGCGCTCAGCAGTATGCCTCCCCAACAATACGGTACCCGGTTCGGTGATCAAGCGCGCAACTGGCACTTGCGTGTCGCCAGCGCTATAGTCGCGAAAGGGCTTTTCGGCAAATGGATCGACGCCCAGCAGGCGTAAGGCCTCGCCACGAATTTCAACATAGCCTTCCACCAATGGTGCACTGTTGCGTACGCCTAGCCTCAGGCGCAGGCGGCGATAGAGCGTTTCATCCAAGCCGCCATGCGGCCCCCCTGTGATGCGATGCGTTGCGCGTCCGGATACGGCCTGCATGGAATGCTCGAAGGAGCGTCCGGCGGCGGTGGTCGCCACATCCACCGCAACTACCACGGCGACGCCTACTGCAATACCTGCAATGGCTAGACTTAATCGCCACGGGTGACGCAGTAAATGGCGTCGGCTCGCGCGCGCGAGTAATCGATAATCGTACGGAATCATAGATTCAAAGCATACGAGAAGCGCAGCCGCAACGACCTTATGCTAGCGTGAATGCAGACGACCCGCGGCCATATGCAGTACGCGGTCGGCCTTGGCCGCGAGCGCCTCATTGTGGGTGACCAGGATCAGGGTAGTGCCGGTCGTGCGCACTAAACGCTCGAGCAGAGCGGCCACGTGGGAGCCGCTCTCGACATCAAGATTGCCCGTAGGCTCGTCGGCGAGAACGAGCCATGGCCGATGAACCAATGCCCGCGCAAGCGCCACGCGCTGCTGCTCACCGCCCGAGAGCACATCGGGAAAGCTTTCCGCGCGCGTCTTAAGCCCGACCTCGGCAAGTATCGCCAGTGCACGCGCGCGTGCAATCGAGGCCGGATAACCATTTAGCGCCAGCAGCAGAGATACATTTTCAAGCACTGTCAAGGTGGGAATCAAATTGAAGAATTGATATACGAAGCCGATATGCAAGCGCCGAAACAAGGTGCGATCGCGCTCAGACATCGCAGTGAGATCTTTATCGGCGACTTCGATGCGTCCGCTGTCTGGACTATCGATCCCGCTGATCAGATTTAGCAAAGTCGACTTCCCGCAGCCGCTGCGGCCCGTCACTACCACGTATTCACCTTTCAAAATTTCAGCATACACTCCATCTAACACGCAACGCGCGCGGCCGCCTTCCTGGTATGCGCGGCGCACGTTGCTTAGCCGCACGAGTGGTCGGCGATCGGCGTAAGCGCAATGCACGATGAAAAACCCACCCGCCGCGATATCACGCCACGGGAGCAACACGCTGCTCTATGACGCGGCGGGCGCTCAGAGCAGATTTGATGCCGTCTGTCGGGCACATACCACGCGCGAGATTCGATGCGAGTGCTCACGCCACCTCATCCAGTGACCGCGGTCGGCCTATTCCACAGCCTTGCGCGTAATCGACACCGATCTCGCACAGCCGCTCCAGTATGGCTTTGCTTTCTACAAACTCCGCGAAGGTCTTCTCGCCGAGTACATGTCCAATGCCGTTGATCGCTCTCACCATCTCCAGGTCCGCCACATCATCGGCAGTATCTTTGACGAATTGCCACTGGATCTTCAGAAAACCGACAGATAGATTATTAAGATACGCAAACAAGGATAATCCGCTGCCGAAGTCGTCCAGCGAGAATTGACAGTCCTTCGCTTTAAGCGATGCGATAAAGCCGGTCGCCTGCTGGGTCATATTGACAATGGCCGTCGCCTCGGTGATCTCGAAACAGATTTTGCTGGCGGGCACGCCGGGCCCTTGGAGTTGCTGCGCTACAGCCCGGCGAACTTCGTCATCCACTAACCAATGACCTGACAAATTGATGATGCAATGCAAAGTGCGTTCGAGCTGTGCGCGATGATCAGTCAGCCACGCAAGCGCGGCATCGAGCACCCAGCGGTCGAATTTGGGCACCAGATTGAACCGCTCGACAGTGGGCAGAAACACGCCTGGCGCCACCATCTGGCCGCCGTCCCCGGGCATGCGCACCATTAGCTCGTAGCGCATTCCCTCCAGCGCACTGCTGGTAACACAGATGATCGGCTGGTAATAGAGCTGCAATTTGTTTCTCTGCAAGGCTCGGTCAGCATGCATCACGCGCTGAAGCTCATCATGGCGGCGCGCCATCAATGCGTCTTGCGCGTGAAACTCGTGTACTCAGTTACAGCCCGCGTCTTTGGCGACATTGCAGGCGCTATCGCTCGCACTGAGCACGCTGGTGATGCCTTCACTGGCCGCTGTAACGGGCACCAGACCGATGCTGTCGCTCACGCCGTACGTGCTCCCCCACGTAAACGTAAAATTACCTGTCGATTCACGTCACCCAACTCATTCGCCACCCGTCTAACCTGCGCCAGTGAACAATGTTCCATTAGCCCGCCGAACTGGTCGCCGCCCAGGCGCGCCAGGGCGTCATGCTGCCGGACCTTCTTCTGGAGCATATCCCCGAGCTGGCGCAGCAACTCATCGCCGGCCACGTGATCACAGGTATCATTGATGATATTGAATAGGTCTAAGTGGAGTAACATAGGGCATAATCGCTGTGTCCCTCGCGGGCCGTTTTCAAAACTCGCTGGAGACGCCACTCGAACTCGCGCCGGTTGACCAGCTCTGTCAAATCGCCGTGACTGGCCTGATGCGAAAGCTGTTGCGTCAGATAGTATGTCTCGGAGATGTCCTCGCAAATTATCAGTATCGTGGTGCGGCCTTGAGCGTCGGCCATCGCGCATGCGCTTTCCTGATCCACAGCGATTGGCCATTTTTACGCAGCTTACATTCTTCCCAGCGGCATACGGTGTCCGGTTCATTGACGTAGGCCACCAGACATTCGTGCAAAGATTTCTTGTCCTGTCGTCTAAACAACACATACCAGGGCCGGCCGATCAGTTCAGCCATACCGTAGTAGCCCATGCGCTTGGCACCGAGCTTGTTTGCCGACAATATGGTGCCATGCGGATCCAAGGTGAAAAACATGGCGGGCGTGTCGTCATACAACGAGCGATAACGCCGCTCCTCGGCTTGCTTAGCATTCTCGGCGCGCTACCGTTCGGCAATTTCTCGACTCAATGCTTGGTTGGCGGCAAATAGCTTCACCGTGCGTTCCTGAGCGCGCAGCTCCAACGCCTCGTGAGCGCGACTCAACGCGACCTTCGCGCGGCGGCGCGCAAGCTGGGCCTCGATACGCGCGAGCAACATAGGATGATCAATGGGCTCAGTCACATAGTCATTGGCGCCTAACTTCAAGGCCCCACCATGTCATCAATGTCTGAAGCCATCGTCACCATAATCACCGGCAGATCAGACGCCGAATACTTCTCGCACAGTGCTTTGAGCACCTGCAGAGGGTTCATCTTAGGAATCTGGTAATCAAGCAGCATCAACTTGAAGACCTAATCTTGGGTTAGTTTAAGCGCGTGTTCTCCGCCATCCGCCAGCGCCACGGTGTAGCCTTGCTTGCGCAGAACGCCGGTGGTGAGATTGCGGCTGGTCTCAGTATCGTCCACCATGAGCAGCGGGGCAGCTTTGGTTCATGAGATCTTTATGTCTTGATGCTCGCAGGGCAATAGCGCGAATTTGGATTATGGGAACACGGGGCGGCCAATATCAGCCAGCCCTTTGCGCGCATAATGGCTTGAACCAACCGGTTATTCTAGACACCGTTCCGCCCCTGGACACGTCTTATCGCCAGCGATGGCAAGCGTACGCTGGGCGCGTTGCGCCAGCCGCCGCACAGAGTATCCAGGCAAGGCTATGAGCTAGCGTTGTCCAAAAGCGCACCGTTTTCGCAACGGCAAGCGCGTGCTTGTGACCCGGCTCATACAGCAGCACAGGCCCTTAGGTCACATCAGTATTGAACTCGACAACTGCAGCATCAGCGCGCTTTATAATGTCCTATAATGACGTGTATCCAATACTGTTGCCGGCGGGCTCGCCAGGCTTGCGATCATCATTACGCTTGACGCCGTTGCGAGAACAGCTTAGGCGTATGCCGGCGAATCTCGTTTAATTCATTGAGGCTGTGACTAAAGGCGATTTCAAGCCGCCAGCAAAAAGAGATGGCAAACTTGCTGAGGTATGTCGCGCCGCGATCAGCTGAGCAGCGAGCTCAAGGTGCCTCGCGGGCGGACTCTCATGGCGCAGACAAAGCTGAACGTGGTGGCCACTACCCTTGACGTCGGCATAATTCTGATCAGGCCAGACGGTGCGCTTGAGTATATTAATCACAAGGCCAAGGAACTTTTGGTGGGCGACCATCCAGCGGACTTCGAGGCGCGCTTTGCCGAGCTGCGCGCGCACCTACCGCAGGGGCCTATCGGAGATCTATGCCAGCCCGGAGGCGTGTCGGGTATAAGACATATCGAACTCACCGGCGCGACGGGCGTGACCCGACGGCTGCAAGTTGAATGTTACGCGCTGGGCACCGACATCAAGGGCTGCTTGCTGATTATCAAGGATAGGGATCTAATAGATGCCCTGGACGAAGACCTTCACGCGGCCACGCGCGCGCGCAGCCTATCGCGGCTTTATGCCGCCGTCGCGCATGACTTAAAGGCACCGCTGAACGCAATGAGCCTGCATCTTGAGATGCTCAAGCGTAGTCTAAATAGAAGCGGGGCCAATACCGTACCCCAGCAGATGCAGCGCATCGAGACCCTAAATAAGGAGCTGATGCGGCTCAATCGCCTATTGCATTCTGTACTGGATCAGGGCGCGCCGGCGGCCAAGCATCGCGATGTCATAGACCTTAAGCGGCTGATCGAAGAATTGGAAACACTGCTCATGCCGCAGGCGCGCCACCAGTGCGTAGAACTTGACATCGAGCTGCCGCCGCAGCCCGTTCTGGTATTCGGGAATGCAGAGCAGCTCAAACAGGCGCTGCTAAACGTCATACTCAACGCGCTCGAGTGCTTGCCGAAAGGCGGGCATGTGGACATCAGCCTGCGCACTGATGCTTCTAGGGCGTTGATTGCAATTCGCGACAATGGGCCTGGTATTCCGGATGCTTTGCAGCCGCATATCTTCGATATGCATTTCACAACCAAGGATACCGGCACCGGCATCGGCCTGTACGTCGCGCGCGCGGTAGTGGAGAGCCACAGGGGAGAAATTCGTGTGGAATCCAAGCTCGGCGCGGGCGCTTGCTTCCATGTTTCACTGCCGATAGATGCAACGAAGCGCTGCACAGATAGCGTAGCGGCTTCCACCAGTAAGGCTAGCCAAGCTTATGACGCGGGTGTCATAAAATGACAGGTGCCGACTTGAGTTGGGCATGCAGCGGGGCTAGCCATAGCTTGAATTCCGAACGCTGGCATGAACGATGCTTTACCTGTAGTACGCATTGTTCAAGTGAGAAGCGGAAGAGAGACGATCTAACACCTGATAGGATTCACTGAGGTTAAGACATGGATAAACTTATCAACAGGACGGTTATCGCCAGCTTGCTGGCTACTAGTGGATTGTTCGCTGGGCACAGCCTGCAGGCTGCGAAAAATGCGAGGCCGGTCGCCACCACGGGGCAGACTACCGTAGGCTACCACGGCGTTTCCGAGCAGAAACTTAACGCCTTCGCGGCAGCCTACGTAAAGGTTGTAAGGATCTATAGCCGCCACGCGGAACAAGTCGAAACGGCAGAAAATGCTGAGCAGGCGTATCAGGCGCAGGCCGCGATAGAGAAGAGTACAGCACAGGCCATTCAAGAAGAAGGTTTGAGCCCTGACGAATATAATGCGGTGGTGCGCACCATCAATGAGAATCCGGCGCTTGGCCAGGCTGTTGCACAAAAGATCCGGGCTCTGCAATAAAGAAATCGCGGACCGGGCAAAGCGGCGCCCGGGGATAGCAGCGCACTATCTCACGGGCTTAATCTCAATCGGACGAAAGGTCATACGCACTCCCCCTCATAGTAGGCTAGCACCTGGCGTAAAGCTATGTGCAAGTCGCAGGGCAATTCACAAATGTGCCTTTCAGGTCATACGCCTTCAATAAAAACCAGTTCTGTCGGCAAATCGATGGCACTACATTATAGGCCATTCAATTAACCAACGTCGGGACGGCGTATGGTTCCAGAGGCCTTCGCGACCGTCACCACCGTACAGTTGCTGGAGATGTTCGAGATCGAGCAGTTTAACAACGAGCACCGGGACAAGGGTTATGCGCTGATCAATGTACTTACGCCGGAGACATTCGGGAAGGAACACATTCCTGGCTCAATCAATATCCCTTTAGGTCACGAAGATGAGTTCGAGCAACGCTTTACCAAGGATAAGGAGATCATCGTCTATGGCAATTCATTGGCGTGCGATGCCTCTACACAGGTCGCGCAGTAACTGGTCCAGCGCGGCTTTTACCGCGTCAAGGACTACGAGGAAGGCATCAGGAATGGAAGGCAGGAGACAACCTATGCATGAAACCGGTCTCCAGCTTAGCCAATGACACAGATGCAGCCGCGTCGTCTGCCGGTGACAATAGAACGCCCTTTATAATCAAAATGATAGCAGCCGGCCCTCAGTTGCCGTAGCCGTTTGGTGACAGTTCGTCGTATTGGAGCTAATATACCGCCAGTTGATTAGCAATATGTTCTCGTCTCTGCGCACGGCCGAAAACTTTTAATTGCGCTTCGAGAGCACACCTCGATAATAACTCAGCGGCATTAATCATCGAGTGCGGATTATTCAATCCTCCTCCACTCCCTTGACACTTCCAGATCGTGCTTCGCAAGTTTAGCTGACCTAAGGCTGGCGTCTTGTGTAGCGGTCTGGGGAATGCGAGCACAAGTCAGAGACTTCCGTAGCACAGGCGCCCGAAGATCCATGCGCCGCCCCCTAGCTCATGGCTCGTTACACTACGTGTTAATTGCGCCAATATTTAAGCTGTTGACCATGCTTACAAGGACGCACAAGCCTTGTGCGTACCACTAGTGAGCCATTTAAGGCCTAAACTTTACACATAAAACTAATTGCTACAGTACGAGATATAGGCGCCTATACGAACGCTAAACAAAATCAATAATCTACTAGCGCCGGTGCTGTAGGCTTGGGATTAGGAAATGCGGCCCGTTCTAGAGCGGTTTGAAGTGTAACGGCATACAGCCCTGCCTGAGTATTTATCTCTAATCGCCGTTACCGTTTCGGTGGCGTAATGTGAGGGATCGCCTTAGTCTGCAAGATTGATCGCTAAAGACGTGGCGACTTCGGGTACGCGTAGGTTTTTAAGCCTGAAATGGAAGGTCTTGCTGCTGACCACTTCAGTGCTCATCACCATCGGCGGTGCGTTGTCCACCATCAGCTACCTGAATTTGATAGGCCAATTCAAACACCAGCGACAACAACTCCAACAGTCAACAATTAGCCGCCCTCATTGAGCAATCATCGCGCCGGCTGCAGCAAATAGGCAGTATCATCCGTTTACTCACCGGTATGCGAGCCGGCGTTCTGGCCGGTGATCTTAGGATAATCGATCACGCCTTGGAACAGCATGGCCCAGTCTTTGCGAATCGATATGAGGATCGGTGTCATACACTTTATGACAGGGCCGGCTGGTTCATCGCCTGTGGGGAATGGCTCTACGCAAGGATGAAGCTCGGTTGCCGGCGGGCTGGGCGCGCAGGGTCAACCAGCAGGAGTGCCCCGTAGCCTACCCGGATTGTAACGGAGACTGTATGCAGTTCGCGATAGTGCCGATGATTGTCAACCGAAAAACCATAGGGGTGGCCCTGATTGGAACTTCCTTAGCCGAACTCATTCTGGCCTTCAACCCTCCGGAACCGATGTCACATTGCTCACGGCGCAATGACGGGGCCCGAAAACTCCTGATGACGCATCACAGCGAATATTCCCGTGGAGAGTCGCCGTGGTTGCATTAACCAACGCGGATACGGCCTTACCCCTGCTGCACGCCATTACCCGCAAAAAGCTAAAGATCGGCCAGGTAATTCGGAGGGCAACCGCATCTTTTTTGAGGGCCGCCACTATGAAGTAAACCTTGCGCCGCTCCAAGGTTTTGCCAATGCGGGTAAAGGCCGTCTGGTAACGGTAGATGACATCGCCGCCTCATTGACCGAGATTAACGCCGCTTTTCCACAATATCTGCTTATAGGCGCACTAGGTTTAATCCTCTCCGAGGCCCTATTGCTGGCATTACTGTCGCCGCCGATGCCGCATCTGCGGTGTACCGCGCTTGCACTCCCGTTATTAGCTCATAGCGCATCCGAAGCTGCACGCTTTGCCGTCCGCGGTAATGCGCATAAAAAGTGGATGGCAGATGAGATCCACGCATTCTCCTATCGTCTCAAGGTGCTGCAAGCGGAGTTGAAGATTAGTTACAGGCGCTGGCAGAACGGACGGACGATTTGGCTCGTGAATGGGACTTCGTCATGCTTGATATAGCGCAGGCCATTATCTTTATGCAGAACAGCCGTGGCAAGATCATGATGCTTAACCGCTTTCGTGAAGCACTGACCTCCTATAAAAAGCGAATTACAGGGCAAGCGCTTCATCGAGATGATTCCTGCAGAAGCAGCGCCGATCGTTCACGACCTGCTAATGGAGATCGCGGCAGGCAGGTGAAACCAGCTCCGCGGTGAATTCGCTATCGTGCGCAAAGGCGGCACGATGCGTGACGTGGCCTGGCTATGCTCTCGCCTGTAAGGACACTCCGAGGCAGATCCAATGGTGTTGTCGGTTGGTCTAGACATCACCGAGCGCAAGCAGGCGGAACAGGCGCTCCAAAGGCTACACGGACAACTGGAGATTCGTGTTCGCAAGCACACTCAACAACTAACAGAAGCAAACCAGTTACTGTGCAATGAAGTCGCCGACGCACATGGCTTTTGATGGGCTGACCGTGCGTGCCGATGAATTAAGACGTTCCGAAAAATCCCTGCGCAGCCAGACCGACATCCTGCAATCCATACTCGACAGCATAACAGCCGGCGTGATCGTCGCTGATCAGGACGGGAAGCTTTTACTGAGCAACCCCGCGGCGCAGCACCTGAGCGGCAACGATCCCAACCAAGTGAGCCTGAGCAATCCACGCTGCGCCATTAATCCTTCGAAGCTACAAACAGCAAAAAACAAGAGGCTAATGTTGTCTCAAGTATGGTGATACTCAACCGTTATACCCTTTTCCGCCCACCGGCTCGACATGCGCGTGCCGGGTTCTAGGTGTAACTCGCCAGACCCGGTCACGCATCAATTCCTTAACATGGGCAACGCGCGTAATCAGATTCTTGAAGCCAGAGTAAAAAACAAAGGCAACAAAAGGATACCACCACCACCAGCGACGGTTGCGAACTGTTGGATGGGCAAGGAAATACGTAGCGGTGATCTGACCTATGGTTGTTAGAATCGTGAACAGCAAAGCTACGAAAATGGGCACTAGCCAGTTGATAATTTCCCAGCCATTTCTTGAGCCCCAATACGTGATTATCGGGAACATTTGTATTGGGACCCACGCGTACAATTCTCGGCAAACTGTAAGATGAACTATTCCGAATTTCTGCCGTGTGCTAAGGCGGCCAGAAGTAAGGCTTGGCATGCACCAACGTATCGAGCTTTGAAGCCAGCCTTGTGCCCAACGCAGCCGTTGGCTCCAGAGCTGCTGTAACTTGGTAGGCGCAAGCTCCCGTGAAACTAAATCACGATCGCTGGCAACCTTATAGCCAGCATTAACCACTCGAAAAGCACTATCGATGTCCTCCGTCAGCATGAACTGATCCATTCGTGTGCGATGCAGCAACTCAGTCTTCCAGTAGCCGTTACTGCCGCTGAAGATTCCAAAGCCGTGTAATGCTGCCCGCCCAGGAAATGAGATCGCATAGATCGTCTCGAACTCTACTGCAACCATCCGTGCAACCCACGAATCGTCACCATTACGTATTAAGCAATGCCCTTGGACAATGTCAAACCCATTAGAAAGCCAGCGCCAGGCGCGCTCGAAGCTCCCGGAATCCGGCCAATGGTCGGCGTCAAATACGCCTACGAACTCGCCGGTGCACCGGCCTTTCGCGGCATTTATATTCTGGGCTTTCGATGTACTGCCGTGCACACGATATGGAAGAAAATTTGGATGTCGCTCGGCAAGCACCATGAGGTCCTGCTCAATGGCCATATCGTTCGGGGTGTTGTAAGCAAAGATTACCTGCAAGCTATTCGGGTAAGAAATTCCTAAGAAGTGATCCAGCGTCTCTAAGATCGTGTCAGCTTCATTCGGGAGATAGGCAGCTATAATGGCGCTAGCTGGCGGATAAGGCTTGGCAGGCTTGGCAGGAGCCTCTTGGGCTCCAAAGGCTAAATATGTCTCAATCCAGATAAAAACAGCCGTGATGCATAACCCGGCCACAATCAACGAATAGGATATCCACGCAATATCGGCTCCCATCTGATCGAATGCGCCATACACAAAAAACGGGATGAGCCATGCAACCATGAATGACAAAAGGATTTGGAAAGGTAATCTTGTTCGCTCGGCAAAATTGATGAAGAGCTTATTAGTACGTAGTGTAGTCTTTGCAGCCTCAAGTTCTGTCCGAAAAGCAACTGGCCTCGAGGCGAGACAAGTTGCTGCATAGTCCAACGCTAAGCGTGTCTTATATACAAGATCACTGATACTGCGGCACTGAGCCATTGATGCAAAGCCAATAACCGGAGTAAGCCGCACAAATTCATTGGCGATTCTAAACGGGTGTGAAGCGATGTGGCGGGAGAGGAGTCGCAATCTGCGTCGAGCATTGCGCAACCTTGTATCCGGCATGAGGATAAGCCACTCTCCACGTTCATTTTGGGTGGTTATTTCGCCAGGCGAATGGTCATGCTCAATAAGCCTGGCTACTTGGGCGATTATCCGAAGTTCTGTACGGCGGCTCCACTTATTCTCCACGTAAGTCCGGCATTGTCGAAGCTCATTAAGTTCAAGCAGTGCAAAACAAACTCGCTTACCATGCCTCTTGTTGGCCACGTAGGCCTTGCGAAGATGTTTGCGAAACTCCGCTTCGCTCAGAAAAGTCTGGTGAAGGGGCGTATGAGGTAGCGCACGCCTATGACGGAACCATCTTTGTAGGGGATTGCGAATACGCTTGTTCACCTAGCGCTACCAGATGATCCTCACCGCGCCGCCAGTTTAGCGCGGGTGGATCCACTTATGGTTTCTGTAAAGTCGTTAGTACTGAAGTACGAAGCCCAGATACTTGCCTCTTGCGTATTAGTCAGCCAATAGCTTACATTTCGTTCCACGACATTTCCCAGCTGAATGCTTCCGGGTTGTGCGAGTTCTAGGCCAGGCCCACCTGTATATCCCACCAGAGCCGGCTCCTAAGTTGTCTATCCCAAAGGTGCACGGTGCCTTGCAATTATGGCAGTGATTTGGATTGAAGTAGCCGT
>DATACK010000132.1:0-10355 GCA_036259115.1 Gammaproteobacteria bacterium | reverse complement strand
CTGATCTGTATTCATCTCGATCCACCGTTGAAACAATCGTTTTTCTTTGTGCGTCCGCCCTGCGGTGCGCGCGCCGCTGACGAATTGCTGGATTTTGTGCGGGGCTGTAATAATACTTAGCACTAAGACTGCGCGTTTACTTGAGCCTGCTGCCGCTCAGCAACAGACTTATGAGCCCGCGCCGATTATGATTTTAATGGCGGTGCGGCCTTCCTACAAGGAATCAGAGGCGAAATCAGCCAGTCTGGAACGCTCGCCGCGCACCAAGGTGATGTGTCCGCCGTGCATCCAGTCTTTGAAACGGTCCACGACATAGGTTAGGCCAGAGGTAGTCTCGGTGAGGTAGGGCGTGTCGATTTGTGCGATATTGCCCAGACACACTACCTTGCTACCTGGACCGGCACGCGTGATGAGGGTCTTCATCTGCTTGGGCGTTAAATTCTGCGCCTCATCGATAATGATATAGCGGTTTAAAAAGGTACGACCACGCATAAAGTTGAGCGAGCGAATCTTGATACGGCTGCGTAGCAGGTCGGTAGTGGCGGCGCGTCCCCAATCGCCGCCTTCCTCCGTGCGGTTCAACACTTCCAGATTATCCATAAGGGCGCCCATCCAGGGTGTCATCTTCTCTTCTTCGGTGCCGGGCAGAAAACCGATATCCTCGCCCACGGGGACGGTGACGCGGGTCATGATGATCTCGCGATAGCGGTGCTCGTCTAAAGTCTGTGAAAGCCCCGCGGCCAGCGCCAACAGCGTCTTGCCGCTACCGGCCACACCCACCAGGCTGACGAAGTCGATCTCGGGGTCCATGAGCAGATTGAGCGCGAAGTTCTGTTCACGATTAAGTGCGTTGATGCCCCATACCGTCTGCCGCGGTTGAGTATAGTCAACCGCCAGCTCGATGATACCGTAACCTTGCTCCAGCTGTCTTACGATGGCCTGCAGCGGAGCTTCGCCCTGCATGATCAGGCACTGATTAGGATACCATTGGGCAACTAGAGGGCCGGTGACTCTATAAAACGTGCGTCCTTGCTCCTGCCAGGAATGGACGTCTTTGCCGTGCGTATCCCAGAAATCGGCAGGTAGCTCAGTTACCCCGCTGAACAGCAAATTGACATCTTCCAGTACCTGGTCGCTGTAATAATCCTCGGCGTGAATGCCTACAACAGACGCCTTGATGCGTAGGTTGATATCCTTTGAGACTAAGGTGACGGCCGTGTCGGGGCGGTCCCGTTGCAGCGCAAGCGCGGTGCCTAGGATGGTATTGTCCGGTGTATTGCCTGGTAGGGTGTCGGGCAGGGCGGCGGGCAGTACGCGGATCTGGAAGAACAGCTTGCCGCTTGCCGCGTGTTGATAGCCGTTCGGATCGCTAGCCCGCAGCTCTAAGCCACGCGCGATCTCCTCGTGGCTCTTGCCTGTCATCAGCTCGTCTAAAAAACGGCTGACCTGGCGTACGTTGCGCGCAACCTCCGACACGCCCTTCTTAGCGCGATCCAGCTCTTCTAGCACGACCATCGGCAAGAATATGTCGTGTTCTTTGAAGCGAAACAATGCGGCGGGATCGTGCATCAGCACATTGGTGTCGATGACGAACAGGCGCTTGGGTGCGCCGTTATGGGAAGCCACGGTCTCGCTCACGCTCAATCAAAACCCATGCAAGTCATCGCGTGCGGAAAGATGCCTTGGTGTCTGTGAATAGTCGATTGTGTGACCAGGCAGACGCGAAAGGCTTGCACATCCGCAAAGAGTTGGCCTTATACCTTAAGCGGCTCCATGACGCCGTCTAGATTCTCCTCGTCGCACAAATCCAAAAAATCCTCGCGCAACTGTGAAATCTGCACATGTGCGGGCACGTCGATAGTCATGCGCACGGAAAACATCGGGCTTGCGGTGTGCGCGGCCTTGTACGCATTGCTGACCATGTCATGGATATTGATGCCGCGTGAAGAGAAGAAGGACGATAGCTTACTGACGATGCCCGGTTGATTCAGCGCGACTACATCGACCGTGTATGACATCAACCGAGCTTGCGCTTCGCGCAGTTCGGTGTGTCGAGTGGTGATCGTCAATTGCAGCTGATCCTGGAGATTGGCCAACGTGGATTCAAGCTTGGCCAGGTTGTTCCACTTGCCGGACACCAACAGGATTTGTGCGAAGCTTCCACCCAGAACCGACATGCGACTGTCTTCGATATTGCAGTTGTGATCAAGAATGGCGCGGGCGAGCCTATTTATGGTGCCGGGGCGATCGTCGCCGATTGCGGAGATAACGAGATAATTAGTCATAGCGTCGCGTGCACTTGTTTATTTTAGATTACCAGCTAAATCGGGCTACGCAAACGTCGACGTGCGCAAACTGGGTCTGCGCCTTGTCAAGCTTGTCTTGCGAAAGTAAGATGACCACCTTGTTTAGCGGAGGGTGAGATGTTCGAAGGCAGCATGGTGGCGCTGGTCACGCCCATGAAGGCGGACGGTGCTATCGACTGGAATGCGCTCGCGGCGCTGATTGAGTTTCACCTCGATAACGCCACCGACGCCATCGTGGCGGTCGGAACCACGGGCGAATCCGCTACACTGGATAATCAGGAACATTGCGCGGTCATCCACTATGTGGTCGAGCGGGTGGCGCGTCAGGTGCCGGTCATCGTGGGTACCGGGGCTAATTCGACACGTGAAGCGATCGATCTAACCCGGTTTGCATATGAGGCTGGGGCCGACGCCGCCCTACTGGTGACACCTTACTATAACAAGCCCACCCAGGAAGGGCTCTATCAACACTACAAAGCTGTGGCGGAGGCTGTTCCCATTGCACAGATTTTGTACAACGTGCCCGGGCGAACGGCCTGCGATATGCTACCGGAGACCGTTGCGCGCCTGGCGGAGATCGATAACATCGTGGGCCTTAAGGAGGCCACGGATGTGCAGCGCGCTCGCGAGGTCATCGATCGCTGCGAAGGTCAGCTGGAGGTATATAGCGGCGACGACGCAAACGCGTTGGAGATCATCCTGCAAGGCGGCAGGGGGGTCATATCCGTAACCGCCAATGTAGCCCCGAAGCCTATGCACGACATGTGCGTCGCGGCGCTTAATAGCGATCGGGAAACGGCGACGGCCATCAATCGGCAGTTAAGCAGGCTGCACCGGGATCTATTTGTGGAATCAAATCCGATCCCGGTGAAGTGGGCATTACACGAGATAGGGCTCATTCCGCAAGGCATACGGCTGCCGCTGACGCCGCTGTCCGCGCAGTATCATCAGCGCCTCCGCGATTCGATGCGTCAAGCCGGCGTTTGGTCTCCATAACTCTTATAACACACTAGTAATTAGACATTTATCATTTACGCATGACGGCAATAGTTGCTAGGTGCCTGCTGGTTATGGTATGGCTGACGGCGACCTTAAGCGGTTGCGCGCTCTTTGGCGACCGGCCGGCTTATCAGGATAGCGGTGAGACACGCCCGCTTGAGGTGCCGCCGGACCTAACAGTTCCGGCGATTGACAGCCGCATGAATATTCCACCGCTTGCCGACAAGCGTGTTAGCGCACTCAAGATGGCGCGCCAGGCGCGGCAAGCAACGCCATCCGGCAATGTGAGGGTCTCTATGGGCGCCCCGACGCAGTCGGTGTTGCCGGAATTCCCAAACATGCGAGTGCACCAGCAAGGTGGTGTGCGCTGGTTGGAAGTGGATGCCGATCCGGCCGTGCTGTGGCCACAGTTAAAAGCCTTCTGGCGTCAGACCGGTTTCGATTTGGTGCGTAGCAATCCGCGACTCGGCATTATGCAAACCAATTGGGTTGAGTCGGACAGGGATGCGCCGCCTGGCGTTCCCCTGCGCGACACCTACAGGCTACGGTTGGAGCGGGGGGATGACGATACGACTGACGTGTATATCACCCATCGTGTTGTCGCGCAGGTGAAAGCCGACGGTAGGACACACTGGGAGCTGCAACCTTCCGATCCGGAGCTCGAAGCCGAGTACCTGACTCGCCTCATGGCTTACCTGGGTGAGCCAAGGCAGCAGGCGGAGCGGGCGCTCGCCATCGCCAATGGCAGCGTGGCCGCCATGCACTTAGATCGAGTCGCGGGTATTCCCGTGCTGGTTGTCAAAGATCAATTTCGCAACGTATGGCCATTGACGGGCGTCGCTTTAGACCGCGCGGGCCTGCCGGTAGAAAGCGAAGATGTAACCGAAGGTACGTACTACTTTCGTTACCAGCCCGTCAAAAATCGACATGTGGGTGTGCTCACCGCGCTGCCGGGCGCGGGCGGCGACGCCAACTCGGATAAGAACGGCGCTGCCAAACTGGACAAGGACGGACATTACCAGATTCATCTGCTCGATCAGCCTGGTCAGACATTGATCACCGCACAGGCCGCCAAGCATAAGTCGCTGCCGCCGATCGCCGCCGAGGAGATACTCGAACGCCTGATCACCTCCATGCAAGCAGGCGTCGATGAACGTACTGCAGGAACGCTATCTACGCCTTCACCGGATGGTGCGTAGAAAGATTCTCTAGAGTCGCTAATCTGGGGCTTTAAGGTTCGAGCGACTTTCAACTGCTTACTTTGTTTTTCTCTATTAGCGCGTAAGCCGAGTGGTTGTGGATGGATTCGAAGTTCTCGGACTCTACTGAATACGCGAGGATGCGTGCATCCGCGTCTAGCCTTATGGCGATATCGCGCACCATATCCTCCACGAACTTGGGGTTGTCATACGCTTTCTCGGTGACATATTTTTCGTCCGGACGCTTCAATAGCCCATAGAGTTCGCACGAGGCCTCTGCCTCCACCAATTCGATCAACTCCTCTATCCAGATGAAGTGATCCGTGTGCACGTTAAGCGTGATGTGCGAACGCTGGTTGTGCGCGCCATAAGCGGCGATGTTCTTGGAGCAAGGACATAGACTGGTAACGGGTACCACCACCTTGACCCGCATGCGCGGCACACCGCTTAATAGATCCCCTTGGAAAGTAACGTCGTAATTCATCCTGCTTTCAACGCCGGATACCGGTGCCGACTTGGCGATGAAATAGGGAAACGTCATCTCGATATGACCGGCATCTGCCTCCAGGTGTGCTGTCATCTCGGTGAGTATCGCCTTGAAAGATTGTGCTGTGATCTCGCGCTCGTGGCCCATCAGGACCTCGACGAAACGAGACATGTGGGTGCCTTTAAAGTTGTGCGGCAGACTCACATACATGTTAAAGCGAGCGATGGTGTGCTGTTCTTCGCCGGTACGGCTTAGGATCCGCACGGGATGAGCAATGTCTTTGATGCCCACCTTATTGATAGGAATCTGGCGGATATCCGCCGCACTCTGGGTATCCGGAATAATATCAGCGGCGATGGTGGTGCTCATGATAAATTTAAGGTTTACCTATATATACGGGGGCAGACTATCCCTCCCCGCGCAAGATACGCGGATGGCTCGGCAGTCTTTGAAATTCAGGACGCCTTGTAGTGGCTGGAGGCCGCAGGCTTGCGAGCGTGGAGCAGAGTCTCGATTGAAGCAATAATACCAGGCGCGTCAAGGCCAGCCTCGGCTAGCAGCTGCTCGCGGCTGCCATGCTCTAAAAACCGGTCTGGGAGACCCAGATTGAGTATCGTCACTTGCACGTCCAAGCGCGCGAGACACTCATTGACCGCGCTGCCGGCGCCGCCGGCTACCGCATTGTCTTCAACGGTGACTAAAATGCCGTGCGCTTGAGCAAGCTCAAAGACTATTTCTTCGTCTAGAGGCTTAACAAAACGCATGTTGACTACCGTGGCATCCAGCGCATCGCCGGCCTGCAAGGCTTCGCTCACGGTGCTGCCGAACGCCAGTAGCAACAGGCCGCGACCCGTTCTTAACTTTTTGGCCTTGCCTATGGCCAACCGCCGCATCTCGGGCTCGACTTCAACGCCCGGACCACTGCCGCGCGGGTAGCGCACTGCCGCTGGGCTGTCAAGCTGATAACCCGTATACAACATCTGACGGCACTCGTTTTCGTCAGCGGGTGCCATAATGGTTACATTGGGCACGCAGCGCAGATAGCTCATGTCGAAGCTACCGGCATGGGTCGGCCCGTCTGGACCGACCACTCCGGCACGATCAATGGCGAATAATACCGGCAAATTCTGGATTGCGACGTCGTGGATGAACTGGTCATAGGCGCGCTGCAGAAACGTCGAGTAAATCGCTACCACGGGCTTGCGCCCTTCACAGGCCATGCCGGCCGCCAACGTGACGGCATGCTGCTCGGCGATGCCGACGTCGAAGTAGCGCCTCGGATATTCTTGCGAGAATCGCACTAGACCTGAACCTTCGCGCATGGCCGGCGTGATCGCTATCAGCTTTGGGTCTTCCGCCGCCATATCACATAGCCAATCGCTGAACACCTGAGTGTACGTAGGCTTAGTTGGCTTTGTAGATGGGGTGACGCCAACCCTAGGATCGAACTTGGATACTGCATGGTATTTGACCGGATCAGCCTCAGCCGCCGCATAGCCCTTACCCTTGCGTGTGACGATGTGCAGAAGCCGCGGACCCTTGTGGTCCTTGAGGTTCTCGAGTGTACGCACGAGCCCCATCAGGTCATGTCCGTCGACCGGCCCGAAATACGTAACGCCCATCTCCTCAAACAAGGTGCCGGGTACGATCATGCCCTTCACGTGTTCCTCTGCGCGGCGTGCGAATTCCCACATTGGTGGCATCTGCTTGAGTAAACGTTTACCGCCTTCGCGGACGGTGGAGTAGACGCGGCCGGACAGCATCCGGGTCAAATATTTGTTCATCGCGCCGACGTTGGGTGAGATAGACATTTCGTTGTCGTTGAGAATGACCAAAAGATCGGCCGACAGATCGCCCATGTGATTAAGCGCCTCGTAGGCCATGCCAGCGGTCATCGCGCCATCGCCGATGATGGCCACGGTCTTGCGGTTCTCGTGATTGGCGGCGAAGGCTAGGGCCATGCCGAGAGCCGCGCTTATCGAGGTGCTTGAATGGCCGACACCGAAGGCATCACACTCATTCTCGCCCCGCTTAGGGAACGGCGCCAAACCGCCTTGCTTGCGAATAGTGCCGAGCCGCTCACGCCGCCCGGTCAGGATCTTGTGCGGATAACACTGATGGCCCACGTCCCATACCAGGCGGTCGTATGGTGTGTCGTATACGTAATGTAACGCGATTGTCAGCTCAATTGCCCCAAGGCCGGCGGCGAAATGTCCGCCGGAGGTCGATACCGATTGCAGGAGATATTCGCGTAGTTCCTTAGCCAGCGGCTCCAACTCGTCTCTTGACAGTTCGCGCAGGTCCTGTGGGTGGTGTATGCGTTCTAGTATTGGATAGGTGGCGTTCGTCATCGGTTTAGATAATCTGGGCGGACGTTCATTATCTTGACCCGGCGTGCGCTATGCAAGTCGTTGAACTCAGTTACAACATCGTGTATCGCATGGATACTTGCGCTGCTCTGTGCAAGAAGCCGACGTCAAAGAAATAGGGCACCGTGATCTATCATGGTTCCCGGACCTGGGAGCAGCACTAAGGACATGTTGAAAAAGTCCTTGGAGTGTTTTGCTGTTTGATGTGCGGCAATCCTGCCGCACATCAAAGTCCTGCCTGTACTGCCTCAGCTTCACTCCTGATTTTATTGGCCAGTGCAGCCATACCCTGCCTCATGCGGCGCTCACCATCTTGCGGCTTGTGTGCCTGTTCGCCGGCAATCCCGGCGAACCCTTGGCATGGCGCTTAGAACTTTAGGCGCTCCCCACCCCTAGCGCCTGTGCGGCGGGGCAACGCCGCTTTGCCCCCTGCGGGGCTAAGAGGCGGTTGAAAAACGGCCCGCGAGGTCAAGTTATGCGCTAAGTACAATCGGTCGGCTTGATGGGCAACGGTGAGATCGATTCTGTTAAACAAGCCTTGACGCGCCTCATCCGCTTCTAGGATTTTGTCGTCCCAGCGGCCGCTTAGCTGATGCACCAGTGTTGATCGGCTAGCCAGGTCGCGCCGACCGTGGCGTGGTTGGCAGCATCTTCCTCGGGATCACTTGTTTTCTGCCATAGATAATCCATTGCGGCTTCGAGATCTAAGCTGCGCGTGACGCTGTATTTGAGTCGATAACCAGTCGCAGGAATGATCAAAGTCTCATCGCCGCGCGAAGATGCGCGACGCCCAGCGAGGTCTTGAAATTGATCGATCCATTGTCAAACCAAGCGTGCTGCGAAAAGAGGCCGATCTGCTCTTCGGACTTTGTCTTCGATGCCCGCTGTAGCCAGCGCGTGCCGAAATGGCTCTTGCCGATGATAAACTGCCGGTCCAGGAATAGCCGGAGTTTGCGAATTCGTCCGCCGGGTGTTGGCGCGCCTGCCCCTTGTCGTTCGGCGCCCGTGCGGATGCTGCCGCCGATGCTCGTCTTGAGGTTGACGCTTTGTATTATGCCGATAGATCCAAAAGTTTTGATTAGACCCTTCACCTTGGAGCGGCACAGACATTAGTGTTCTCTATTCTCAAGCCGCCAAACCAGGCGGTAGGATCACGCTCGTAATCGGCCCGCCAGTATAATCCCTCACGATCATCGGCCATCGGTCTGTTGACCCAGTGCAGGTGATGAGGCTCGAAGCGGTATAAACCTCAGCGCTGGCGCCAAGAACCAAATCGTAGTCGTAGTCTAGCCATGTTCCCCAACGCTGTTCGTTATCTTGTCGCCAGTGCAAGCTGTGGCGCCGACGCGTCTCGGTGTTTGAATATTCCACGGTGCCTGCGAAGTTGTTTTGTGCGCGCCTTCTGTCTGGTCATAGTTGGTGCCGCCGATGGGTGCTGATTGTGTTGGCGTGCCGAGATCGGATACGCGCCCACCCAATTTGATATCGCCAAATAGATTGATTGTTGGCGCCGTAACGGTGGCGTTTTGCACGTGGTTTTTCGCAGCCGGTATGGCGGTCCTTCCCTGCGCGGCCGCAGCTGCCGGTATATAGGTAAGCGCGCATAAACATGATACACGTCGTCGCGTATTTACCGAACGCAATACCGCCATTGAACTGTCCCCGCCCTGGCGAACCACTGCGTGACTGCTAGGATTGTTAGTAGAACTAATCCTTAACTGGCTGGTTATTTGTGTGGGAGCTTAATCGGATAAGTGGTACGTTTTAAGCTACGATCGGATGAGCCTTCAAGAAAAACCGATGGAGGAAATCGACGGTCCGTGCCCGCCGACAGACAACCACCGGCAGTAAAGAGCATGCGGGTTGATAAAGCTCGCATGCGCGTGTCTGGAATCGGCGGTCGCAAAAGACTGATATCGACCGTGTGCGTCCGAGCGCCGGCTCAAAAGCCTCAGTTAATGAGACAGCGACTAGGCGGGATTGCTCGTAGGCGTTAACGCCTTGGGGAGGCGCGATATTGCAATGCTTGGCGGCAGCAGGAGTGTTCGCAGACATTCAGGGCAGGAATGGGTGTTAGGTGCCGACATCGGCGCTTCACGGCATTGATCGGGGAGTTTGCGGTCTTGCGTAAAGTCACACCGATAACATTCCACCGCCATGTGGACTAGATTACTGCAAAGCGAACTGTCTGAATCCTCGTGAGATGCTTGTTGTCGTCGCTCTGAGATGGACGGACCGCTGTCCGCTTATTCAATATAGCCGTCAAACGCCTTTTACGATCTCGTATCCTATACGCCTTGTACATCTCGAGCCGCGGGCCCACTTTCAAGTCAGCGCTAGCAACTTTTGCTTGCGCAATAGAAAGGAGAAAATAACGATGTGCACACGCCGAAATCTCGTCATGCGCAGTGCGTACATGTCTGCGCTTTCATCGGTGCTCAGGGCGAGCGCCATTTACTTGTCTGCGGCCGGCGTCGCATATGGTGATTGGTTGCAACAGGGCGAGGACCTCATCCAGGGTTTATCCGGCAGCCATTCCACCAAGAGCACACTCAGCATGGATCAAATCGCTTCTGGCCTTAAAGAGGCGCTGAGACTCGGCACCGAGACGGTGGTCAACCAGCTTGGGCAAAAAGGTGGTTTCGCCACCGATCCAGCGGTGCACATTCCGCTGCCGGAGAGCCTTGAGGTCGTTAAAACCACACTGGAAAAGGTCGGTATGGGTTCGCAGCTATCGGTTTTAGAATTAAAGCTCAACCGTGCTGCGGAGGCCGCGGCCTCTAAGGTCAAGCCCCTGTTCTGGGATGCCATCGGGCAGATGACGCTCAAGGACGTCAATACGATCTATCATGGGCCTAATGATGCGGCCACCCAATATTTTCGAGATAAAATGTCCGGGCAATTGACCGCCGAAATGTCGCCAATCATCAACCACAGCCTGTCGCAGGTCGGTGCTGTTGAAGCCTACGACGAGGTGATAGCGCATTACAGAGGT
>DATACK010000131.1:0-1989 GCA_036259115.1 Gammaproteobacteria bacterium | reverse complement strand
GCCCGAATGCACCGGCTGACCTCCTCACTGACTTGCCCGCTGAGGATGCGGAAGCGGTATTTGGGTGTCCATACAATGTGATATTGGCAATGCCACAAGGGTGTCCGTCTCAAACTGACGGGTGTGGGAGGGTATCAAGTTGGGCGATCATCTGGTACAACTCCTTGGAATTGAGAAACAACAGGATTCCCAGGGAGATCGCCCATGCCTCAGGATACCATGCCCGCCCTCTCCGGTCTCGACAGTTTTGAACAGCTTGAGAAGTTACTCGGAGCCCGTCGACTCGACGGCTCGCCCGAGGCCGCGATGACGTTTGAAGCCTTTGAGGTCGAACTGGCACAAGTGATGCGCCGTTTTGAAAATGAGCTCAAAGCGGCTGACCTCGCCCGCTACGATGTCGACGCGGAGACCCTCATGGTCAACGGCCAGCTGTGGCGCCAGTGTCTGGCCCATCAGCCCAAGACCTATCTGAGTGCCTCGGGACCCATCACCGTGAGTCGAAACCTCTACCGGCCCGCCGGTGGCGGCAAGAGCATCTGTCCGCTGGAGCTCAATGCCGGTATCATCGGCGGGTTGCACACGCCGGTTTTGGCAAGGCAGGTGGCGTATCTGATGGGACACCTGACCTCGGAGGAGACCAGCCAGGTGTTTGGTGAACTCGGCATCGAGGGCCCCTCGAGTAGCACGTGTGACCGTTTGCCCAAGCGCTTGAGTGAGGCGTGGGAAGCCCACCGGGTGCAATGGGAAAACGCGCTTCGAGAGCAGGAAGGGGTGGAGGCCGAGACGGCGGTCGTGGCGGTCTCGCTCGATGGGGTGATGGTGCCGGACAAAGACGGTCAGAGCGAAGCCAAGGCCAAACGGGAGGCGGCCAAGGCAGAGGGCTTGTCGCGTGCCCCCAGCGGTCCCGCTGGGTACCGCGAGGTGGGATGTGGGACCGTGACGCTCTATGATGAAGAGGGTCATCGGCTCGGCACGGTGCGTTATGGTCGGGCACCGGAGTCAAAAAAGAAGACGCTCACCGCCCAACTCGATGCAGAACTTTCCTCGATCCTGGCGGTGCGGCCCGACTTGAGCGTGGTGGCGATTGCCGATGGGGCGGAGGAAAACTGGCGCTACTTCGACCGCCCGCTCTATGACAACGCCACGCGCATCGTGGATCACGGTCATGCCTGCGAGCATCTGCGCGAGGCGATGTCGGCATATTACGGGGACAAGAATATTGAAGGTCGGGCTCACTACGCCCGTTTTCGGATCGTGCTTCGGGACCAAGTCGGTGGGGTTGATGAGGTGATCACGGAGCTGGGTCGGTTGTCCCGTCGGCTCCGTGGCAAGCGCCACAAAGCGCGTCGCAAGCGTCTGCGCAGCGAGCTGACGTACTTCCAGAACCAGCGGGGTCGCATGGCGTATGCCGACTATCAGACTCGCGGGCTTCCAATCGGGTCCGGTGTGGTTGAGGCCGCTTGCAAGACATTGGCGACCCAGCGCTTGAAACGCTCTGGGATGAGTTGGCGCGGTGGCAAACAAGCCATTTTGACGATTCGCAGCCTTCAGCAAAGCCAACGTTGGTCAGCAGCGTGGGCGCTTTTATCCGCGCACTTCCGCGTGACGATACGCGTGGTTCGCCAGCGCGGTCACCTGAAGGAACTGACTCCCGTCAAAATGGCGGCGTAGAGGCGAACCGAAGAGGTGTCAGTTTGAGACGGACACCCATGCGGCATTGTGCTCGCGGGCGGTATCGAGTACCTGTTGGAGACGTGCCGGCTGAGCCGATACCACAACCGGCGTTTCTGATGCGCGTGTATCTCCCCACAGGGCTGCGCTCTGCTGGGGGTCGAGGTCAATTACGGCGGTGGACTTTCCATCGAGCTCGGCGGCAACCGCAAGATGGAGCGCAATCGTTGTCTTACCGGTGCCGCCTTTCTGAGATAGGAGCGTTACAACACGCATGGAGCCACCCCTACACGTTTGCATGTATACATGTTGATATAG
>DATACK010000130.1:0-1606 GCA_036259115.1 Gammaproteobacteria bacterium | reverse complement strand
TCTTCTGGACGGGCGTGCTCTCTGCGTTCTCGTTCCCCGTCGCCGCCTGGCTGTCGCGTCGCATCGGGCTCATCAACACCATGGTGTGCACGCACCTGCCGACGAACGTCTTCCTGATGCTGGTGCCGTTCATGCCAACGCTGCCCCTAGCCACCATCGTCTTATTGCTGCGCTTGAAGATGTTTCAGATCTGTGGATGTGTTATCCTCACAGAGCTATCGAATTCTCAGCATGAGTGAGGAGCGCCATGATCATTCAAGTCCTGCACTGCCCCTATTGTCAAGGCACTGATATTGTTCGGCATGGCAAATCATCTGAAGGCAAACAACGCTACCGTTGCCGCCAGTGTCGCGAGGGGATAGGACGCACCTTTCTACTGGACTATAGCTATGCTGGTCAGTCACCTGCGGTCAAGGAGCAGATCGTCGAGATGGCGATCAATGCCAGCGGCATTCGGGACACTGCCAGGGTATTGAAGATTAGTCCCACCACGGTGATCAGCGAGCTTAAAAAAAAGAACCTGCACTGCAAACGGTGAATCATGCCCTGTTGGCCATCGTCAATCCCGAGCGTGTGGAAGTGGAGATATGCCGCGCGGATGAGTTCGATCAGGGTCTTGGCTTGAGTTCAGAACTCGATGAAATGTGGAGCTTTGTCGCGCGCAAATCGAATCCGCGCTGGTTATGGCACGCGATTGATCATCACACAGGAAAGGTACTGGCCTACGTGTTTGGACGGCGCAAGGACGAGGTCTTCCTTCAGCTCAAAGCGCTGCTGGAACCCTTTGGCATCACCCGGTATTACACCGATGGATGGGGCGCTTACGAGCGCCATCTCGATGCCGAGCAGCATCGGGTGGGTAAAGACTATACACAGAAAATTGAGAGCAAACACATCCGGCTGCGGACACGAATCAAACGCTTGGTACGCCGTACGATCTGCTTTTCAAAAACAGAGCAGATGCACGATCTGGTGATTGGGTTGTTCATCAATCGCTATGAATTTGGCAGGTTGCTCTGATGCGGAATCAACAGGTTTGAAACATCTTCGTACCACCATCAGGAGGCGTGTCTATGATTGCCAATCTAATCGCTGGGCACTGGTGCCAACCGCACACACCGGCACTGCCCGTTTACAACCCGGCCACGGAAGACGTGCTCGACGAGGTGCCACTTTCCGGGCCCGCCGAGGTGACGCAGGCTGTGGCCGCCGCTGCTGATGCGTATGCGGGGTGGTCACGCACCCCGGTGATGGAACGCACGCGGCTGATGTTCCGCTACAAAGCCCTTCTGGAGGAGCACTTTGAAGAGCTAGCAACCCTCGTCACCCGCCACCATGGCAAGACCCTCGACGAGGCCCGTGGTGAGGTCCGACGTGGCATTGAGGTGGTCGACTTCGCATGTGGGGCCCCCACCCTCCTCCAAGGCCGTACGCTGCGGCAGGTCTCCGGAGAGGTGGACCAGGATCTGTATCGCTTCCCCTTGGGCGTGGTCGTCGGGATCCCGCCCTTCAACTTCCCCGTGATGATTCCGCTGTGGATGATGCCGCTGGCTGTGGTCGCTGGCAACACCTTCGTGTTGAAGCCCTCGGAGCGGACCCCACTGGG
>DATACK010000129.1:0-10628 GCA_036259115.1 Gammaproteobacteria bacterium | reverse complement strand
CAGATTATGAGGACGCTCGACCTCTAAATCGCTAAACAAGCCCCATGAAAAATCTAGTGCGCTTTTGCCGATAAACTTGCCCATCCATGACAGCGCCTGCTCTCCGGCGGCGAGTCCTAAGTTAGCAACAGGGGTGCCAAGCTGAGGAGGCGATGGTGATAAGGGCCGTTAATGCCTGGGCTTTGTGCTGCGCCATGTACAACCGCGCGAGCACTCCACCCGCCGAATGCCCGACCAATATCGGCGTGCTGTATGGATGCCGCGCTCGGACGAAATCAATATATTGATCGAGCGTCATTCGCAAGTCGCTCCTGATGCACGGCTGCGGCATTTCGCCATCGATGAACAGCACACCTTGTGTACTTTCCAGCCTAAGAACTCACCGGTCGAAGCAATCATATAGGCTACGCCCAATGCACATAGGTCTTACCCACGCCGCGGGGTGCTCAGACCATAGTGAGTCGCTGAGTCGGGAGCCTTGGCGGTCGCGTAGTTGGATAAGGTCCCCGGCACCCGCACAGCGTTGTTCGCTCTTGCCTTACTCTTTTTGCCACGTTCGCGGTGGCTGCGTTCAACTATATCCTTACTGATCGACAAGGCTTATTAAGCCAGTCGGCGAATGATTCCTTGATGCCAGCCGGTAATCTAGAATCATGTGAAAACTCAGGTCGTGTGATTCTACGTAAGCATCGAATACCGCTCACAGGCTGGCGGCCCGGCCAAGCCTGGCACGTCTCTCAGCAATTGGGTCAATGCCAGCCGTCATCTTCGACAACGCCTTGGCTGCGGCCTCGTGTCCCTCCTCGATGGCCATATCCGGATCGCGGCGTAATCTTACCCGCTGCGGCTTGCCGTTGACCTTCCTATCAACCGCGAACGACTTGGCACCAGTATGTGCAACGCGCACGATAAAACCGCGTGTCTTAGTGTCCTATACTTCTAATCACTTACCAAGCGATGGAATTGTCAGCCACTCAGTGCCGCTTTGGCGAAATTGATCTTGTTCGCCGCCATCGCCTTCTCAGGGTCTACACTTTAGAGTAAATTAATATATCTAAGTTAGCATTGTTAAAGGTGGAATATACGCCATAAGCGACTGAACGGTAAGGAATTGCAAAGGAACGTTAAGGGAGGTAGAAATTCATCAAAAAGCAGTCGGATGAGACTTTTAATTCGTTGTCGAAGGTTCGAATCCTTCACGGCCCACCAGCAGCGAGTTATTTACGTAACCTCTGGTCACCGTAGAACTCGCTGCAACCGTGGCGGTAATTATCCACCGCACAGTATTATTTTACGGTATTACGTTCCTTGTACGGCACCAAGCAACGAATGGAGCGCATTTTGTGCTTGTTCCTGTGTAATCGCAGATGCATAAAACTCAACAAGGAGCCGACGAGTGTATGGGTCGATTGAACAGGCTGCGCGGTTGCCGCGCGGTCGCCTACAGGTAATTCGCGTCAGTCGCACTGCCTTATGGGCAGTGGTCGCCACGCTGATCGGGTTCTACGTGATGCTGCCTTCTGGGCAGGCCGCATCTCCATTAGAACGCGCAACCCGGCCACAAGCAGCAGGCCCTCATTGCGACCAGGATAATGGCGGTATCAATCTGCCCGCTGGGCTATGCGCCACGGTCTTTGCTGACAATCTCGGGCTCGCGCGGCATCTGACGGTTACTGGTTCTGGCACTGTATACGCCCACCTCGAAGCGTCAATGGGCGGCGGCGCTACGGTAGCGCTGCGTGATACCACTGGCGACGGGCGCGCCGACCAGATCAAGCGGTTTGGTGATGCGGCCGGGACCGGCATCGGCATCCTGGGTGATTATCTATATGTGTCATCTGATACTCGCGTGCTGCGCTATCGCCTGCCGAAGATGGGGCTTGTTCCGCAAGGTGCGCCGGAAGTGGTCATTGGGGGATTCCCCGCGCAGAGCCAGCACACAGCCAAACCCTTTACCTTCGATGAATCCGGTCACCTCTATATCAATATCGGTGCACCTTCAAATGCCTGCCAACGCGAGGACCGCACCAAGGGCTCGCCCGGCATGGATCCTTGTTCATTGCTTAAAAAACATGGCGGCATCTGGCGGTTTGATGCCCGCAAAACCGGTCAGCAGGCCTATGCGGATGGCGTTCGTTTTGCCACGGGGTTAAGAAATATCGTGGCCTTGCAGTGGAATGATCAGGTCAACCGGCTCTATGCGGTGCAAATGGGGCGTGACCAGCTTACCCAGCTCTTTCCGCAACTATACACGCCTGAGCAAAGCGCAAAATTACCGGCCGAGGAGTTCTTTGTGGTACAGCAAGGTGACAACTTCGGTTGGCCCTATTGCTACTACGATTGGATTAAGGATAAGAAGGTGCTCAGCCCAGAGTATGGCGGCAATGGCAAGAAGGTCGGGTACTGCGGTCAGTTCAAGGATCCCATCATGGCCTTTCCCGGTCATTGGTCGCCTATGGATTTGGTCTTCTACTATGGTAATTTGCTCCCAGCGCGCTATCGCCAGGGGGCCTTCATTGCATTCCACGGCTCCTGGAATCGTGCGCCAAAGCCGCAGGCCGGCTACAAAGTGGCGTTCGTGCCATTCAAAGGCGGCGCGCCTACTGGTGATTATCAGGCATTTGCTACCGGCTTTGCCGGTGAGAAGGTCGTGCTTTACCCAGGCACTGCCAGGTTTAGGCCCAGTGGGCTGGCAGTGGGCCCCGACGGCTCGCTTTATATCGCCGACTCGGTACAGGGACGCATCTGGCGTGTGATTCCCCGGCCAGGCGGCTGACGAGCTGCGGCCGGCTGTAATCCATCGGCGCATCAAGCTCCCGCAGAGCCTAATACGCCGATTTATCTACCGGACATGCCACGATCGTGCCTATGGCCCAATCGGTAATATGCCGCCGGGTGACGGCGTTTGTCCGGCGGCGGGTTCTTGGCTTCGTAGCAGTTCAGTAAGTCGGGCGCGTTTGCTTTGTATCCGCGCCCGCGAGACGTCATCGATCCTGGTGGCGTTCAGCGCAAGTTTCAGTTGCTCTAAGGCCGCGCCCAACTGACCATAGGCGCTGTAGTAGTCCGCGAGCGATTCGTGACTGACCCACGGCAAACCCGCCTTGGCTGCGGCTTCGGCCTTCAGTCGATCCAATACCGGATTATGCCTGTCAATGCGGGCCGCGACATCAAGCTGGCTCAGCGCCTTCTGTGGCTGGCGACTGGCAATATATGCCTGCGCCAGGTAGTAGATGATTGATTCCTGTCCGGGAAAGATCTCGTTCAGCCGCTGCAGATGCTGTAGAGCAGGCCTGGCTTGGCCAGCGCTTAAATACGCCTGCACCAGCGCCAATTCAATGGGTAATAGGCTGTCTGGAGCCTGCTTAATAGATTTTAATACCCCAATGGCGCGCCTTGGCTCTCCGGCCTGCGTCAGAGCCAGGGCGTACGCATAGGGATCGGTCGTATCATTGCTCTGACCGGCGCGTTTAATCTGTTCGTAATGGCTGATGAGTGTGTTGGGATCCGAAGTCAGCGCCAGCACGCGGGCCTTGGCGAATTGAAACCTGAGACTATTCTTGATAAACGATCCCGAATACTGTGCAGCGCGACTACGCGTATCGACGATGCGCGATAGCGTGATTGGGTGATCGCTTAAAAAGGCCGGGATTGGTCCTACGTTGATCTGTGACCATCGCTGTAATCGTTGAAAAAAGTTTGGCATACCCCGGGGATCAAACCTAGCGGCTGCCATCAGCCGCAGACCGACTCGATCGGCCTCTTGCTCGTTGGCACGCGAGAAGGCGAGTTGCGACTGCGCGTTGGCGGCCATAGTAGACAGCAATCCTGCGCTGGCCATGTCAGCGCCACCGTAGGCGCCGAGCAGAATTGAAGCCAGCGCCCCCAGCGCGGTCTTTAGGCTCAAGCTGCCCGCATTTGCATAGGTACGAGCCATGTGCCGCTGCAGGATATGTGCGATTTCATGCGACATCACCCCTACCAACTCATTTTCGCGCTGCGCGGTCAATAACATACCGGTGTTAACGACCACGATGCCGCCGGGTGCGGCGAAGGCATTGATGGTCGGGTCTCGCACCAGCAGAAACGTAAATGGCATGATTGATTCTGAACCGGCGGAGACTAGGTGGGTCCCCAATGCTTGTATGTAGTCGTTGAGTTCAGGATCTTTCAAGATAGGCAATGCGCTGCGTATCTGGATAAGCACGGTCTCGCCCAGCAAGGCTTCCTGGCCCGGTGACAGCACCGCGCTGGCAGGATCTCCCATCTGGGGCAGTCGCAGCGGCTCATTGGCGGCCTGTGCGCCGGCCAGCCAGCCGCAAAAAATTATTATGGGCAGCAAGCTGCCGCCTAGGACTGCCGGGGACCGGCGCCGTGAGAGTATAGTACGGTACATAGGTTGATATTAAACAATAGACCAGAAATTCACTGAGTGTGTGCGGCGCGCATCCCGATAGGCTGACTACGTCTGGCATCGCCGCGCCTTATCCTAGCGCGCGGGAACCCGATTACCGGCAATAGTGACGGCGGTATCCGCGCTGAGCAGCATTCCACACCTTGCTCTATATTGCCTTGTAACACACCATCATATGACAATATTTTCGGCGCTGCATTTGCGCCCAACGTGAGAGTTCAACGCATGGCTGAATTCGACCTAGAACTTGATACCAGCGGATTAAACTGTCCATTGCCTATCCTGCGCGCTAAAAAAGCGCTAGCCGGCATGCATGGCGGGCAGGTCTTGCACGTAATTGCCACTGATCCGGGATCGGTCAAGGATTTCGAGGTGTTTTCGAAGCAAACCGGTAACGCCTTACTGGAATCCCGTGAGGAGGGCGGCAAGTTTTACTTTCTGATGGAAAAATCCGCCTGACAAAGCGCAATGGCGTGGCGAGGCTTGAACGGCCGTTTAGCACGATTACCTACATCACTTGATTATTGGCATCATGAGGATTATGTTGCGCCGCACAATGTAGACAGGCATGATTCCAGTACTTTTTACGGCATCTAAATAGGACCTTGATGGTTGAAGCCTGACAGCAGTATGCGGTTGGCGAGGAGTACCAGCACCATTATGGACAAAGCCAGGTACGCCGCTGCCTCCGGTAGTCCTAAGTATGTTCCGGAAGACATAGGAAGAACTATGATGAAGGGTCCGTGCAGGAGGGCCTCGTGGGATCATTACATTACCATGCAGCTTCATCATCTTCGTGGAGGGTTGTTATCTGAAGGATTCGAGCTGAAGACGCAGCCTTTTCTCCGCATGCTCGTGAAATGCGGGCCTTTTCGTATTAACATCGATGTATCTTAGTCAGACAAGCCGTGCTCGCGCGGCCTTACGCTCCAAAGCATGGCGCCACAGTCGGCGCCTAGACGGAATATAAGATCATGACTGCAAATACACCAAACTTGGAAATTGACCCTAGGATCGAGATCACTGGCGCCGAGATCTTCGTGCGCTGTCTGCAGGAAGAGGGTGTCGAGTTCGTCTTCGGCTATCCAGGCGGGGCGGTATTGCATATCTACGACGCGCTGTTTAAGCAAGACAAAGTGACCCATGTCCTCACGCGCCACGAGCAGGGCGCCGTGCATGCGGCTGAGGGTTATGCCAAATCCTCAACAAATCCTGGTGTGGCGCTAGTGACATCAGGCCCTGGCGCCACTAATGCGGTCACTGGTATCGCCGACGCTTACATGGATTCCGTGCCACTGGTGGTGTTCACAGGTCAAGTACCCACTAACCTGATCGGCAACGACGCCTTCCAAGAAGTTGATACCGTCGGCATCACGCGCCCCTGCGTAAAGCACAATTTTCTGGTTAAGTCGGTAGAGGCGCTCGCCACCACAATCAAAAAGGCGTTTTATATAGCAACCAGCGGTCGGCCTGGGCCCGTCGTGGTCGATATCCCTAAGGATATCACCGCAGGCAAAGCTGTCTTCAGCTATCCCAAGACCATTAAGATGCGCTCCTACAATCCGACCGTGAATGGGCATATTGGTCAGATCAAGAAGGCTGTGGAGCTGATCCTATCGGCAGAGCGGCCTATAATTTACACCGGCGGCGGCGTGATACTCGGCAATGCAGCGGAATCGCTGACGGAGTTCGCGCGTTGGCTCGGGTATCCCGTCACCAATACCTTAATGGGTCTGGGCGGCTATCCTGCCACCGATCCGCTCTTCGTCGGCATGCTGGGTATGCACGGCACGTATGAAGCTAACCTGGCCATGCACCACAGCGATGTGCTGATCGCAATCGGCGCGCGCTTCGACGACCGGGTGACGGGCAACGTCGAGAAATTCTGCCCGCACTCGAAGATCGTACACGTGGACGTTGATCCGTCCTCGATTTCCAAAAACGTCAAGGTGGATATTCCTATCGTGGGCCAAGTCGATAACGTACTCAAAGCACTGATCAAGGAGCTTAAGGTCGGCAATCGCAAACCGAAAAATCCCAAGGCCATTGCAGCCTGGTGGAAGCAGATCGACGAATGGCGCGCGATGGATTGTCTGAAATATGATCGCGAGACGAGCATCATCAAGCCGCAGTACGTGCTAGAAAAGCTTTATGAATTGACTGACGGCAATGCGTATGTGACTTCAGACGTGGGCCAGCATCAGATGTGGGCCGCGCAATTTTACAAGTTCGACAAGCCTAGACGCTGGATCAACTCAGGAGGCCTCGGCACCATGGGCTTCGGTCTACCGGCCGCCATGGGCGTGCAGATCGCGCATCCAGATGATCTGGTCTGTTGCATTACCGGTGAGGCGAGCATTCTGATGTGTATCCAGGAACTCTCCACCTGCCGTCAGTACCAGTTGCCGCTCAAGGTCATAAACTTGAATAACCGCTACATGGGCATGGTGCGCCAGTGGCAGGAGTTCTTCTATCAAGGCCGCTATGCGATGTCTTATATGGACGCGCTACCGGACTTTGTAAAACTCGCTGAGAGTTTCGGTCACGTCGGTATACAAATCGAACGACCCTGCGATGTGGAAGGCGCGCTGCGCGAGGCCCTTGCCATGAAGGATAGGCTGGTGTTTATGGATTTCTTAACGGATCAGAACGAAAACGTCTATCCTATGATACCTGCCGGTGCAGGTCAGAACGAGATGATTTTGGTTTAGTATGGCTGCTCGACAATAGGCATGTACGTTTCCTTCATTTCGCGCTAAGCGTGATTCGGAACCTAGTTTATAGTCAATGACTAAGTTTCCGCCTCTGCGGGAGCAGCTTTCTCCATATCCGCCTGAGCATTTGAAATAGCTAAGGAACAATGCGGCACATCATCTCGCTCCTGCTGGAAAATGAGTCCGGCGCCCTGTCGCGCGTGGCTGGATTGTTTTCTGCGCGCGGCTATAACATCGAATCACTAACCGTGGCGCCTACCAACGATCCGACCTTGTCGCGCATGACCTTGGTAACCTATGGTTCGGATGAGATCATAGAGCAGATCACCAAACAATTAAACAAATTGGTAGACGTGGTGAAGATGCTAGATCTGACCGAGTACAGCCACATCGAGCGTGAGATGATGATGATCAAGGTCAAGGCGGAAGGCGCCGATCGCGAAGAGATCAAGCGGCTGTCGGATATCTTTCGCGGACGCGTTATCGATGTCAACGACCGCGCCTACGTTATCGAACTTACCGGCACCGGCGCTAAGCTCGACGCCTTTATCGCGGCCTTGGGCTCACGGTCAATCGAAGAGGTGGTGCGTTCGGGCGTCATGGCGATCACGCGTGGCGACACGGCGCTGAAGCTTTAATCACATCGCAGGTGTAGGAGTGGGCTTAGCCGCGATTGGTTTTCCATCCCTGGTTTTAGTTCCCGGCCATTCCATAGCCGGGATGGCGGATGAGGATTGTTGAGTTTTTCGGGGTTAGAATGAACATCTACTACGACAAAGATGCCGAGTTGTCGCTTATCCAGAGCAAGAAGGTGACTATTATCGGTTATGGTTCGCAAGGCCACGCGCATGCCAATAATCTAAAAGACTCCGGCGTTGATGTGACCGTGGGTTTGCGCCCCGGCTCGCAATCGCATACGAAGGCTGAAAGGGCGGGTCTTACTGTGCGGCCTATCGATAAGGCTGTGCAGGATGCCGATGTGGTCATGGTGCTGGCGCCTGATGAACATCAAGCGCGACTGTATCGAGAGAGTATTGAGCCCAATCTAAAGGAAGGCGCGACGCTTGCATTTGCGCACGGCTTCAATATCCATTTTCAGCAGATCGAGCCTAGGGCCGACCTGGACGTGATCATGGTCGCGCCGAAAGGGCCGGGCCATCTGGTACGCTCAACCTATAAACAGGGTGGCGGCGTGCCCATGCTGATCGCCGTCGACCGGGATACGACGGGGCAGGCAAAAGACCTCGCACTGTCGTACGCTGCGGCTATCGGCGGTGCACGCGCTGGCGTTATCGAAACCACTTTCCGTGAGGAGACCGAGACCGATCTGTTCGGCGAGCAAACAGTACTGTGCGGCGGTTTGACGGCACTTATTCAGGCGGGTTTCGAGACCTTGGTGGAAGCGGGCTATGCGCCGGAGATGGCCTATTTTGAGTGTCTGCACGAGGTCAAGTTGATCGTGGATCTGATCTACGAAGGCGGTATCGCGAACATGCGCTATTCGATCTCCAACACCGCAGAATACGGCGACTTCACACGCGGTCCACGCATCGTCACCGACGAGACCCGCGCGGAGATGCGACGGATTTTGAGCGAGATTCAGAGCGGGCAGTTCGCGCGCGAGTTCATCATGGAAAACCTAACCGGAACAGCGACCTTGAAAGCCATGCGCCGCCTCGGTGCCGAGCACGAGATCGAAAAGGTCGGCAGCCGCTTGCGCGACATGATGCCGTGGATTAAAGCCAATAAGCTCGTCGATCAAACGCAGAACTGACCTTTACATTTAAGCCCATACATACAGAGCCAAAGACCTCGTGAGTGTACACGATGGCATGGGAGAGATGGGAGAGATTCCATGACTTTTGAGCCAGAGCGCATGCCCGCCGATAACATGCTGTTTATCGATCCGCATATCCACATAATTTCTCGCACCACGGATGATAATCAAGCGATGCGGACGGCAGGCGTGGTCGCGGTCATCGAGCCCGGCTTTTGGGTTGGTCAGCCGCGTACGCGGTGGGAACTTTCCAAGATTATTTCTGCATGCTGGTTGGATGAGAGCGTTTCCGCGCGGGGCAGTTCGGCGTGCGGCATTATTGCGCCATCGGGCTCAAAGCTAAGGAGGCCAACAACGAGAGGCTCGCCGAACAGGTGATGGAGCTATTGCCGCTTTATGCTTGTAAGCAAAGGGTGGTCGCCATTGGCGAGATCGGCTTCGAAGAGATGACCCGCTTAGAAGAAATTATTTTCGAGCGCAACTCGAGCTCGCCAAGGAACTTGACATGCTGGTGATGAGCCGCACACCGCATCGCAATAAAAAGTAGGCATCAGCCGGAGTCTAGATATCTGTGAGGAGCATGGTTTGGACTCGCTGCGCGTGGTCGTCGATCACAATAACGAGGATACGGTGCGTGTCACACTGGCGTGCGGTTTCTCGGCGGCTTTCACCATCTATCCCAAAACCAAAATGGATAGATAACGGATGGTGGACATCGTGCGCCGGTATGGATCCGACAGAATCATCGTCGACAGTTCCGCGGATTGGGGTTAGAGCGATCCGTTATCCGTGCCCAAGACCGCGCGGCTGATGTTGGAGCAAGGCATCTCGAAAGAAGACGTGTGGCTGATTTGTTATCCGCCGGTCGGGTGTTCGAATCCCTTCGCCAATTCGGTAAAAAACAATGTCTTACTGATGCATTGCTCACGGTGCTACTGATTAGGTAACAATAATCCTTAGGTATAGTCCCGCCAGGCTAGCAGTGTAGTGGCGAGGGCCGCACTTCCAGCATTGCGCGCTCATCCATATCAGCCTTCGGGTCTGTCCGCCAGTGTCGCTCGCTACATCCTGCTCTTGAATCCTCTGCTACTCCTTGAAGCATTAGCATTGTGCTGCATATACTGGGTAATAATCGGCAACCTCAAAACTTTGCCGAGCCATGATCGCAACAGGGCTTCTACCAATTGGGGGCAACATGTCGAACCAAGAACCCCTCCGCACGGTCGATCAAGCCATACTGTCTGCCTGGCAAGAACAGATCGAAGCAACCCATAACCCAATCATCAAGGGACAGTGTTTGTAGCAAGAGGCAGAATTACTCCCGCGCTTTGCTGAGCATTACCAGCAGCTCAGAGCCTTACGCCGGCGGGTGCGCCGCAGCTTGCAACGGCAATGGAAGCGATATCTGGCCGGGGTCGCACTGCTCTTGGCACTCGGTCAGGCGCCAGCACCTGCGGCAACGATCAAGGTCGGTGGGGTTTGCACTCTCGTTAGAGCCATTGTTGCTACCAATAACGACACCACAGCAATCGGGCACTGTAGGAAAGGACTCGGGCTGGATACGATCGTGTTGCTTCCCAACACGGTGCACGCCTGACAGCGGTCAACAATACCACAATTATGGCCCGACAGGATTGCCCACTATGCATAGCGCCATCACCATCGATGGCAATCGCAGCATGATATGGCGTGTAAAGTCAGGGCCCAGCTTTCATATCTTCTCCGT
>DATACK010000128.1:0-7076 GCA_036259115.1 Gammaproteobacteria bacterium | reverse complement strand
GAAATGCAAGAGCATCACATTGGGTAACCTCCGGATCTCCCACCAGCTACGCACATTCTCCCAGAAGGGCCAGAAGGGATGGCCATTGCCGTCCATCCAGTCGCGCCAATATTGCCGAATATCCTTTGGAGGACGCTCGATAGGCGGCCCGATACGGCCCGGCGTGTCATTTACGGCGTCATACCAAGACTGGTTGGCGTTTGCGTGATGATTATACAGGCTCCATACGACGTCCCGCCCGTCGCGCCCGATATAGAGGTACTTCGCCCTTGGCGAAAAGACAAGCGCATCCACTGGTAGATGCGTCTTTAGGAATCGCCTGTGGGTCTGTGACTCTACCGCCGGGAGCTTCACATCCTTTGGGGGAATCCGTAGGTCGAGCCACGGGGACATTTCCGCCACTTCGAGATCTGGGTCGCCGCGGAAGAGGAGTTGCCCCACGATCTGCTGCACCCAGGTGGTCCCGGACTTTGCGTAGGTCGCAATGATGATGTCATCATCGCGGAAGCGCAGATCATTCCAGATCGTGGAGTCAAAGTGATGATTGTGAAGCTCCCGTCGCTTGCTGGGCCACTTGATCGTCTTATTCATGTATCCCTTGTAATCATTTATTCGCTGGCTTAGTGCCGGAGCTAACCGGCGATGACGAAGTCATACAGCTCGACTCAGAAAGATTCTTAAAGAATCATGCTATCGAGCCGCTTTTTTGACCGCAAGGAGCGATAGATTTTACATTGCGGCCTTGCGATTGCTGCGGCCAACGGGTCGTGGCGATGAGCGGCCCCGCTTGTGGGGGCTCCACGTCGAGGTCGCTGATGTGAAGTGCCGGGAAACACACGCCGCCTGCAGCGCGTCTGGTGCAAGGGCTGGTTAAGGCATAGGCTGAATCATCTTGGGAAGGCTAGGGTTTGCGTCCGCGTACCGCTCATGCACGCGCTATCAGATGGATCGTGCCGTCTTCCCTGTTGGGCAGATAGGATCGAATCCGATCGCTGAGGGCGCCTCGGTGTACTTCATCGAGCGATATGGCGTACCCGAGCGCTGAATCCTGTCCGCCGAGAAAGGGGAATAATAGTTGTCGAAGCCGCGGAAGCGGGCCGGAACATCAATCGACCGTACTTCGGTGGCATGTAGCCCCGCCTGGGCAAAGAGACCGGCGAGGAGCTTAGTCCGGCAGATCGGCAAACGGCGGCCTTCGTCGAGCTCGTATGCCGCAGGGTCCAGCACCACCGCCGCGCCCCAGAAGTAACGTATCAGCTCCATTTTTCAACCGTAATTCCAGACATATGCCGCTACCACGCCGCCTGGCCGGATAACGCGAGCTGCTTTCGTAACTGTCCGCGGGGGCTGTGGCACAAAGTTCAGGACAAGACCCGCAAGTACGGCATCAACGCTTGCGGTATAGATCGGCAGCGACTGCGCATCCGCGATCCCAAAGCTTGGCAGCCGCCGGTGACGTGTGCCTTCGCATACTCGATGAAGCCTGACGGCGGGTCTACGCCCCTCACTGATCTGGGGCTTGCGTGGGCAACGATGGTGTGAGTCAAGGCCCCGGTTCCGCACTCGATATCAAGCCAGTCCATCCCCGCCGGCGCTTCCAGGCATTCCAGAAACTCTCGAGCGACGACCCGGTGCGCGATCCAAAGCTCACCGTGGACCGAGGCGTGCTCAGTCTACTAGACTTGCTCTAGTAGACTGACGTAAGGCGTTCAAGCTTCGCGAACGCCGAGCGGGCGAACGGTGCAACGCGAACCCTGGACCGAGAAGTGGTCAGCCCATCAGATCTTCCTAATGGACTGATGCATAACGTTCAAGCTTTGCAAACGCCGAGTGGACGAGCCCTGTAGGCCTGAGTTGTGGTCCGCGGCAATGATCCATCACTCACGCTTACAAGCGTGGTTATGAGCTTATTGCCTCGGTCTCGGAAAGCGCTACCTCAATGGCCTGGTCGACGCGCTCGATCCAAACGAAACGTATCTTTTCCCGCGCTGCCTGCGGTACGTCTTCGATATCCTTTTGATTGCGTGCGGGCAATAGCACGGTCTCAATCCCGGCCCGCGCTGCGGCCAATAGCTTTTCCTTGATGCCGCCCACCGGCAGCACCAGCCCGCGCAGGCTGATCTCGCCAGTCATGGCCGTATCACTGCGCACGGGCTTGCCCGAGAGTAAGGACACGAGCGCAGTAAACATAGCCACGCCCGCGCTGGGACCATCCTTCGGAATCGCACCGGCAGGCACGTGGATGTGAATGTCGTACTTGTCGAAGGCATCTGGTCCCACGCCGAGCTTGAATTCTACCGCCCGCGATTTGACGAGGCTCAACGCGGCCTGCGCGCTCTCCTTCATCACGTCGCCTAGCTGGCCCGTCAGAATCAGTTTGCCGCTGCCCGGCGTACGGCTCGTTTCCACAAACAGGATGTCCCCGCCAACCGGCGTCCAGGCCAATCCGGTCGCCACGCCTGGTACGCTGGTGCGCATAGCAACCTCGTTCTCAAACTTTGGCGTGCCTAGGATCTCCGGCAGATCCGATATATCTATCCTGATGCTTTGTGCGGCGCCCTCGGCGATACGCATGGCGGCGCGGCGGAAGCAGGCGCCGATCTGCCGCTCTAAGTTTCTGACGCCTGCCTCGCGTGTGTAATCGCGGATGATCGTACTTATAGCGTCATCAGTGATTTCGCACTGCTCGGATGTGAGGCCGTTGGCGTCGAGCTGACGTTTGACGAGATAACGGCGCGCGATCTGCAGCTTCTCTTCGTCCGTGTAGCCGGGCAGCTCGATGATCTCCATGCGGTCACGCAAGGGTCCCGGTATCGTGTCTAACATGTTGGCCGTACCAATGAACATGACCTGGGAAAGATCAAACGGCACCGCCAGATAGTTGTCGCGGAAAGTCGAGTTCTGCTCGGGGTCGAGCACCTCCAACAGCGCCGATGCGGGATCGCCGTGAAAGCCCGTTCCTAGCTTGTCCATCTCATCGAGCATGAACACCGGGTTTCTGGTGCCCGCTTTGCGGATGGCCTGAATGATGTTGCCGGGTAGAGCACCGATATAGGTGCGCCGGTGTCCGCGGATCTCCGCTTCATCATGCATTCCGCCGAGACTGATTCGCACGAACTTACGTCCTGTAGCGCGTGCGATGCTTTGCCCGAGTGAGGTCTTGCCGACACCGGGCGGACCTACGAAGCATAGGATAGGGCTCTTGCCATCCGCCTTGAGTTTACGCACGGCTAGATATTCGAGGATCCGGCGCTTGATCTTATCCAGGCCGTAATGATCTTCGTCCAGAATCTTGCGCGCCTGCACGATGTCAATCTCGCTCTCAGAGACTATCGACCAGGGCAATTCCGTGAGCCATTCGAGATAGCCGCGCACCATCGAATACTCGGCGGCGGCCTCCGGCATGCGCTCTAAGCGCTTGAGCTCCTGGCGCGCATGTTTTTCCACCTCCTCCGGCATCTTCGCATCGGTGATGGCCTGCGAAAGCTGTTCGATCTCCGCGGAGTTGCCCTCGTCTTCGCCTAGCTCTCTCTGAATGGTCTTCAACTGCTCGCGCAGCAGGTACTCGCGCTGGCGGCGATCCACGCTTTCTTTCGTCCGCGTATCAATGTCGCGCGACAAGCGTAGCACTTCGAGACGCTCCGCGAGTAACGTCAGCACCCTGTCGAGCCGGATCTGCACGTCGAAGGTTTCCAGCACCGCCTGCTTTTCGCTGGGCTTTAAGTCCATGAAATGGGCGACGAGGTCCGCAAGCGCCGAAGCTGACTGCACCCCTTGGACCGCACCGATCAACTCAGCCGGGGTGCGTGAAGACAACTGTAGCGCCTCGACCGCGCGCTCCTTGAGCGTGAGCATCTGCGCTTCAATTTGCTTGCTCGCAGGCTCGTCCTGTACGATGCGCTCTGCGCGGCCGACCAGGAACGGATAGCCTTCCAAGAACTGGGTGATCCGGAATCGCTGCTCGCCTTGGCAGACGATATGATGCGCGCCATCCGGCGCAGTGATATAGCGCAAAAGCCTGGCCACGGTGCCGACCCAGTATAGATCCTCAGGCCTGGGTGCTTCGACTTGTGCGTCCCGTTGCAAGACCACGCCAATTGGTAGCTCGCTACGCGCCGCTTCCTGCGCAGCCGCAATGGAAGTAGACCGCCCTAGGCTAATCGGCAAGATAACGCCCGGGAATAAAACCAACTCCCGCACCGGCAAGATGATAAGCGCGTCCTCCGGAATAGGGCGCGCACTACGCGATACGTCGGCGGCGTCTCCAGTGTGCTGCTCTTGCTCGTTTGGTTTCGCTGTTTGGGGAGCCTCGTTTCTCAAGTGTTCTGCATTCATAGGATTTCCGCTAAATAGACGCTCAGAAACTCGCTGCACGTTTGGAATCTTCAGTCCTGTAAAGCTGGAGTGGGACACAACTGAAAACGTCTATTGCCCACTCGTGGCTGTGCTAAAGCTTGCGCAGCGTGAGCACCAGTAAGCCGTGATTGAATATACTGTCCGCGAGTTTCATGGCGCGTGCAGGTAGGCGGATGCGGCGCTCGAAGCGACCATATGGAATTTCCAGGCGATGAATGAGCATCTTTTGGCCTTGCGTAGGCAGCGTTCTCACACCAGTGACCGCAAGCAAATCTTCGTCGAGCACCACCTTGATGTGTTCGGTATCCACGCCGGGCAGGGCGATGGAGATCGAAATGGTATCTTCGGTCTCGAACATATCCACAGGTGGTTCCCACGCAGTCGTGCGTTCTCGTGGCGCACCGATGCGAAAGAACTGACGGTGGAGACGCTCCGCCTGATCGACGAGTTCGCAGGCCTCGGCCCACATCCAGCCGGCAAGATCCCTGTCTCTCATGTGCAATCTCCCACTGCACACGTGGTCAGCGCAATCGATTTACATAGCACGGCATTCATCATAAACATCTCCAAGATAGGGTCATTCTGCTCAAATACAAGTCGCGTTGCCGCTAGGAGGGAGAAGAAGATTCCGCTCCCGAATCATAACGCTTTGCGTCCAAAAGCAGCTCACGACGTTGCGCCATATACGCGTTCAATTCCGTCGATCGTTGTTCATAGGCCTGCACCGACTTGTTAAAACGACGTGCTTCAGCATCCCGCTCCAGCCTGTTCAGTACGCTGACCTGATCGCCCATGACCCTTAACGCCGCAAGCAATGCATGTTCCAGGTCTTTGGCCTGACCGGCTTACAGCGTACGCGCGGTGAAAGCGTGTCCTAGACGACATCGATACCGCACTGGCGGCTCGGCATGCATTTCCCATAAGGCCCTCCGAATTCAGTGCAAATCAGAGCCGCCTGGTGTCCTAGGTCGACAGTACGATCCGCAGCAAATCCCGTGTCCGTGGTCATTTCAGCCTCCAACATGATCTCCTCCGACACCGGCGGCTTTGGGCGCTATTTCGCGCGTGCGCTGATTCAAAATCGCACCCCTGCTCGCCACGGGTACGCATGATCGATTTCCACGCAGGCAGCCGCACTCAGCGGCATGCTGCGACAAAGCGCATCGTTAGGATCTTGAATTATCGCCAGACCGCCACAGCGCTTAAAGTCGGCGAGTCCAGCGGTGCCATCATCGAGCGCACCCGACAGGATTTCACCGATCGCGCGCGAACAGTGAGTCGCGGCGGCCGAACGGAACAGCGGGCCGATCGCCGTTCGGAAACGGCTTTCGCGCGGTCGGCGCTTTTAACCGCACGTGCCGCTCGCTTAGCAGCGTATGGCGATCGGGCGGTGCCATGTAGATGAAGCCCTGGCGGATCGATTGCTCGTCCTCCGTCTGTTTGGCGGTCAAGGGTGTACGCTCGTTCAAAATATCCGCGAGCAGGCCAGGCGCGTCCGCCCCCACATGCATCACCACGAATATCGCAGCCGGAAAATCCTCCGGCAGCTGCACGAGCAAGTCTTTAAGCGCTTCCAGACCGCCTGCGGATGCGCCGATCACGATGATGTCACGGTTTTTCATAGGCTAATGCGCACCCCGCTGTCGCACCCCGCAGTAGAGAAGCTCTGACAAGTGGCTGCTAAGCCCCAAAAGTCTGCCGGCTGAAAAGTGCGGCTAAAATCGCTGCGGGAAGGTTGCTGTACGGCCGCTTAGGTTAACGGAAATCGCTTAACTGCCAGGTTCCTATCATACTCGTGCCATTCATGCCGGTTTAGGCATGCACGTCTTAACTCCGGTGGCTCCGCTAGGTGTGTCTAGTTCGCTAAATAGTCGCCACAGGTGCGAGCAGTCGCGTGAGGTCATGGATGCTCGCTGCGCCTTTATCCCACCGTATTTCATCCACTGCCATCAGGCAAGGGTTGCTCGGCATCATGCGCATGACTGATCGCTTGCTGAAGACGGGGCTCCAGCTTATTGCTGTCGAGCATTACCTTTTGCCCTTGTACGTCCGCGATCGCATGAGCCGGCACCACAAATTCACCCGCGTTCTCGACGTAAACAATCAGCTCCGATCGCCCGCCGGGTGAGACTTCACGTACAGCACCAATTGCGCGCTCGATACCAGAAACGAATACCTCGTAATCTGTCTCAACGACTTCTTGCATGGTTAATGCTCCAGATCTGTTTGGCGTCTTTTGCTGCGACAGTTGCAACTGCCACAACGGTAAAAAGCAAGTCTCCCAGCCTTCATGTCCAGCATTTCGCGTGCTTTACGAGATAGGGACGTTCGCCTTTGTCTTGGGTCCATGTGTTGTGCGAAATACGAGTAGGATCGACCGAAAAAGGTTTCTTTGTGTACGCCCGTCATGTAATCGGATACGAGCCCGTTACCAACTCGTCACGTTCGTTGATCCCGGTCCACAACAAAGTTGTGCCGAGCGCCCAGTTCATGCCATTGGGCTTTCTCAGCCCGCCTGCGAGTAGGCGCAGCCCTGTGCCATTGGGATGATCTCCAAAATCGCAGCGCGGCGAGAATCCTTGCGTCGATATGTTCCCCGCCCACGTCGATTGCCAAACTGACAGACACATAGGGATTCTGACCGTCGAGGCTGATGATAACATTACGTGTCCAGTGATTGTTGTGGCCGTTGGTAGAAAGGGCAGAAAGATCAAAGATCT
>DATACK010000127.1:0-11076 GCA_036259115.1 Gammaproteobacteria bacterium | reverse complement strand
TTGACGATAATGCACCCATCGCCGGTCAAGCTGCCTCGCCCCACATAGCGCTTCACGTTGTTTTTCTTGAACAGACCCTCAATGCCCTGCGTCAAAGCGCGTACGACTCTATCCTTGCGCCCCTGCATAGCCACAATGTTGATAGAAAGGCCATCAACCGCGATACCGTGTTCCTTCACCTGGTGCCCGATATGGTGAAAGTAATGGCTGGAATCCAGCAAGGCCTTAGAAGGAATGCAGCCCACATTCAGGCAGGTGCCGCCCAGCGAGGCGCGGCCTGCGCCATCTCGCCACTGATCCACGCACGCGGTATCTAGGCCCAGTTGCGCGCAGCGTATCGCCGCCACATATCCGGCGGGCCCCGCCCCGATGACGACGGCATCGTACCTCTTACTTGCCATTGACGCCCTTAATGATCAGCACTGAAGCGCAAAGAAAATGCTCATATGCAGCGCTGCTACAATCGGTATCTGAATTTCGTCCCTTATGTATCTTCTTCCTCCGTAGAGACACTCTGTTTCTTCGCAGTGACAGCATCGACTCAGATCTGCAACAACAGACGGCTGGGATCTTCCAGTTGTTCTTTGATGGTGACGAGAAACTGCACTGCCTCTCTGCCGTCGATCACGCGGTGATCGTACGACAGTGCGAGATACATCATCGGCCGCACGATCACCTGACCGTCCCTGGCGGTAGGGCGCTCTTCAATCTTGTGCATACCAAGGATGGCGCTTTGCGGCGGATTGAGAATAGGCGTGGAAAGTAGCGAACCGAACACACCACCATTGGTAATCGTGAAAGTTCCACCCGCCAATTCCTCCAGGGCCAAGGTGTTATCTTTGGCCTTGCGTCCATACTCCGCTATCGCCTTTTCAATCTCTGCAATGCTCAGCCGCTGCGCATCGCGCAGGATAGGCACAACCAGACCGCGCGGCGAGCTGACTGCAATGCCGATGTCGAAGTAGCCGTGATAGATGATATCGTTTCCATCCACCGAGGCGTTGACGATCGGAAAGCGCTTTAACGCCTCAATTGAGGCCAACACAAAAAAGCCCATGAAGCCCAATCGTACGCCGTGCACCTTTTCGAACTGTTCCCGGTAACGCTTGCGCAGGATTATTACCGGCTGCATATCGACCTCATTGAATGTGGTCAGGATCGCATTTTCACTCTGCGCCTGCAGCAGCCGCTCTGCCACCCTTTTGCGCAGCCGCGTCATGGCCACTCGTCTTTCCGGTCTGCCTTCAAAGCCGCGCGCCATTATTGGCGCGCGCGGTATCTTCTGCGTCTGGGGCTGGACCTCTTCGGCAGGTTGTGTCTCCAAGTATGAAAGCACATCCGCCTTGGTGATGCGCCCATCCTTTCCGCTACCCTCGATCTCACGCGGGTCGAGCTGATGTTCCTGCACTAGCTTGCGCACTGCTGGACCCAATCTTGCCTCACGCTCGCTATCCACCGCCGGCATGCTGCCCGGGTCCGAGCGAGGCATAGTCTGATTGCGGGCGGTATCTGCTTGGCCATTACTCGGCGCAGAGACTGCACCCTCTGATGCTACTTGCCTGAGCTGACGTTCAGCTTTGATGGATGGCTGCGGCTGTGCTTGTTGTTCGACCCCCAATGGAGTCTCTTCTGCTGCTTGTGTGGAAGGTTCGGGGGCGGAACGAGACATTGCAGCACCCGCCTTGGTATCGATGATGGCGATCACGTCGTTACTCTGCACGTCTTCGCCGCTATTTTTTCTGATTTCCTTCAATACGCCGCTATCAGCTGCGGTAACTTCCAGCACGACCTTATCGGTCTCGATATCAATGAGATTATCGCCGCGCTCCACCCTATCACCCTGCTGCTTTTGCCACTCCAGCAAGGTGGCTTCCGTCACCGATTCGGCGAGCTGCGGGACTTTGACTTCAACTAACACGAGAGGGTCTCCGCGCTCTGTGCATCGTTGCTCGGGTATTTGCCATCGATCGGATGTGTGCTCGATGCTCAGCCGAGATTAGAGTTGCCGTATGAGCTTGCCGATGAGGAGCCTACCGTTCAATCCGGCGGCAGTCAACGGAGCAGCACGCTGCGTGTCAAGCGCTGCTGAGTTGCCTCTGCCTTTGCACGCGCTCGAGCTGCAAAGCGTCCGAAATCAAATTTCTCTGCTGTGCGAGATGCACGTGTAGATAGCCGACAGCTGGTGAGGCCGAATAAGGTCGGCCGGCGTACTCCAGGACATGCTTGGGCGACAGGCAAGCATTTAAATGGCGCCTTGACTGCATATAGTACCATGCGCCCTGGTTACGCGGCTCCTCCTGAGCCCATACCAGAGTACGTGCATTGGGGTAGCGTTCCAGCACGCCCGTGACCTCATCCAATGGGAATGGATACTGCTGTTCGATGCGGGCGATGGCAGTATCATGAAGCCGATGCTCACGACGGGCCTCCAGCAGGTCGAAATACACCTTGCCACTACACAGCAGCAACCGTCGGACACGATGCGGTTCAATATCGTCAATCTCGTCGATGACGTTGTGCCAACGTCCATTGGAAATCTCTGCGAGCGAGGAGGTCGACAGCTTGTGTCGCAGCAAGCTCTTAGGCGTCATCACGATTAAGGGCTTACGATAAGGTCGCAGGATCTGGCGACGCAGCATATGAAACATCTGCGCTGGTGTACTGGGCACGCACACCTGGATATTATCCTCGGCGCATAGTTGCAAATAGCGCTCCAGCCGTGCAGAAGAATGCTCTGGCCCTTGACCATCATAACCGTGCGGAAGGAACAGCACGATACCTTCTAAGCGCCGCCATTTGGCTTCAGATGAGCTTATGAATTGATCAATGATAACCTGTGCACCGTTGGCGAAATCGCCATACTGCGCCTCCCATATAGTCAAGCCGTCAGGCTCTGCCGCACTGTAGCCGTACTCAAATCCAAGTACAGCCTCCTCAGACAGAAGTGAATTGATCGGCAAGAACAATGGTTGATGCTTGTGCAGGTGTTGCAGGGGAATGTAACTCCTGCGGCTGTTCTGGTCGTGAATCACCGCATGGCGATGGAAAAACGTGCCGCGCGCGCTATCCTGCCCTGACAGACGCACCTGATAGCCCTCCTCCAGCAGGGATGCATAGGCCAAAGTCTCCGCGAATCCCCAATCTATAGATTGCTCCCCGGCACCCATCTTGCGACGCGCATCCAGTATTTTGGCTACAGAGCGATGTAGCCTGAAATCCTCGGGAAATTGCGTCATCTTGGCCGTCAGTGATTCGATGCGCCCCTGCATAATCGTGGTATCGACAGGCGTGCTCCAATGCGTATTCATATACGGCCGGTAGTCGACCAGATAAGCACGGTCAACTTTGGCGGCATGAGGCCCGGATACAATCTGGTTGGAATCCAGCCTCTCATGATAGGCCTTGCGCATGGCGTTGACATCATCGGCATCAATTAGGTTTTCTTGTTGAAGCTGCCGCGCATAAATCTCCGTAACCCGCGGACGAGACTTAATGAGTTGGTACATGATCGGCTGTGTGGCCGAAGGTTCATCGGCCTCGCTATGACCGTAACGCCGATAGCACACCATATCGATCACCACGTCTTTATTGAACTTCATACGGAAATCCAGCGCTAATTCGGTGACGTAAACCACCGCCTCAGGATCGTCTGCATTGACGTGAAAGATAGGCGCCTGCACCATCTTAGCTACGTCGGTGCAGTAAAGTGTCGAGCGCGAATCCAAGGGATCGCTTGTGGTAAAGCCGATCTGATTGTTGATGATGATGTGCACGGTGCCGCCGGTGGAGTAGCCGCGGGTCTCGGACAGATTCAGCGTCTCCATTACCACGCCCTGACCCGCGAATGCAGCGTCACCGTGGATTAGCACCGGTAGTACTTGATTGCGTTCGTGGTCGCCACGACGTTGCTGGCGCGCCCGCACGGAGCCTTCGACTACTGGATTGATGATCTCCAGATGTGAAGGATTAAAGGCAAGCACCAGATGCACCGGTCCACCCGGTGTATTCAAATCAGCCGAAAAGCCTTTGTGATATTTGACGTCGCCCGAGCCATCACCAGGGTCGATCTTGCCCTCGAATTCTTCGAAAAGATCGCGAGGTTTGATGCCTAAGGTATTGACCAGCACATTTAAACGGCCGCGGTGCGCCATGCCAATGATGATTTCCTTAATCGCATGTTCGCTCCCGCTACGATTGATCAATGCGTCCAGCAGTGGGATCAGGCTTTCGCCACCTTCTAGGGAAAATCGTTTCTGCCCTACATATTTGTTGTGCAGATATTCTTCCAATCCACTGGCCGCGATGAGCCGCTCCAATATATTTTTCTTTTTACCGGCCCCGAAGCCCGCCTCGCCACACGCGAGTTCGAGGCGCTCCTGAATCCAACGTTTCTGGTCGGTCTCGGTGATATACATGTATTCCGAACCGATGGTGCCGCAGTAAACGACGCTGAGGGTATTCAGGATTTCGCGCAAATTGGCCTGATTTGGCCCAAATAGTGAGCCGGTATTGAACACCGTATCCATGTCTGCGGATGTCAGGCCATGGAAGTCTGGATTTAAGTCCGGCACGGGTGGTCGCTTGTATTGATCCAGAGGGTCGAGATCCGCCTGCCGATGGCCCCGGAAGCGATAGGCATTTATCAGCTGGAGCACCGCAACCTGTTTGGTCTCGAAGTCCAATTGATCGCGCTGCTTGGCATTATCATCTAGCACCCTCGGGGCTGTTATGGCAGCTTGTTTTATAGTGCGTTGTATGGGCGCGTGTGGAATGTCGGGCGGCGCGCCGGGTTCAGTATCGGTGACCTGATCAAAGTAGTCCCGCCACTTCTGGCTTACCGATTCTCGATTTTCGAGATAGGCTTCGTAGAGTCCCTCAATGAAGGACGCATTCCCACTGAATAGGTAAGACTGTCCTGAATCGTTCATGCCTGGCTAGAATAGATGCGTGTGAGGTAAAGCCTAAACAAAGGAAACTTGCCGCTACTTCGGATGCTATAAAATATAGAACGTTGATACAACGATTTGTTCCATAATTACAACAAACTGATGGCTTTGTAAGTCTTTAACCAATCACGTGGTGTGGGTGGGGCGCTCTCCTTTCAGCACACCAGCCAAAAGTGCTTTGATTTTATTGCGCGTCGCGCCGTTATCCTGCTCCCTGAACTGCACGCCGATCCTAGTTTCACGGTTTCCCCTGCGCACCTTGTGGTGTAATCCATAAAGCTCTTCCTACCGCCCACAGGTGCTCATTATCCTCCATTAAGGTTATCAACATAAAGCCCTTGTCATTCAGCTTGTAGTACGTTTTGGTTGCGAAAAATAGTCCACCGTTTCTAACGAACGGAATGTATGCGGCATAAAGCGCGCCCTTATCTTTGATCGCGAGCGAGAGAATACCCTGGCTAGTATCCGTCATTGTAATGCCCTCGACGAGATTTAAAAGCCGCCGCCCACGCTAAGGCGATTTCATCGATCACCAATTGCTGATTCAACGAAGCATGTTGCAGGCGGCGGTGATAAAGCACAGTGTCATAAAGCGCAAACAGGACTTCCGAGTCAATTCGCTCAGCCAGTGCACACAAGCCTCGATCGATATCCGGATTATCTAAGCAGTTAAACGCGCCACTTAGGCATAGCTTGATCATGTCCGTCAACCATGAGAGCAGCCATTCTAGCAGCAACTGAGGGGCGTATTGCCGCCAGCGCTCAGCCACTGTTATCGGTGATTCCAGTGCGTTGGCCAGACGCGTTGCGTCCTTGCACACGAGTCGCCGTGCATCAAGCCAGTCCCCAGCGCTCATTTCCAGCGCCCGCAGCGGTGCCCCATGTGATAAGGCGAGCAATGCGTCGGCATCACCAGCAGGTACCTGGCGCTTCAACCATGCTGCGCCGATGTCACGAGGCGGTATGTTGAACGCGATCTGCTGGCAGCGGCTGATCACCGTCGCAGGTAATGAGGCGCGTTGGGCGGTGATCAACATAATTAGCGTGAATGCCGGCGGCTCCTCCAGCGTCTTGAGCAAGCTGTTAGCCGCGTTTCTATTCATCTGCTCCGGACTGACGACCAGCGCAACCTTGTAACAGCTTAAGCTGCGGGTTAGGCCGATGAAGTAGTTGAGCTCACGTATTTGATCGACCTTGATCTGTTGATTAGTCTCCTCTGGGGTCGTCTCCAGGTAATCCGGATGATTGCCTACCGATAAAAGATGACAAGCGCGACAGTGACCGCAAGCCATCTCACCCGGACTTTTGCACAATAAGAAACGAGCAAACCATCGAGCGAATTCAAGTTTGCCAAGCCCATTTTGGCCATTTAACAACAGCGCGTGTGGAAGCGTGCCAGTATGAAACCGCTGTTGGCACTGCGCCCACTGCGCCGCTTGCCACGGATAGGGTGCGCCCATCAACCGGCCGCAATCAGTTGATAACACGCACAGCTGATCAGGCGACGCACTGCCTCTACCGATCCATTGGCGTCGATGACACAAATTCTCTGCGGCTGTTGTGCTGCGCGTTCGAGGTAGGCGCGACGTACCCGAACGAAGAAATTGACGGCTTCGCACTCGAACCGGTCTGCTCCTCGCCTGCCTTTCATCCGCGCCAGCGCCGTCTCTACACACGCATCAAGCAGCAAGGTCAGGTGCGGCTGTAGATCGCCTAACGCCCACCGCTCTAGTGCAGCGATGCGGCTCCCAGCGATGCCGCGACCGCCGCCTTGATACGCGTAGCTTGCGTCGGTAAAACGATCACATACAACCCAGCGGCCGGCCGCCAGTGCTGGCAGAACTACTTGGTGGATATGCTCCGCACGCGCCGCGAAGATTAGCAACAGCTCAGTGTCTGGGTGCATCGCTGGCGAGCTATGATCGAGCAGCAGGTCGCGTATACGCTCGCCAAGCCGCGTGCCGCCAGGTTCACGGGTAGCAACAACGTCAATGCCGCGCGCGCGCAAAAGATCGCAAATAAAGCCGATATGGGTAGATTTGCCCACGCCTTCAATACCTTCCACCGTAATGAGTTTAGCTGGGCTCATTTATCTGATGTCTTTTGTTGAGTGTTGCCATCGCTTAGCTGGTATTTGATCACCGCCTTGCGGTGTTCTTCGTAGGTCACTGAGAACTGATGATGGCCATCTCTTTTCGCCACGAAGTACAAGGCGTCGGTTGCGGCCGGACGCAGCACGGCTTCCAGAGAGTCCTCACTCGGCATGCCAATCGGTGTAGGCGGCAGGCCCTTGTGGACGTAGGTGTTATAGGGCGTGTCCTGTCGCATGTCGCGATAACGGATATCACCGTTGTAGCGGTTGCCTAACCCGTATACTACTGTCGGATCGGTTTGTAGGCGCATACCTTTCTTAAGTCGCGCCATGAATACCGCAGCAATAAGCGGCCGTTCTTCAGGAATGGCGGTTTCCTTTTCAACGATAGAGGCCAATATCAGCGCCTGGTAGGGCCTGGCTAAGGGTAGGCATGAGTCGCGCGTCTTCCATAGCGCACGCAGGCGTTGCCGCATCACCTTATGGCTGCGGCGCAGGAAATTAAGATCAGTCGTGCCGCGCGGGAAATGATAGGTATCAGGAAAGAACCAACCCTCCGGGTGCATACCGGGCTTACCCAGTAACGCCATCACATCCTCTGTATTGGACAGCGTTTTTTTGATCTGTGGATGGCGCGCGAGCGCATCTAGCACCTGTCGAAAAGTCCAACCCTCGACCAAGGTCAAGCTGAACTGACGGGTCTTACCTGAAACCAAACGTTCCAGTAGCAGCTGGGGAGTTAATGGCCCTTGCAGATTATACTCCCCAGCCTTTATTGATCGGGCTTTGCCTTGCAGTCGGGCTAGCAGAGTCCAATACACGCTGCGTGATAGTAAATCATGTTTTTCAAGATCTCTGGCGATCTCGTGAAACGATGCACCCGCCTCGATGCGAAAGATTTTGCTTGCACCGGCATCGAGCACAGGGTGCGTGAGGAATAGGTAAATGTCGGCGGCAAGCCAGGCACTTCCTAACAGCAGCGCGCCGAGTATAAAGACCCATAAGCCTCGACGACTCATAATAGATCGAGTCGCTGCATAAGTTCCTGGACAAGCCGATGCTCGCCGAACACCTGTCCATTAAAGCGCCGTACCGGCCAGACACCGATCAGGCTGTTGCAGAAGAATACACCCTGAGCCATGTGGACATCGCTCAGCGTCAAGTGGCGGACGTGCGCGACAACGCCCATTACATCCGCGCACGCGAGTACACGTTCGCGCATAATGCCGGCGACGCCGGCGTAGCTAAGGTCTGGTGTGTGTAACGCATCACCGTGAACTATGAATACGTTGCTCATTGTACCCTCGACCACTCGATCGTCGGTATCAAGCAGCAGACCTTCCTGATATTCATCCTGCCATTCGCCACGTGCCAGCACCTGCTCGAGTCGATTCAGATGCTTAATCCCGGCCAGCCGGACGTTGCGCGCCAGCCGCGTTTGGCAACACATCGCGGCAATGCCCAGGTCGCGATAATGCCGAGGATAATCAGGCCATGAATCCAGCAGCAACACGCGCGTAGGTGGCCCTTGCCCGTATGGTCGATAACCGCGACCGCCCTGCCCGCGGGTTACAATGATCTTCAAGACCGCGCGCTCGGCACCGGCGCACAGCGCCACTGCCTCGCGTCGCAGCAATGATACGTCTGGGGGCCTGATCGCCAACCGCTGACATCCATAGAGCAGCCTTCGCAGATGCCGATCCCAATGGCACGGAAGTCCATGATGAACCGCGATTGTCTCGAATAGACCATCTCCGTATAGCAGACCGCGATCATGGACCGAAAGTGTTGCATCCGTGCGGCCATTGACGAGCGTCATCAAATCGTTGCTGGCGATCGCTATAAATCTTGAGAATTGGGCTAAAGTTGGATGTAATGAAGCCCGTAAAAATCTGACAAGCAATCGCCGGCTGGGTCTTTGCAAGCGCAGGCGGAATATACCCGCGACAGCCGTAAGCCGCCGTCAGAGCTTGCGAAACACCACTGTGCCGTTGGTGCCGCCAAAACCGAATGAATTAGACAACACTACATTGACTTTGGCGCCACGTGCTGTATTCGGAACATAATCAAGATCGCACTCGGGGTCGGGTGTGTCGAGATTGATAGTGGGCGGCATGACCTGATCTCGGATAGCAAGTACCGAGAATACGGCCTCCGCACCACCGGCGGCACCAAGCAGATGTCCGGTCATAGACTTGGTGGAACTCAGCGCCAGCTTATAGGCATGATCACCGAAAGCCGCCTTGACACCGTCCGATTCTGCCTTATCGCCAGCCACCGTCGAGGTACCGTGAGCATTGATATAATCTACGTCCTCGGGGTTTAACCGCGAATCGCGTAGTGCATTGCGCATACACAATGCGGCGCCTGCTCCACCAGGCGCCGGCGACGTCATGTGATAGGCGTCGCTGCTAACGCCGTAACCCGCGAGTTCACAGTAAATATTCGCGCCGCGGGCCCTGGCATGTTCATACTCTTCTAGTACCAGCACGCCTGCGCCATCACCAAGCACGAAGCCATCGCGATTTAAATCCCACGGACGGCTGGCATGTTCAGGATCGTCGTTATGACTGGCGCATAGTGCCCGGGCCGATGCAAAGCCGCCGATCCCAAGCGGACAAGTGGCCATCTCCACGCCGCCTGCGAGCATGACATCCGTGTCGTTGTAAGCAATCATGCGAGCAGCGTCGCCAATGTTATGCGTGCCAGTGGTGCAGGCCGACACGATGGAGATATTGGGGCCGCGCATCCCGTACATAATCGATAGATGGCCCGAGACCATGTTGATGATGCAGCTCGGCGCGAAAAAGGGCGAAATCCTGCGGGGACCGCCCTTCATGTAGGCCTCGTAGTTTTTTTCGATACCAGGCAGCCCTCCAATGCCCGAACCAATGGCCACCCCGACTCGTGTAGAATTCGCTTCCGTGACCTCAAGGGCCGCATCGTTAATAGCCTGGACACCGGCGCCGATACCGTAATGGATGAACGGATCCATCTTCTTTTGTTCTTTGGGCGAGATATAGTCATCGGCGTTGAAATCGCGTACAGATCCGGAGATTTGGACTGAGAAATTGCTAGCGTCAAACGCCTCTATTCTCCTGATGCCGCTGCGGCCAGCTAAGATGTTCTCCCACACCTTGGCCACCGTGGAACCTACCGGCGACACGATGCCCAACCCGGTCACTACCACGCGCCGTCTGGACATGTCTATGCGACCCTCTGCAGTGATATAAACGTCATGGACTGCCTCAAATCAGGATAACTGCGAGTGCGGCTAAACTCATGCAATAATTCATTCCATATGTGCATTGATGTAGTCGATAGCCTGCTGAACGGTTGTAATCTTTTCGGCTTCCTCATCCGGAATCTCGCATTCAAATTCTTCCTCCAGCGCCATCACCAGCTCGACAGTGTCGAGCGAATCAGCGCCCAAATCATCGACGAACGAGGCGTTGTCGGTCACATCTTCTTCATTAACCCCTAATTGCTCGACCACGATCTTCTTAACGCGCTCTTCGACATCGTTCATAGTGCAATAACCCTCTTTAAGTAAATGGGTGCGCAGCGCCGGCCGCGCTTGATGAAATTACGGCGTGAAAAATCAAATTGAAACCATACACAAGGTAACGAGCCTGAGTCGACCTCGGTCCGAGTGAAGCCGGCTGCATCATCAGGCTAATTAAACCTGGGCACTTCATAAATAGGAGGCGCAAATTTTGCACTTTCGAGACGAGGGCTTCTCATGCCTCGCAGCGCGGGAAACGGCAAACGCGTTAGGTCCTATCATGCTTATCACCACGCCGCACATTTGCAGGCACTACAATGCACCGTAATTTTAATGAAAAGAGACTTGCCAATCCACTTGGCGAATGAATGGGCCCGCATTTGCACAGCTGCCGATGGATTTAGATTCGTGCGGATGATACTGTATTGATCACTATGGAATGCGCGCGGCATGTATATGTCCTAGGCCATGCACCTTAGTACCTGCACCTCTTATAAAGCTATAGAACCACCTTTCGCCATGCCGCGCGCATT
>DATACK010000126.1:0-61838 GCA_036259115.1 Gammaproteobacteria bacterium | reverse complement strand
GACACCTGTATATTACAACCACTAATGATAAAACTGGTCACTGGGCGAGAAGCCGTCGAAATACTCCAGCTTCGCGCGGATCTCGCGCCTTGCGCACTACGCCGGACAAAACCAAACGCATGCAAAGAACTATCCACCGCCCAATCCAGCGCTTCATAGACCTGGAAGTCGCCGACCGCCAATACGTGAAGATCGGCAAATAACCGCGGCCAACGAAACTCCAGGCTGACCTGTCCGTGCGTTGGGGCTAGATCCGGCTCAGAACGCAAGATATACCCGCCGCTACCGTATAGTCGGAAACCAAAGAATTCATAAGCCAGTACCGCCTCAGAATCCTCATAGCTTAGGTTGATGTGATCAACCCCGGGATGACCAATCAGAAACTCGTCACTCAGATGCGACCTCTGATGGTATATCTGGGCACAGGCTGAGAAGGAACCCAGTCGATAACTTACGGGGAAATCAACGATGAAATTCGTGTTGATTAAAAAATCGAACGAAGTGGAATCCAGATGAACGAAGATGCTCGCCTGCAACGCAAGCTCCACCACGCCCGCCGCGGCGTTGCCCCTCACCAGGGGCAGATAGATGCCGATCGCGGCCAGGGCGGCATTGAAATTCGACACCGGGTCTCGTAAGCCTAGTAATGAATTGCCAGTTGCGGCTGTTTCGGATCGGGCAGCATCGGTGCAAATAGTGCGTTCTCCGGCAGCAATCCGGTTTGCTTGCGCTTCTTTGCGTACTTGACATTCGGCAGCGTTTGCGCCGCCTCACAGGGCCTTGTGCGCCATTTAACCTTGCTAATGCACCGCACTTTGCGCAAGCGCCTCGGTCAGGCTCTCGCACAGCTTCGGGGCTACGCATTCATTGCTGTCCAACACCAGCACCCATTATCGACAGCTATAACCTGAATCGCCTGATACGGCGGGCGCATCCAGTATAGCCTACGCGTTGCCCCGCGCGTAATCGTGGGCGTGAGCGAGTGATGCGCCAACGCGCCGCCAGCCAATAACAGCCAGAGGCTTAACAGCGATTATTCTCGGAGAATTCAAATGCCGATAACGATCCTTCAGAGCATCACGACGCACAGCCCACGGGCCCTTCGAAGGCCAAGGACGCCACGTCCCCGAACAACCACAGATTTCCTATTGTCGCCCTAGGTGCTTCCGCTGGCGGCGTGGAAGCCTTCAGCACGTTTTCAGCCATATGCCGCCCGACAGCAGCATGGTTTTCGTGGTGGTGACACACTTAAATGCCGGTCAGGAGAGCCAGTTAGCGGCGCTGATCGGATACCGCACCCAGGTGCAGGTCTGTCAGGTAGGACACGGCATGAAGGTGGGACCAGACCATGTGTATGTGATCCGTCCACTAAAACGCCCAACATTCGCAAAGGCTACTGAAATTATCTGAACCCCAAGCGCCGCGCGGGTAGAGCACGCCGATGAATGACTTTTTTTGCCTCGCTGGCCGAGGATCAGGGCCGTTATGCGATCTGTATGGTGCGCTCCGACACTGGCTCGGATGGTACCTTGGGCCTCAGAGCGATTAAGGAGCACGGCGGCATGGCCATGACTCAGGACGAGGATTCGGCACGATATCGGAAAATGCCGCATAACGCGTACGCCACCGGTCTAGGCGACTACATGCTGGCGGCGGAGGACATGCCTGCGCAGTTAATCGAGTGCGCGGAACACTTAGGTCAAATCAGCGACGAAGAGATTGCCGACGGGCTGCGCAAAAATGGTCGCAAGACGCTGTCACATATCCTAGCGCTGCTGCGTAGTCGTACCGGCCACGACTTCAGCCAATACAAGGATAGCACCGTCATCCGCCGAGTCGAGTGGCGCATTCAGATGGCCAAGGCGAGCTCGCCCGAGGATTATCTGCAACTTCTGCGCAACTCGCCGACCGAGATCAGCCAGCTGTTCAACGACATGCTGGTCGGCGTCACGCAGTTCATGCGCGACCCTGAGCTGTTCGAACGCTTGGCTAACGACATCGTGCCGCAGATCTGCGGCACTAAGGTACGCGACAACAACATCCGGATCTGGGTGCCCGGATGCTCCACCGGCGAGGAGGCTTACTCTATCGCCATCTTGTTTTTCGAGGACTTGCAGCGCGTCCAATGCACGGTCCACTTGCAGGTATTCGCCACCGACATCGACAAGGCCCTGGAACCAGACCGGCTGGCGTGGGCGGTTGGAGAGGTTGTTCGTTAAAGACGAAGGTTATAAGGTAGACAAGCAACTGTGCGAGGTGTGCATCTTTTCCAAGCACGACGTGATCAAGGATCCGCCGTTTTCCAAGCTGGACATGCTTTCCTGCCGCAACTTGCTCATCTATCTCAGTTCTGACCTGCAGAGGCAGTTGCTCTCAATCTTTCATTACGCGCTCAAGCCAGATGGAATCTTTTATAAGGGCCCTCGGAGACGGTCACCGGCTTCGAGGAGTTGTTCGAGCCGGTGGATCAAAAGCGCCGCATCTATTGTCGCAAGGAGGTGATGACGCCTCAGTTCAAATTTCCTCCGGATGGGGGCATGCGCCCGCTGAGCAAGCGTGGGCACGAGGAATGAAAACCCACGCTGTATGGAGATGCCGACATCAGCCGGCAGGTGGAACGCTATGCGTTGGAGCAGTACGCGCCGCCCTACGTGGTGGTCAACAGTCGCTTCAATGTCGTCTTTTCCTCGGCCGGTACGGACACATTTCTCAGTCCTCCGTCAGCGTGCCGGATAACAATGTCATCAACATGGCGCGGCATGAACTCCGCATGCACTTGCGCGCGGTCTTGGAAGAGGCGACGCTCGAGAAAAAGGCCGTGGTGCGCGAGGGTATGCACGTCAAGACCAATGGCAGTTATCAGACCGTGCGCCTGAAGATACGCCCCATCCCCGCCACGGTGACATGACGGAATACTTGATCATCATCTTCGAAACTGCACATCGTGCCGCAGACATCGCCCATGAACCACAGGAGTGCACAAAACGGCCGGTGCATACACCACAGCAGTTATCGCCGCAGGAAGAAAAATGGCTGATCGAACAGCTCGAGGAGGAGCTGAAGAACACCCGGCGCCATTTGCAGATCACCATCGAGGACTTGGACGCCTCCAACGAAGAACTGCGTTCCTCCAATGAAGAGCTAAGGTCCACCAACGAGGAACTCCAGTCCACGGCCGAGAAATTGGATACCTCCAAGGAAGAGTTGCAATTGGTCAATGAGGAGCTGAACTTCACCAACGAGCAGTTGCACCGCCATATCGATGAGTTGGCAACGAAAAACAATGATATGAAAAATATGCTCGAAAACACCCACATTCCAATCCTGTTCCTAGACCGGCAGCTGCGCGCAGGACGTTCAGCCCAAGATGAGCGAGCTGTATCACCTGCTGCCTTCGGATACCGGCCTCTCGATCTTAGACATCCGTGCCAAGCACGACTATGACGCGCTGGAGGCGAACGTGGCCGAGGGATTGAAGAGCCTGCAACCGCTCGAGCCCCGCGTGCGCCCCGGAGTAGCACGTTACATTATGTGGCTACTGCCTTATCAGACGGTCGAGGACTAGGTCGACGGCGCGGCAGTAACGTTCGCGGACATGACCAACATCGACGGATCCGGCAGGTGGTCGATAGCTTGCGGCAGGCCAAGCAGCAGCGCACCAATGAGCTGGATTCCATGCTCAAGAGACTGCCGTTGGGCGTTGCTATTTCCGAAGACCCGGAGAGTGGCACTGTGCGCCTCAATCGTGAGGGCGCGCGTACCCTCGGCGCGCCGGAAAGCCGCTCGTATCAAGCTATGACGAGGCGAGATTCACGATCTATCGCGACGCTGGGCGACTCAAGCCGGAAGATTATCCGCTCCGGCGTGCGTCAAAGACAGACAAATCGGTACCGACCGAGCAATTCTGTACTAGGCGGACGGATGGCGTCGAGATGCACATTGAAGCCTCCGCGCGGCCGATGATCAACGGCGAGAGCAAGATCAGGGGCTGCATCGGCCTGTTCAACGACGGGATCGATCTCTGGACGGAATTTTAGGAGCGCGCGACACAGCAGTCGACCCTCGTACAGCCCCGCTTGTTCGCGCTCTCAGAGAACAACGTTGCAAGATGCTAGAAGCGCGTGGTCGAAGAGCCTATGCCAATCCTTGCAAACCGCGCGCTGCGAAATCTGCCGATTCGATGCAAGCAGCAACCAACTGGTGCTGGAAGTAAGCACGGGTAGTGGCGAAGACGACCCCGGCGAGATCGTGATCACCGCGAATACCGAAGCGCCGGTGGGTCATGCATTAACCTCTGACCAGCCGGTGATCGCCGACAGTGCGGGCGCCGAGCCGAGTTTTGCCTATTCCACCTATTTGGACGAACAAGGCATGGTGTGCAGCATGACCGCTGTCATCAAGGCCGACGAAAATAACCGGGGCGTGTTCAGCGTGTATGACAGTCACAAGCGGCAATTCTTACCTCATGAAACGAACTTTTTACGATCGGTTGCCGATCTGCTGGGCAGCGTGCTGCGGCGTACGCAGTTGGAGCTAGGGCATGCACAGGATCAGCGTCGCCAAGCATTCGTTGAGGCCGAAGATCGCATGCATCAAGGGGAACGCCTGGCCTCACTCGGTACCTTGGCCGTGGGCATCGCGCACGAGGTAAATAATCCCCTTAATTCAACGTGGTAAACGCAGAGCCTGGATTGATCACCTTACAGGGTCAGGCCAGCAAAGAGAAGCTGACGCGGCTTTTAACACCATCATCAAAGAGGCCAGACGCGGCGGCTCGATCACCCGCAATGTCTTGCAGTTATCCAAGGCCGATCGCTACACGCCTACAGGGCGGGCCGATATCAACAATCTCTTAGATCGGGTGCGCAAGCATGTGGCATCGGTATTGCAAAAATACGGAAGGCTCGCGCTCGAGCTAGATCAGAGCTTACCGACGCTGAACCTGAATCAAATCGCGGTAGAGCAAGCCATGGTAAACCTCATCAGTAACGCGGCTCAGTCCAGCGCCTCAGAAATCGCGATCAAGACTGAGCGCAGGGGATCACATGCCCGCATTACCATCAGCGATAATGGCGTCGGCATTGCGCCCGAGGAGATCGAGCATGTTTTCGATCCGTTTTATACCACGCGTCGCTCGCAGGGTGATTCGGGGTTGGGTTTGATCCTAGTACACCGCATCATCTCCGATCACGACGACACTACGAAGGCGCGCAGTGTGCTGGGCGAAGGTACGCAGTTCGTGGTGCATCTCCCGCTTCCGCAAGAGGAAGATGACCATACCCCCTCAAGGAGCCATAATCAAAGGTAATGTCGGGCAGGAAAATGACTAAGATTCTGATCGCCGAGGATGAGGCCAGCGCGCGCGAGGCGCTGGTGATGTTCTTTGAGAGCCTAGGCTTCGAGGTGCGCGCTAGTGGCGATGGTGGGGAAGTGATTGAGATCGGTAATGAATTCAAACCGGACGTGCTCATCACGGATTGGCAGCTGGAAGGTGAATGCAGCGGTGTCTCCGTGGCCCGAGAGATCGCCACGCTGGTACCAAGTACGGCTATTATTCTGATCTCAGCTTATCCGATCGCGGAATTGTGCGCCATGACTCGGGATCTCAAGGTTGAGGCTTATATGGAGAAGCCCATCAGCTTGTTCGAATTGAACACCATCGTCGAAGGTGTGGCTGAGCGAGTGGCTGAGTAACACGCAATCCATAGCCAACAGTAACAACGCTTATAATTCTCATGACGATCATCCATGTCCGGCGCGCCGGTCCATTACTGATACTGTGTGCCGCCCTTGCGAGCGGTTGCCAGAGTGCCTATTACAATGCCTTGGAAGAATTCGGGGTATACAAGCGGGACCTGCTAGTCAGCCGCGTGGAGGACGCCAAGGAATCGCAACAGGCCGCCAAAGCGCAGTTTCAGACTGCCTACGAGGCGTTCCAGAACGTGACTGGCTACGAAGGCGGCGAACTCGAGGCGCGTTACAAGGCGCTCAATGCAGAATATGAACAGAGCCAACAAAGCGCGCAAACTGTCCACGAGCGCATCGATGCAGTGGACGACGTGGCCCAGGCGCTGTTCGACGAATGGGAAGGTGAGTTGGACGAGTACAGCAGCGACGAATTGCGTCGTGATAGCGAACAAGAGCTAGAGGCGACCAAGCGACGCTACGGCCACTTGATCGAGGCCATGCGCGCTGCCGAGGAAAAGCTGGACCCGGTGCTGGCGGCGTTTCAAGATCAGGTGCTGGCGCTCAAGCATAACCTCAACGCGCGCGCGATCGCATCACTGAGCGACGAGCGCACACCAGTGCAGGCCCATGTCGCGGCCTTGGTGTCACAAATGAACGCCTCTATCAAAGAGGCGGAGACATTCCTCGCGACAATTAAGACTGAGCCGGATAAAGGAAACGACACTTAACGTGTTGTTTCTCCTACGACGGATAGCGGCCTTTCGATGGCGCTCACCGCACTTCTGCGTCGAGGGCGTCCAACGGTCGCGGATTGGACTGCCGCAGCTGGTCCCAATACTGTTTCCCTGATGGTTCCTATTCGGAATGGTTCTGCTGCTCCTGGACATGCACCAGATCATACCGACCCGCTGTGTTTGGATTGTTGTCGTATTGAGTTGATCGTATAGCGATGCCGCGGACAGCGACGAGGAAGGGCGAAGCAGCCGTGTGTTCTTACGTTTGAAACGATGAACCGATCTTGTCCCGATTATCCAAGCCGATATAACGGCCTGGTTTACTATCCGAGGCAAAAGTAAATGATAAACAGCACACGCGCAACTACTCCCCCGCCACAGTCATGCGCTCTATCAAGATGCTGCCGCTGCGTATATTGCCGCGCTTATCGATATCGTTACCCACCGCTTGGAGCCCTAAGAACATATCCTTTAGGTTACCTGCGATAGTGATCTCTTCCACCGGATACTGGATCTCACCGCCTTCCACCCAGAAACCAGCGGCACCGCGCGAATAATCGCCTGTGACCATGTTGACGCCATGACCGATCAACTCAGTCACCAAAAGACCGGTGTCCATTTGCTTCATCAACCCGGCTAAGTCGCAGGTGCCTGGATCAATAATCAGATTCCGCACACCGCCGGCGTTGCCAGTGGATTTAAGTCCCAGCCGCCGCGCCGAATAACTACTGAGCACGTAACCCTGCAACACGCCGCCTATAACTAAGTCGCGCGGCTGCGTGGCCACGCCCTCGTCGTCGAAAGGCGCACTACCCAGGGACCTTTTCAGATGCGGTTGTTCGTGGATGTGGACGAAGTTAGGAAATACTTGTTTGCCTGCATGATCCAGCAGGAACGATGCCTTGCGGTATAAGGCCCCGCCGCTGACCGCGCCGACGAAATGTCCTAGCAGGCTCCTAGCCACACCGGCCTCGAAGAGCACGGGCGCTTGACACGTACCCAGCCGGCGAGCGCCCAAACGCTTGAGCGTCCGTTCGGCGGCAATACGCCCCACCGTTTGTGGACTATCCAGAAGTCTACTGTCACGTGCCACGCTGTACCAATAGTCACGCTGCATGTGGTTCATTTGCTGGCCAATTACGGCACAGCTCAAGGAATGGCGTGTCGCCCGATAGCCGCCAATAAAGCCATGCGTATTGCCGTATACCGCGGTGCCACGCAGGTGGCTTACGGTGGCGCCCTCGGAGTTGCTGATGCGGGGGTCCGTATCACGCGCGGCGGTCTCGCATTCAATGGCAAGCCCGATGGCTTGTTCGGCGCTTAAATTCCACGGATGATCCAGGTCTAGATCGGGATAATCGTGGGCCATCAGCGCCGCGTCCGCCAAGCCCGCGCATTCGTCTTCCGCTGTATAGCGCGCGATGCGACAGGCCGCGCGCACCGTCTCCTTTAAAGCGCCGGCATCCAGATCGGAGCTGCTGCTCGAACCCTTGCGCGTACCGAGATAAACGGTTACCGCCACGCCCTGATCCTTATGGTGCTCAAGCGTCTCGACGGCGCCCAGCCGGGCCGTCACGGACAACCCCGAATTGACGCTGACGTCGACCTCGGCGCTGGTTGCGCCTTGACGCTTGGCCTCATCGAGCACCAGCTCAGCTAAGCCCTTAAGGCCATCCAGGCCCAGTTGCGTGGTTTGGATTTGGCCCATGCGTAATAAAGGTCAGGGATGAGGTGTAAGAGGTGAAGTATTAATAAAGGCCGAAAACGCTAGAGAGCCAATAAGCACCTCTACTAGATTTCTGAATGCTCACGCGCCTCACACCTCGCTATGCTTCAGCCTGTGCCACCGACTGTAAGCCCGTCCACACGTAAGGTCGGTTGCCCAACCCCTACCGGCACGCTCTGCCCTTCTTTGCCGCAGGAGCCCACCCCCTCGTCAAGCCTCAAGTCGTTGCCAACCATAGTCACGCGGGTCAGTACGTCGGGGCCATTGCCTATCAAGGTCGCGCCCTTAACCGGACGCGTGATTTTCCCCTTCTCGATCAGATAGGCCTCAGAGGCGGAGAACACGAACTTGCCGGAGGTAATATCAACCTGACCGCCGCCGAAGTTGACGGCGTAAAAGCCCTCGTCCACTGAGGCGATGATCTCCCGGGGATCGTATGTACCTGCGAGCATATAGGTATTGGTCATGCGCGGCATTGGGAGGTGCGCGTACGACTCGCGCCGTCCGTTGCCCGTGGAGCGCGCGCCCATTAGTCGTGCGTTAAGCTTATCCTGCATAAACCCGGTCAGAATGCCGTCTTCGATCAGGATCGTGCACTGAGTAGGCGTGCCTTCATCATCAATGTTGAGCGAACCCCGTCTGCCTGGCAGCGTACCATCGTCAACTACCGTCACCCCGCGAGTCGCGACCCGTTCACCCATGCGACCACTAAACGCCGATGTACCTTTGCGATTAAAATCGCCCTCCAAGCCGTGGCCGATGGCCTCGTGCAATAACACGCCAGGCCAGCCCGGCCCTAGCACCACAGTCATGCAACCGGCCGGCGTATTCACTGCCTCTAGGTTCAACAATGCCTGACGCACGGCCTCGCGGGCGTACGCTAGAGCGCGTCCTTCCTCAAAGAAGAACTGATAGCCAGTGCGACCGCCGCCGCCAGCGCTACCCTGCTCACGGCGGGCGTTTTGTTCCGCAATCACGCCGACATTCAATCGCACCAGCGGGCGCACGTCGGCGGCCAAGGTGCCGTCGCTTGCAGCGATCAATACTACCTCGTGCATGCCGGATAAACTCACTGTCACTTGGCTTACGCGCGGGTCCTGGCGCCTAGCCTCGGCATCAACTTGATGCAATAGATCGACTTTAGTCTGCTCACTCAAAGACTCCAGCGGACTATCCGGCAAATACAAGGCGTGGCCGGGCCTTTCACCCCAGGCATGCATTTGTCCACTGTGCGTGCCACGCGCAATGGCCCGCGCAGCGGCGGTGGCGTCCATCAATGCCGGTAGCACGATGTCGTCCGAGTAGGCAAAACCGGTCTTCTCTCCGCTCATGGCGCGTACGCCGACGCCGCGCTCGATGTTGTAATCGGCGCCTTTAACCGTCCCGTCTTCCAGCAACCAGCCTTCGTGGCGGCTGAGTTGAAAATAAAGATCACCGCTGTCGATAGCCGATCCCAGCAGAGAGGACAAGACGTTGCCAAGTTCATTTTCGCCGAGCCCGGAGGGTTCCAGAATATGTTTGCGCGCAATTTCTATGGCTTTACTCATAAGTTCCCTTCCTCAGGTCACCCTTTGGCTTGACCTTCGGTGTTCGATTAACCTGCGATGTTTGATCGCCGGAAAGTTGCGGCGAGTCGATTCCAACCTGTCACGGTTGAGGTCCGCCACCACAAAGCCCGATCCATGCCGCAACCGATTCAGCACCATTCCCCATGGATCAACAATCATGCTGTCGCCGAATGTCTCGCGACCATTGACGTGATAACCGCCTTGGGCTGCCGCCACCACGTACATGAGATTCTCGATCGCGCGCGCGCGCACCAGACACTCCCAATGCGCCTTGCCGGTAATGGCTGTAAAAGCAGCTGGCACCGCCACTATCTCGGCCCCGCGATCCAGCAGGGCGCGGAACAACTCCGGAAAGCGCAAATCGTAGCAGATCGCCAGCCCCAGCCGACCGAATGGCGTATCCGCCACGACCACATCTTTGCCGCTAGCCATGGTCGCTGACTCGTTGTAGTTCTCGCGGCTATCTTCAATATGAACGTCAAACAGATGTATTTTGTCGTAGCGGGCGACCTGCTCGCCCTGATCGTTAAAGAGCAGGCAGGCGGCTAGTACCTTATTGGGATCGGGATACGCCATCGGTATGGTGCCACCCACAAGCCAGATTCCATGCCGATGCGCCTGATCCGACAGATAGTTTTGAATGCGCCCTTGGCCCTCGCACTCGCGGATCATGAGCTTGTCTTTTTCCGACATGCCCATGAGAGCAAAGTTCTCGGGCAATACCACGAGTTTGGCCCCGGCTTGCACCGCGCGTCCGATGAGCCGCTCGGCCTCCAGCAAATTGGCCCCCACATTGGGCCCCGATGCCATTTGAATTGCAGCCAGCTTATGCATAACGCCAGTCAATGAGATGAAGATGCCTTTGTCTCATTTCAAGTGTCCATTTAATCAGATAACGCGCTGCATACAAATAGCTGCATGTTGCGCCCGGTTTGACGCGTGTTTGCTAGCACGACATAACATGCCGCGCTGGTCATGTGCACCGCTAGCGCAGATTGTATGGAAAATTCCGCTGCGCCTGCGGTTTTTGCTGCGGCGGAGTTATGAGCTTGATCTTCGGATCCTCCCAAGTGCCCGTGACCGTATATACAATCCCGCTCGCCTCATCGATATCTGGGCCTAGCTCTTTGATCAGCCTGTCCGCGACGAATAATGCTGCGCCGACAATCGGGCCGCCCAATAATGCACCGGCTATCGGCAGACCAGACATGATCGGTAGTATAACAACCACGCGTTGATCATAGTCGCGGGCCAATAGGCCAGTGCGGCCCGTAATGCCTATACTGGCGGAGGGGCCTATGATAATCAGATTGTCTGTGTACATATTCGCGTCGGTAAAGGAGAAATCGCCCTTGATCACGTCGAAGCTAAAGCCTGATTTGAACAGATCGCTGAAATCCAATGCCAGCCGCCGGGCGATGGCGTTAATGTTCAACAAGCCCAGCAAGCGAGACGGGCCGGGATCGACTCCACGCAGCCGCCCGTCCTCGACTCTTTCATGCGCGTTTCCAATTAAGCTCTTGAGGTTAGGGTGAAAAGGACCACCCGCCCAGGCGAGGTGGGCTTCCAGATGCGCGTCTCCGCCGCGCACGCTATGCGTCAGGCCCCACCGATCAAGCACGGCACCCAAATCCGAGCTTTCAAGCACCAAATCGACACTGGACTGCTGTTGGCCCGTGCTGACAACCCGCCAGGTACCCTGCGCCTGGCCCTGAAGGTCGGGCGCGGAGAGTTCAAGCGCCTGCAGCCGCAGACCATCTGGCATGCGCGCGGTGATCAGCGAAAGATTGGTAAACTCCAGCGCATTGATTCGTAGCTGTCTTATTACCAGGCGCAAGGGTGGCAAGCGGCGCGGATCGAGCGTGGAAGGCCTCGGGCGATGCAGCCCTGTAGTCAGGACAAGATGATCCAAATTGACTAGCAGTGGTATGGCGGAGTCGAGGTCGATGGGTGCGGCTATGTGGCCCGCGATCTGCGGGGAATTAACCTTAATCAACCAGCGCAGTGCCCCGCGACGCCCGAGAAGCCGTACATTATCGAAAGTATGGCCAGACCACTTAAGGCGGCCCAATGACGCATCGATCTCGCGCAACAGCCCGCTGCCAGGGGCCTGGCCGCCAGCACCCAGTATGGTACCGCCGACTAACCAGGGCTGCCATGCGGTCCAAGAAAATTCCGCCATACGCGCCCTTATAAAGAGGCCCGCATCAGGCAGCATCGCCAGCCCCTGGTTAATACGCAGTTCACCGCGCGCCAGCCGCAGACCGTTTGCGCCCATGCCAAGCGCTGCTACGGCGGAAATTTCCCGGCCGTATTGCAGGCGTATCCAGCGGGGCACGCCACGGCCGATAGCCGTTGCAAGCATCAATGATCGACGAGCATCGGCCGCTTTACCAAGCGGCTGTGGGAGATTCACCGCGGTGCCTTCAAGTGCAGAAACAAGGCTCAAGCTGATTGGCCTTGGCTCGCGTGTTTCACCAGGCTGTTTAAGGGCGGGCAACCCGACCTTCGCAAACCAGGTGGATTCGCCCTGTATTCGGCTCAACAGCGGGTGCTTAAATCCTCGCACTAACGCCGCGGCAGGCAGACGCCCGTGCATGGTGACTTCGGTACCAGCATTCGCGACGGGGGCCACGTCGATCCTCATGGCATGACCGCGCAATTGGGCGCTCATGGCTGTAGCATGGAATACATTCTCCGGGCCGAATCTAAGGTTGCCAGTTATGGCCGTAAACGCGATGTTCGCGGGAATTATCCTCAGACCCACGTTCTTGAACTGTGCCTCGCCACTGACGCGCGTATGGTTTTTTTCTTTAAGCTCTTCAGAGAGGGGTACCTTGATGCTCAGGCTTAGTCGACCGGCGCCCTCGATGGCCAATTTATCGAATGTGCGTGGGCCGACCAGACTGGCACGCTGCAAATACCCTACAGCAGCCGTTACTGGGCCGTGCGCCTGAAGATTCAGCCGTAGTTCTGCCTGGCGCAGATCCGCGATATTGAGCTTTGCGACATCTATACTGCTCCCCAGCACACGGGCATGAGAACTTGTCGCCGATAATGATTGATTATGGAATACCAACTCGGCGTCTATCGCCTCGGCACGCGGCCAGCCGGGTTTATAATCCAGAATGCCTTTCGCGATATCCAGGCGCGCCTCGAACACGCCTTGATTGGCGCGAAATGGGAAATCGGAGACATCTCCTTTGAAGATCATATCGCCCCTGATAAGCCTACCATCTACCAGTGCGTGTTCCAGCCAATCGCGCGCCTTAGGGCGCAAAATCTTAACCGGCAGGTAACGCGCGGTATGCGCCACGTTGCCGTCACTGAGCGTAAGTCGCATGTTTAGATGCGGGCTTCCCTCGCCCAACCGCAGCAAAACGCGACCGTGCGCTTTGATATCCTGATTGCCAAAAGCAAGCGCTGACGAGTGGATGGTTGTTAAGCCTTCTTCACGACGCCAGCGTAGAGGACCTCGTAGATAATCGATACCGAAGGCGTTTGCGAACAGGCGGGGATAGTTTACGGTCAACACCTGGGTCTGAAGATTCAGCCTGCCGCCGGTTTGATCGGCATGGAAACGTCCATCGGCACCGTCGAAACCGAATGTCTGATTGGTTACAGTAAGCGCCAAATCACGAAACTCACCGGCGACGCTGTAGCGCTTGAAATCGCCAGCTTCCAACTCGACTGCGAATCTAAGTCCGGCAAACTCGCCTGTGAGGGATCGTGCATCCAGTTTGCCCGCGAGGCGATCATCAATTTGACCCGTACGTATTACAAGCGCCACCAAGTCTTGGATGCGCGCATAGCTCAAGGCACCGCTTAAGATAACCCGACCCCGCGGACGTGGATGGTAGCTAAGGCTTGCCGCATCGGAGCACCAGCTTTGGCCCGCCCGCGACAGCGTGAGATTGGCGGCTTCCAACGCCCAGCCCGCACCTTCCCGTTGCCATAGGAAGCGCGCCCGCAAACCCGCGAGATCCGGCGTATCGGCCGTGTTCTCCTCTGTGAGGCTGATTTGCTCTGCGTCCATATGACCCAGGACTCTGACGGGCTTGCCCCTGCGCCAGGTGCTCCAGACCTCGCCCGTGACCTCACCACGCGCCAAACCCGCATGCAGCGATTGGGGCAGCGCGCCCACCTGTACCGCCGCTGCCCGTAAATAGACCTTGCCTCGCCAGGCAGCGGGGCGCGCACCGCGCAGATCGGCAAAGAGGATCACACGTCGTCCGAGGTCAGGTCGCGGGATGATAGAAGCCGCCAGACGCCTGCGCTGCCCCCGGACGATGACGGTGAGGTCAACGTCCTTGAACTCATAATTGACTTTGAGCTGGCGGTCCTCCCATTGCACCGTACTTGAACGCAGAGTAAGCGAGACATGGTGCAGACCCTTGAGCTTAGCGTATGGCGAAAATTCCAGTCCTTGCAATTTGATCCTGCCATTTGACTCACGCACAACGTGGATATCAGCCCCGATGACGTGTAGGCTCTCAAGCCTAAAGCGCCAATTAAGCAATGTGCCGACTAAGTCTGGCGTCAGATAAGCTTCCTCGAACGCCAATATTGGCTTATGCTCGGCATCCAGCACCTTGACTTCGTGTAGTGTCAAATGCGGCGACAAACCCTGCCATTCAACCGCGACCATCCCGATATACACGGGTCGATCGATGGCTGCGCTGACCAGCTTCTCGATAGTTTGACGCTGCTGCGCAAGCAGCGGCGCTGCAAGGCGCAGCACTGCAACCGCGATGAGCATAATTACAACGACCAAGCTAATCGTCGCCGCGCAGCCTTTCAGGAAGGTCTTCATGGGGAGAACTGTTGATTGAATGACGATAGCCGCGCTCCGTGCCCGTATCCGCGGCCAACTTAAGCCATGGAGGCACTATGGCATTTAGATGGCAGGCAAGCATAGCATGCATGAAATGCCACCTCATTCCTATGCGAACTAGGCTTGCTCACGGGTTTTAACCTGATCTTGGCCCTGCGGCATGCTAACAGCGTCTATCACCTCGGCACGACGTCAAACTGCTCTTGCGTGTAGAGCTGTTCAACCTGGAGCTTAATCGGCTTACCGATGAATTCTTCCAGCTCCGCGAGGCTGGTCGATTCCTCGTCCAGCAGTAGGTCCACGACCTCCTGAGCCGCTAACACCACCAGTTCCTTGGCCTCGAACTGACGCGCATCGCGTAGGATCTCGCGGAATAACTCGTAACATACGGTCTCAGCCGTTTTCAACCGGCCACGGCCACCGCAGGCGCTGCACGGCTCGCACAGGATATGCTCGAGGCTCTCGCGCGTGCGCTTGCGCGTCATGGCGATCAGTCCCATAGGCGAGACCTCGCTCACGTAGCTCTTGGCATGATCTTTCTCCAGGGCCTTTTCCAGCACACGCAAAACCTGGCGCCTATGGTCCTCCTGCATCATGTCGATGAAGTCGATGATGATAATACCCCCTAAGTTGCGCAACCGCAGTTGGCGCGCGATCGCCTGAGTGGCCTCGAGATTGGTCTTAAAGATTGTCTCTTCCAGGTTGCGGTGGCCGACGAAACCCCCGGTGTTCACGTCGATGGTAGTCATGGCTTCAGTCTGATCAATGATCAAGTACCCGCCCGACTTTAACTGCACCTTACGCTGCAGGGCCTTTTGTATCTCGTCTTCGATGCTATACAGATCGAAGATCGGCCGTTCACCGGCATAGTATTCCACCTTGCCCACCATCTCCGGAACCAAGGTCTCGATGAATTCATTCACCTTCTCGAAAGTGTCGCGCGAATCAATGCGCACGCGATCGACATCGTAACCGACCACGTCCCTCAGGGTGCGCAGTGCGAGCGGTAAATCGGCATGGATCGCCGATCCAGCCGGTGCATGCTCGGCGCGCTTACTGATGGTGGCCCATAACTTCTGCAAGAAACGCATGTCCCGCGCCAGCACCTGCTCATCTGCCCCCTCGGCGGCCGTGCGAACGATATAACCGCACGGCTGGTGGCCCGATGCGACCATTAGCTGCTCCACGATTCCTTCTAAACGCGCACGCTCCGTCTCATCCTCGATTTTGGAGGAGATGCCGATATTCGCACCGCTAGGTAACAGCACCAGGTAACGCGATGGGATGGTAACATGCGTGGACAGTCTGGCGCCCTTGCTACCCAGTTGATCTTTGACTACCTGCACTAGCAACTGCTGACCTTCGTGTAGCAACCGGCCGATGGACTCCCGGTGAGTGGCCATTGCGCCTTCGGGGGTCTCCTCGACCACCATCGCCACATCGGAGGCGTGCAAGAAAGCCGCCTTTTCTAAGCCGATGTCAACGAAGGCAGCGTCCATTCCCGGCATCACACGACTGACCCGGCCTTTGTACACGTTTCCAACCAGACCGCGCTTGCGGCTACGCTCAATCCATATCTCGTGTAGTACACCGCTTTCCACGACGGCGATGCGGGTTTCCTGGGGCGTTACGTTGATCAGTATCTCTTCGCTCATGCATTCTTTGTCACTTCCATATGAGCACCGCGTAATTCTGTTTGCAGCTCATTTAAAGCATGGGAATGCCAAATTCGCGCAACAGCTCGGCCGTCTCAAATAGCGGCAAACCCACAACGCCTGAGTAGCTGCCGTGCAGGTATTTGACAAATACCGCCCCCTTACCTTGAATCGCATAACCGCCTGCCTTGCCCAGCGGCTCGCCGCTGGCCCAATAGGCGCGGCGCTCCTCAAGGCTGATATCCCGAAAGCACACACGGGTACACGAAGCGCGCTGTGCGCAGCGCACGGACGCGATGATCGCAACACCGCTATATACGCGATGCTCGCGCCCCGACAGGGCTTCGAGTATCGCCAGCGCCTGCGCCCGATCCGCCGGCTTGCCCACGACCTCTCCATTCAACTCTATAATTGTGTCGGCGCCAAGCACTGGCAGATCGCGCCCGGATCGCTCCCAGCCACTTCGCGCTTTCTCAAGTGCTATCCTTTGCACGTAATCTTGTGGTAATTCGCCTGCACGCCACGCCTCGCTGATATCCACGGGTAAGGTCTCAAAGCGCACGCCAACTTGATTCAATAACTCGCGTCGCCGCGCAGAAGCTGACGCCAATATCAACTGCGGCCGCAAAGATACTCCAGGGGCCATTTGCTATCCGCGGTGATAAGGATGATGGCGCAATATGGTCGATGCGCGATACAACTGCTCGGCCACGATGATCCGAACCAGCGCGTGCGGAAGTGTCAATCGAGATAGACACCATAGCGCATCGGCGCGCGCAATGCAGGCGGGCGCAAGTCCATCGGACCCGCCAATGAGCAGCGCCGCGTGCTGACCGGATACCTGCCACTCGCCAATATGCGCCGCGAGCTCTTCTGTGCTCCAAACCTTGCCGCGTATATCTAACGCAGTCACGCGGCTATCCGTGGGCAGTGCGGTGAGCAAACGTTCACCCTCCACTGCCACACAGTGGTCGATACGCGATCGCCCACGCTTGGGAGCAGGTATCTCCTTCAGCACAAATCTCCACTCCGGGGGTAATCGGCGCGTATAATCGTAGAATCCGGTTTGAACCCAGCCGGGCATACGCGTGCCTACAGCCAGTAGATGGATGTGCATCGGTTATGCCGTTGGGAAATCCGAGAGCGCAGCAGCGCTCGGCCAGGCTTCAAGCCGGCAGTACAGAATATAACGCCATTAATGCCGAGCGCGATCCCGCACGTCTGAAAGTTCATTCATCGTCCACAGTCCTTCCAGATTGTAGAAATCGCGCACCCGCGGTAACATCACGTGCACGACCACATCGTCCAAATCGACCAGCACCCATTCGGCCTCGCGCTCGCCCTCGACACCTAGCGGGCGTACGTGCGCCTGCTTGGCCTTTTCAATCACGCGGTCGGCCAAGGCCTTGACATGGCGATCCGAGTTACCCGAGGCGACCACCATGACGTCGGTGATCGCTGTCTTACCGCGCACGTCTATGACGCGCACATCAACGGCCTTCAGATCATCCAGAGCTTCCACTACCAGTTTTTGCAGATCCTCAGTATCCATTGTATACCTTAAATTACCACCTCGTTGGATGTGGCAATGTATAAGCCATGTTCGCGAATATACCGCCAGACAGGCGGGGCCAGCATTGCGCTTACGTCTTTGCCTGCCGCGATACCCGCACGTATAGTGCTGGATGAAATATCCAAGTGTCGTACCGTTCGCGGCAGAATGCCTCCGCATAAGAGATCTGTAAGCGCCTGCGGCGAGTCGCAATAGCGTTCTTTTAACAGGTCTGCGGCGGCACCGGTAGTAGGCAACGATGCGCCTGGCCGGGTGGTTATCACGATGTGCGCAAGACGCAAGATGTCCTGCCAACGGTGCCAGGTGGTCAGATTCGCGAACGCATCCATACCTATGATCAAGCACAGCGGCTCACTGAGCTCCGCGTGCAACTCGCCTAAGGTATCGACAGTGTAAGATGGTCCGGCGCGACGCAGCTCGCGGTCGTCGGCCATCAGCCCGGGCTGATCTTGGATTGCAAGCTCTAGCATACGCCAGCGGTGCGCAGCGCTGGCGAGCGGCGGGTTTCGATGTGGGGGAATACGCGCAGGAATAAACCGGATCTCGCGCAGTGGCAGCATTTGCAGCAGGTCTCGCGCGGGCTCTACGTGGCCAAGGTGGATGGGATCGAAGGTACCGCCCAAAATGCCGATCATGAGGCGAATCTAGCCTTAGTCAGGCGCGTATTATTTGGCATACGGCTTCTATTTGCCGACCTGCCGATTGCGGCTCGCATCACTCCCTAATGTGCCCGTTGCCAAGCACGACGAACTTCTGCGTGGTGAGGCCCTCAAGACCCACTGGGCCGCGCGCGTGTAGCTTGTCCGTGCTGATCCCGATCTCGGCCCCTAACCCGTATTCGAATCCATCGGCAAAGCGGGTAGAGGCATTGACCATAACCGAACTCGAATCGACCTCGCGCAGGAAGCGCCGTGCGCGCGTGTAATCTTCGGTAACGATGGCGTCAGTATGATGTGAGCCATAGGTAGCGATGTGCGCAATAGCCTCATCCAATCCCGTGACTACGCGAATCGCCAGCACTGGCGCCAGATATTCCGCAAACCAATCATCCTCGGTCGCTTGCAAAACGTCCGGAAGAATTTCCTGAGTACGTGCGCAGCCGCGTAACTCGACGCCCTTCGCATCAAATTGTGCCTTAAGCAGCGGTAGCACGTGCGCGGCGATGTTTTCTGCTACTAGCAGAGTTTCCATGGCGTTGCACACGCCGAAGCGCTGCACCTTGGCATTGAAGGCGATATTGACACCTTTATCAAAATCTGCGCGATCGTCGATGTACACGTGGCAGACGCCATGCAGATGCTTGAGCACGGGTATTTTTGATTCGCGGCTTACCCTTTCGATCAGACTCTTGCCACCACGGGGAATGATGACATCCACGCAGTCGGACATGGCCAGCAACTCACCTACCGCCGTGCGTTCTGTAGTCTCGATAACCTGCACGGCATTGGGCGGCGCACCGACCCGCATTAAACCGTCCTTGATACAGTCGGCGATGGCTTGGTTGGAATGGAAGGCCTCCGAGCCACCGCGCAGGATGGCGGCGTTGCCGGACTTGAAGCATAGTGCCGCCGCATCGGCGGTGACATTGGGCCGTGACTCGTAGACGATTCCAACCACCCCCAGCGGCACCCGCATGCGTCCCACCTGAATGCCCGAGGGTCGATAGTTGAGGTCTGTGACGGCGCCTACAGGATCGGGCAATGCAGCGATCTGGCGCAGGCCCTGCGCCATCGACGCGATACGTGCCTCGGTCAACATGAGCCGATCGAGCAAGGCCGCATCCAGTCCCCGCCTCCGACCGGCTTCCAGATCTTTGCCATTTCCCGCCATGAGACCCGCTGTCGATGACTCAATATTCTCCGCTATCGCCAGCAATGCCGCGTTCTTGGCGCCGGTGTCCAAACATCCAAGCAGACGGGCCGCCGCGCGCGCTTTATGGCCGACCTTACGCATATAGGCTTGTATGTTTGAATCCTGTATATCAGGCTTGGCACTCATGTTCGCTTCAACTAATGCGTCTGCCACACTGATTTAATATTGCGAGAACCGCCCGCGTTCACCTATCTTCATCCGCAGTGCCATTCTACAGCGTCTTAATGACCTGCCGCATCAAACAACGGACGTCCGCAAATTTTCAATGTTAAGTTTAGCAACTCATCCCATGGATTGCCTGGTTCTTGGCCCTTGATTATGCGATCGACGCGTGCACACTGCCGCATGCTCGCCTCCCATTGTGCCGTGCCTGCCCGCTCGAGCGCCCGCCTTAGCAGGCGTTGGCGCTGGGTGGATAGAGCCGGTTGCTGGAGCGAGCCGCCACGGCGGATATGAAACGACGATGCCGCGAGCAGGCGCGCCTGCTCGGCAAGTGACCATAACACCAGGGCGGGCTTGACATCCTCGGCAGCCAAACCATGCAATATCCTCACGGCCCGCGCACAGTCGCCCGCTAGCGCCGCATCCGCCAGCTCGAATACATTGAAGCGAGCACTATCAGCTACGCTGGCGATAATCTGAGCTATGTCCAGGACTTGACCTTCCGCAGCGCCATTCCCATACAACAGGCTCAACTTCTCGATTTCCTGACGAGCTGCGAGCAGATTGCCCTCGGCGCGCTCGGCGAGTAGCCGCACGGCCTCTTGAGTGACCTTCAGAGTTCTCTCCGCAAGCCGCGCCGCAATCCACTGCAATGTCTCGTGCGCATTAAGCGACCATACCTGCAAAGTCACGCCAGTGCGGTCTAAGGCCGTTAACCAGCTGCTGCTCAGGGCAGCCCGATCGAGCTTACCGCATTGCACCAGCAACAGCGTGTCCGCGGGCGGATGCGACGCGTAATCTATCAGCGCCTTGGCGCCTGTGGAGGCCAGCTTGGTATTTGCTAGGCGTAAGTCCAGCAAACGCTTGCGTGCGAACAGCGACAGGTTGTCGGCAATGCCGCGCAATTCGGACCATTCGAAACCGGCCTCGGTATCCAGCACCAGCCGCTCCTCATAGCCGTGGACGCGGGCAGTCTCGCGCACCATATCGGCCGCCTGCATGGCCTGCAACGGCTCATCGCCGGCGATGACATATATCGACCCCAAATGTCTCTTCAGGCTGGCACTTAGCTGATCAAGGCGTAGCCTCATCTATCACCCCATCGAACGCCTCGTCATTATAGCCTTAGCATCATCGGGTTCGCAGCGCGTGCAAATCAGCCACGCGGCACAAGTATGTGAGTCGGAAAGCTTTCTTCGCATCTAAACGCGGATTGCACGGTTTCGGTCCAAAGTGATAGCCGCTTTGAGGAGCGGGCCTGGTGATTCACGCGCCAAAGCACAGGCGCATTACAGGACTGGTGGCGCATCGGCGTAGCTTCGTGCAGGCTCTAGCTCCGTGGCGCGCCTGTCTTAGGTGGTAGTGGCCGCTATCAGCCACTGTTGCTTTGCGTACTTCGCTCGGCGAGAATTCAAGTCATCGACGAGTCAATTCTAAGAGCATTCAATGCCTTCATCAAAACCTATCATTGGATTCATCGGCCTTGGCATCATGGGTCGTCCGATGGCCATGAACCTGATCAAGGGTGGTTACCGGCTTGCCGTCTACACGCGTCGACCGCAGGCTACAAAACCCTTGGCGGGTACTGGTGCCGATGTATATCAGAGTCCGGCAAGCCTCGCGCAGCACACGGACGTAGTCTTTACCATGGTGTCAGATACACCGGATGTAAAACAGGTAATCCGGGGCGAGCACGGTATCGCATACGGGGCGCGACACGGCAACATTGTGGTGGATATGAGCACCATCTCACCGGCGGTGACGCGCGATATTGCGCAAGAACTCGCGGCACGCGGCGTTGAGATGCTGGATGCGCCCGTCTCTGGCGGCGAGCAGGGGGCGATAGACGGAAATCTCTCCATCATGGTAGGAGGTAAGTCGGAAATTTTCGCCCGCGTGCGTCCACTATTCGAATGTATGGGCAAGAACATCGTGCACGTCGGTGACCATGGTGCAGGACAGGTGGCCAAAGCCTGTAATCAGATCCTGGTGGCTCAGATCATCGCAGCTGTCGGTGAGGCCTTGGTGCTGGCGCGTGCGGCCGGCGCCGACCCGGCGCGTGTGCGCGAGGCATTGTTGGGCGGATTCGGCTATAGCAAAATCCTGGAAGTACATGGCCTGCGCGTGCTGGAAGGCAACTACAAACCAGGATTTAAGGCGCAACTGCATCAGAAAGACATGCATATCGCCTTGCAGACTGCTCATCAGCACGGCATGGCCTTGCCTGGTGCCGAAAGGACAGCACAGTACTTAGACGAGCTGGTCGGCCAGGGTGATGGCGAGCTGGACTCGGCGGCGATTGCCACTGTGGTCGAGCGTCTTGCAAGGGGCTAATCGGTTAGCCTGCTGCGGCCAGCAGCCTCGAGGCGATAGAGCATCAGCTGTACCAGTTCATTTTCCATGTCTTCGTAAAGCAGCGCCGCTTCCGAGGACTTGCCCAGCACCTGGGTTTCGTTGAAAGTAAGATCTCGCGTCGTGGTGAGCATCTGATTTTTGAGCTTGAACGCATTCCCCTGCCAGATGACCTCAAACCTCACGACGATGTAAAGCTCGAATTCCCGCACTCTGCCATTGGCACTGACCGATAGTACGCGCCTGCCTCGATTCTGATCGATGATATGCAAAATCGCCGTCGCGTTCTTACCGTTCACTATTCGGATCCCGCTTGCGTGCAGCGCGCGGCGCAGTTTGATGTATAGACTGCTGTATTGACTTAAGCCTGCGATGTGCGTGCGCGCCAGCGCCGGCGGTAGATCGGCCTCGCTGCGCAACTGGAATCCACAGGCGGAAAGGAGCAGTGCCTGAACCCCAACCACGAGCAACAGGAATAGGCCTGCTGCTGTACTCCGGCCGGCGCCTGCCCCGAGCATGTATTGTGCGTCCGCAACTTCATGCCGACATTGCGGGACAGGCGTCTCCCCGGTCCTGCGAGCGCTACTCGACAACGATATTGACCAGCCGATTTGGTACCACCACCAGTTTGCGCACGCGTCTGCCCTCGATATACCGTCGCACATTGTCGTTGCTTAGCGCTGTTTGCTCGGTCTGCACGCGGTCAGCTCCGGCCGGTACTTGAATGTGCCCGCGCAACTTTCCATTCACCTGTACGACCAGTTCGGTCGTCTCCCGCGCTAAGGCGCCTTCATCGGGCCGTGGCCAGGCGCAATTCACCACCGCCGTCTCGTGCCCGAGTGCCCGCCATAGTCTATGCGCGATATGCGGCACGATGGGTGAGAGCATCAGCACGATGGCCTCCAAGGCCTCTTGCATTACCGCACGGCCTTGGGGACTGCGATCGCCAAAGCGGGAAAGCTCGTTGAGCAATTCCATGTTGGCGGCGATGGCGGTGTTAAAGGTGTAGCGGCGGCCGATATCGTCGCTGACCTTGACGATGGTCTCGTGCAGCTTGCGGCTTAATCGCTTTTGATCTTCGCCTAATCGCTGACCACCGGCAATGGATTGATTGTTGTCATCCACATGGATATAAACCTGTCGCCACAAGCGCCTTAGGAATCGGTGTGCGCCTTCGACGCCCGACTCCGACCATTCCAGCGCCTGTTCCGGCGGCGCCGCGAACATCATGAACAGGCGCACGGTGTCCGCCCCGAAACGCTCGATCAGCGCTTCTGGATCGACGATATTGCCCTTGGACTTGGACATCTTGATGCCACCGTTCAAGACCATGCCCTGGGTAAGCAAGCGGGTAAACGGCTCATCACCCTTGACCAGTCCCTCATCGCGCATGAGTTTATGGAAGAAGCGTGCGTAGAGCAGATGCAGCACCGCATGCTCCACGCCGCCAATGTATTGGTCCACTGGCAGCCAATAGTCGACCCGGGCGTCCAGCATGGCCCGATTGTTATCCGGCGAGCAGAAGCGCGCGTAATACCATGAGGACTCTACAAAGGTATCGAAGGTGTCCGTCTCCCGCTCGGCCGGACCACCGCAGCTTGGGCATTCGGTGCGATAAAAGTCGGGATTAGTCTTCAATGGCGATTTCACACCCTTGAATGTCACGTCCTCCGGCAGCACCACTGGCAATTGTTCGTCTGGCACCGGCACTGCTCCACAAGTCCGGCAATTGATGATCGGAATGGGACAACCCCAATAGCGCTGGCGGGAGACGCCCCAGTCGCGCAGACGGAACTGCGTGCGCTTCTCGCCCAATCTTTTAGCAGCCAAATCGGCGGCAATGGCGTCGATCGCCTCCGCAGAACTTAAGCCGTTGTACTTCCCTGAATTAACAACCAGCACATCATCCACGCTCTTCGACGCATACCAGTCCTTCCAGGTGGCGGGATCAAACTCGTAATACTGATCTTCACCGGCGCCAGGACTACGCTCTTTCCAGGGCTTTACCCTCCGAAGGACATGTTCTAGAACCTGTTTGATCGGTAAACCGTACTGATGGGCGAACTCAAAGTCGCGCTCATCGTGCGCCGGCACGGCCATCACGGCGCCTTCGCCATAGGCCATCAACACATAGTTCGCGACCCATATCGGCAGTCTCTCCCCGGTCAACGGGTGCTGTACGGTCAACTTAGTTGGAACGCCCTTCTTCTCTTGCACGGCGAGTTCGGCCTCGGCCAAGCCGCCCTGACGGCAGTCTTCAATAAACGCAGCCACCCGCTCATCATCCTGCGCTGCCCGCGCGGCCAGCGGATGCTCGGGTGCGACGGCAACGTAGGTCGCGCCCATCAAGGTGTCCGCGCGCGTGGTAAAAACCTTCAACACACCGCCATTGTAAGGAAAGCCGATCTCAACACCTTCGCTCTTACCGATCCAATTGCGCTGCATGGCCAAGACCTGCGCCGGCCAGTCTGGAAGCCTTTCCAGATCGCGCAGCAGCTGTTCTGCGTAATCGGTGATTTTCAAAAACCACTGTGGAATCTCACAGCGCTCTACCGCCGCGCCTGAGCGCCAGCCCCGGCCGTCGATCACCTGCTCGTTGGCCAGCACGGTCTGGTCGACTGGATCCCAATTGACTATAGCCTTTTTCTTATACACCAGGCCCTTTCTAAATAGGCGTGTAAAAAACCACTGCTCCCAGCGGTAATACTCGGGCCGGCAGGTGGGCAATTCTCGAGCCCAATCGTAGCCAAAGCCCAGGCGCATGAGCTGCGTGCGCATAGTATCGATGTTTTCATAAGTCCAGCGCGCTGGCGGCACGTTGTTCTTGATTGCTGCGTTCTCCGCCGGCAGACCGAAGGCATCCCAGCCCATAGGCTGCATGACGTTTTTACCGCGCATACGCTGATAGCGGCTGATGACATCACCGATCGTGTAGTTACGCACGTGCCCCATGTGCAATCGTCCGCTGGGGTACGGGAACATGGAGAGACAATAGAATTTCTCTTTGGTTGTATCTTCCAACGCACGAAACGTGTCATGCGCCGCCCAGTAATCCTGCGCTTGACGCTCGACCTTCGCGGGTTCGTAGTGTTCTTCCATCGGCTTAAACTATCAGCGGGGGTAAGGTCTACGCATGACGTGCATGTCGGCATTCTAGTCGCACGCCCATAAAAACCCAATCGGGAATAAGACTGCTTTTGGATGGACTAAACTTGTAGGCAAGGGGCGATGCGGAGTAATCGAACATGACACAATCAGAGCAAGAAAATCATCAGGTCAGTATCTACAATCGGATGATGGAGCGCGTCAGGCATACGCTGGAGGCCGCGGAGCATAAGGCGCGCCCGACCCTAGAACACGCCATCGCACTGGCGCGCGAACGCGCGGTGGAGTTAGGCGAGACCACCCGCGAGGAGGCCGAAAGGATCGGGAACTATCTAAGACGCGATATGCGCGAAATGGCGGATTATCTGAATGAAACCGGCAAAGAGTATCGCACCTGGTTTCATATGGATCTGGAATTGATCGAGGCGCGGCTACTTGATCTCATCACGAGCGTGGCCGACCAAACCCGGCTTGAGTTAGCGCAGTGGACTGAACAGGCACAACTGGCCGAGGACTACCATAGCGGTCAAGTCACCGCCCCCGGCATCTTGGGGTGCATCGCCTGCGGAGAGCAGCTTAGGCTAGTAAAAACCAGCCGCGTCCCGCCTTGCCCGAGGTGCCGCAGCACGGAATTCAGGCGGGTGACTGCATAGGTCTACGCACATACCTAACGGCCATGGTGTAACGAAACGCCCTTAGCACCTTCATCCATCTTTGCAACTAGCGCCCGTAAATATCTTCAAACCGGACGATATCGTCTTCGCCCAGATAACTGCCGCTTTGTACCTCAATCAGCTCCAGCGGGATCTTGCCGGGGTTTTCCAGCCGATGCCGCGTGCCCGTCGGGATATACGTCGATTCATTCTCGCAAAGCAAAAACACCTCGTCACCACGCGTGACCCGGGCCGTGCCGGCGACAACCACCCAATGTTCGGCCCGGTGGCGGTGCATCTGCAGCGATAGACTCTGTCCGGGATTGACTGTAATGCGCTTAACCTGGAACCGATGGGATAGATCGATGCCTTCGTAGGCGCCCCAGGGCCGGAATACCTTACGGTGAGTGATAACCTCGCCCCGTCCACCGCCCTTCAAACGCTCGACGATAGCGCGTATGTCCTGCGCGCGCGCGCGCGGCACGACCAGCACAGCGTCAGCAGTCTCAATGATGATCTGATCCTTAAGACCTACCGCACTCACCAGGCGGTGCGCAGCATGGATATAACAACCGTTGCAATCCTCGGTCACCACGTCGCCGATCTCGATATTGTCATTGTCCCCACGTGGTTCCACCTCCCACAGGGAATGCCAGGTGCCGACATCGCTCCAACCCGCCTTGAGCGGAATTACCACGGCGGATTCTGTTTTCTCCATCACTGCGTAGTCGATCGAGTCACTAGGGGAGGCTTCGAATGCGTCCTTGTCCAGACGGATGAAGTCGAGATCACGACTGCGCGCTGCGTGCGCCTGTGCGCAAGCCGTATGAATCAGCGGTGCGCACTGCTTTAGCTCCTCCAGGTAGCGCTTGGCACTGAAGCAGAAGATGCCGCTGTTCCAAAAATAATCGCCCGCTGCGAGATAGGCCTCGGCCGTGCTCTGATTAGGTTTCTCCTCGAAGGCATCGACGATGAACATCGCCTGGCAGGCATCGTCGATAGTCAGCGTCTGGCCGCGGTGGATGTAACCGTAACCGGTCTCCGCACGCTCTGGCACAATGCCGAACGTCACCAGGTATCCAGCGGTGGCGGCCATATAGGCCGCGCCTATCGCAGCGTGAAACGCAGACCTGTCTTTCAAGATATGATCAGCGGGCAGCACGAGCATCACCGCATCTTCAAGCTCCGCGCAGATCTCAAAGGCCGCAGCAGCGATCGCCGGTGCGGTATTGCGCGCGGCTGGCTCCAACATGATGCGGACATTGTCTGCGTTAATCTCGCGCACCTGCTCAGCCGCCATGAAACGGTGCTCGTTGTTGCATATAACCAGCGTAAACGGCAAGCCTGATAGGCCCTCTAATCGGTGCAAAGTCAACTGAAACAGGCTCTTGTCGCCTGTAAGCGGGATGAACTGCTTGGGATAGATCTGGCGCGACATCGGCCATAGCCGAGTGCCGGAGCCCCCCGATAGAATAACGGGTACTAACGCCAAGCCCTGCTGGGATTCGCTCATGGAAGTTACCAATAGTCAGACCTCATTGGTAAAGCCATTGTCGTGTGTCTTGCTAATTGAAACAAACGCTGCGACGAGCGACAAGACCAGCAGCATCACCACGGCCCAGTCTTCCCAACGGCTGTAAGGCGTCAGTCCTTGCCCGGGTTGTACCGTCGCCGTCAGGACATAGACTTCGAATTGCGGCGCGCGCGCCACCACGTCACCCTGCGGATTGACGATGGCTGAAATGCCTGTGTTCGTCGCCCGCAACAAATAGCGGCCGGTCTCCAAAGCACGCAGGCGAGCGATCTCTAAATGCTGGTGGGGCGCCAATGAGTCGCCGAACCAGGCGTCATTACTCACGTTAACGAGCAATCTTGCCTCCGGCAATGCGTCGTTGACTTCGGCACCGTACGCGTCCTCGTAACAGATCGAAACCCCCACAGCCAGATTATCAAGGCGCGGCAGCCGCAGGAGCGGTCGGCCGTGGCCTGAGCTTAAGTCCGACATGGGGATGACCATCATACCCGCCAACCACTGCAGTAGCCCTCGTAAGGGCAAATACTCACCGCCCGGTACTAGATGGCGTTTAAAATAAAAGGCTGGTTTTTTGCCCAGCCGTGCCACACTGTTGTAAGCTTGCCCGGTGGGCGGATCATACACGAACACGCCGTAAAGCACGGCGGTACCGTGCCGCCGCGCCTCGCGCGCGAGCGGCTGAATGAAAGACCTAGCCACCTCATCGTACCAGGTCGGCACCGCGGTCTCCGGCCATACGATGAGATCCGAATCCCAGTGCTTGCGGGTTAAGTTTCGGTACAGGTTCATCGTCGGCCATTGCTGCGCGACGCTCATTTTATCATTTTGAGCGATGTTACCTTGCATGAGGCTGACAGTAAGGGGCTGACCGACTGGCGCAGTCCAGCTTAGCGTGGCTAGCCACCCCGTGATCAACCACAACAATGCGGTGCCGGCTACCGCAAACCAGCACTCGCGCCGACTTCCAACCAATATCAACACCAGCAGACCCGCGGTAAGCATGCAAGCCCAGCTGGCGCCCGTTGCTCCCAGTATCGGTATTATGCCCGCCAGCGGCCAATCCAACTGCGCCTGCCCTGCGGTCAGCCAGGGAAAGCCGGTTAGCAGCCAACCCCGCAGCCATTCGAGCAAGCTCCACATCGCGGGGTATACCACCACCAGGGTGATTGCATCTGGCCCTTTGAGAAAACGGTTGGCGAGATAACCCGTGAGGGCAGGAAACAAGGCCATGAACATCACGAACAAGGCCGTGATCAGCGCAGCCAGCGCCATCGGCGCATCACCGAACGCGTGGATGCTGTTATATATCCACGATACACCGAATCCGAACAGGCCTAAGCCGAACAGATAACCGCGCCAAAAGGCGCGGCCGGGCGAACTGTCCAGCCATAGGAAAAACAATATGGTAGGTGCTGCTACCCCGAGCACACGCCATTTAAACGGCGCAAATGCCAGCACCAGCAAGGCGCCTGAGATGCCCGCGATCAGGTCCGCCGACAGCAGGTGTCGCGCAATCCAGACACGCAGGGGCTGTGTGGTTTGTTGCCTGGTGGTGTGTAGAACCGCGCGGGAGACTATGACGGCGGCGACCCCGAAATTAGCGAACCATGCGCATGCTCAAGAGGGCTTTTATTGGATTAAGGATCATTCGTAAGGATTATCAAAGCCAAGCCGCGCCATGATCTCGATCTCCAATTTCTCCATCTCTCGCGCCTGCGCGTCGGTTGCATGATTGTAGCCCTGTAGATGCAGCATACCGTGCACCACCATATGAGCCCAGTGCGAAGAGTCGAGCTTGGCCTGCGCGCGTGCCTCACGCGCGATTACTGGTGCACAGAGCACCAGATCGCCCAGTAAAGGCAGGCTCACCTGCAGTGGCGCCTCGAACGAAAATGACAGCACATTGGTCGGGCCACATTGATGTCTATAGTGTTGGTTGAGCCGCGCGCTCTCATCTTCTCCTACGATCCGTACGACGACTTCCGCCTGCCGCGCACCAAGCGCAGCCGCGGCGGCCCAGGTACGTAACTGTTCGACAGTCGGCAGGCCCGGCCTGGCGAATGCGTATTGTACATCTACCTTGAGCGTCAAGCTTGCTGCTCGCTTGTAGGCTTTTGCTCAGCCTGCTCGTAGGCGCGTACGATATGCTGCACCAGCGGATGCCGCACCACGTCGTGAGCGGTGAAAAAGCTGAAGGCGATGCCTTCGACGTCCTTGAGTACCTCGACAACATGGCGCAAACCCGACTTGCGGGTGGGCGGCAGATCAATCTGCGTAACATCGCCCGTGACGATTGCCGTCGAACCGAAACCGAGCCGCGTGAGGAACATCTTCATCTGGTCGATAGTGGTGTTTTGGGCCTCGTCGAGGATAATCATGGCGTCATTCAAGGTGCGGCCGCGCATGTACGCAAGCGGCGCTACCTCAATGACGTTGCGCTCAATGAGCTTATTGACCTTCTCGAAGCCCAGCATCTCATACAAGGCATCATAGATTGGACGCAGATAAGGATCGATCTTCTGGGCTAGATCACCGGGCAAAAATCCCAAGCGCTCTCCAGCCTCCACCGCGGGGCGCACCAGCACCAGGCGGGACACCCGCGCCGTCTCCAGTGCCTCTACTGCGCAGGCAACCGCAAGATAGGTCTTGCCCGTGCCCGCGGGGCCAATGCCGAAGGTGAGGTCCTGATTGCGGATGTTTTCGACATATTGGATCTGATTGGCACTACGTGCCCTGATGAGGCCTCGTCGGGTACGGATGGAGGTGTCCTCTCGTTGGCGTGCGCCCGTCTCAAGCCGCGCCTCGACGTTGGCGGCCTGCAGGTATGTATGCACGCTTGAGGTGGTCAGCACTTCATCCGCCGTAAAGGCATATAGGTCCTTGAGCACCTCGGCAGCCATCTGTGCGGCATGCGCCTCACCGATCACACTGAAGGTATTGCCGCGGTTGTTGATCTCCACGCCCAATCGCCGCTCCACCTGATGCAGGTGTTCGTTCAGCGGGCCGCATAGGTTTGCTAAACGCGGATTGTCGGCGGGCTCTAGGACGAAGGCTAAGGATTCCAGATGATCGTTCAAAACGTGGCGAATCGGACTGACGGGAACTTTAAAATCACGACACGTGCGCGATCGACAGGGAATGATCTGCGCCCTGCGGCGGCCGATCATCGATCGTATCGACTAGCTCTCCGCGCAAAGAATTGGCCAGGGCCTCCATGATACGAACGTCCGCGAAGCGACCAATCAGTTCCGCATCACCTCGGAAATTGACTACCCGATTATTCTCGGTGCGCCCGGCCAGCCATCTCGGGTCCTTGTGGGAAGGCCCTTCGACCAGCACGGGCTCAGTTGTGCCGACCATGCGCCGGCTGGTCATCTGTGCCATTTCATTGATGCGGTGCTGGAGTGTCTGCAAGCGCTGTTTTTTCACAGCTATAGGCACCGGGTCCGGCATAGCGGCGGCCGGCGTACCAGGTCTGGGGCTGTAGATGAAACTAAAAGACTGATCAAAGCCAATGTCCTCGATCAAGTCCATGGTGGCCTGGAAATCTGTGTTAGTCTCGCCCGGAAAGCCGACGATAAAATCGGATGACAAACTGATGTTCGGGCGTAGCGCGCGCAGCTTGCGGATCTTGGCTTTGTATTCGAGCACGGTATGCGCGCGCTTCATCAATGAGAGAATCCGATCTGAGCCGCTCTGCACGGGCAGATGTAGATGATTGACCAGTTGCGGCACGCGCGCATAGACGCCAATCAGCGCATCCGAAAACTCGATCGGGTGAGAAGTCGTATAACGGATGCGGTCTATGCCGTCAATGGCCGCGACATACTCGATCAGCACGGCCAGATCGGCGATAGTCCCATCTGCCATAGCCCCGCGATAGGCGTTGACGTTTTGCCCAAGCAAAGTTACCTCGCGCACACCTTGGGCGGCTAACTGGACGATTTCCGCGATTACGTAATCGAACGGTCGGCTGACCTCCTCACCGCGCGTGTAGGGCACGACGCAGAACGTGCAGTATTTGCTACAGCCCTCCATGATGGTCACAAACGCGGTCGGCCCTTCCGCCCTAGGCTCCGGCAGCCGGTCGAATTTTTCGATTTCGGGAAACGAGATATCGACCACCGGCAGGCGCCTGCTTCGTACTCGTTCCAACATCTCCGGGAGTCGATGTAGGGTTTGTGGTCCAAACACGATGTCGACACACGGCGCACGTTTATGTAGTGCCTCGCCCTCTTGGCTTGCGACACAGCCGCCCACACCAATGACGATATTTGGATTCTTCTCTTTTAACCGGCGCCAATGGCCCAGCTGGGAGAAGACCTTTTCCTGCGCCTTCTCGCGGATGGAACAGGTATTGAGCAGCAGTACATCAGCCTGCTCGGGGGCATCGGCCGCCTCCATGCCGTGCGAGGCGTTGAGCACGTCCAGCATCTTAGCTGAATCGTACTCGTTCATCTGACAGCCCTGGGTCTGGATAAATACCTTACCTTTCATGCTAAACCGGTTACGTGCGTATCTCGCCTCAATTCTACCAGAGCAGGCAGGATGCGTAAGCATCAAGAGCAGTGTGTCTCATTGAGATGTTTTCTGCTCCCACGCCCATGCATGAGCAATGATCGTATCAAGGTCAGCAAAACGTGGGCTCCAGCCGAGCTTGGAACGGGCGCGCGCGGAATCGGCGACCAATGTCGCCGGATCGCCAGGCCGACGTTCACCGCGCACCACGGGTATCTCGCGCCCCGTGACTTTCGCGGCCGCATCGATCACCTCTTGCACCGAATAACCTTGTCCGTTGCCTAGATTGTAACGGTTACTTTCGCCGCCTTGCGTTAACTGTTCCAATGCCAGCAGATGCGCATCGCACAGATCGCTCACGTGAATGTAGTCGCGAATGCAAGTGCCGTCCGTAGTATCGTAGTCGTTTCCATAAAGTGTAATGGATTCGCGTCGGCCGCTCGCCGCCTGCAACACCAGCGGAATCAGATGGGATTCCGGCTGATGGCGCTCGCCTAAGCGCCCGCGCGGATCTGCGCCGGCGGCGTTGAAGTAACGTAACGCGCAGGACTTGAGACCATACGCATGGTCGTAATCCTCCAACAGCTGCTCGACCATCCATTTAGAACGGCCATAAGGGTTAACCGGTGCCTTGGGATGCTGCTCATCGATGGGTATGTATTGCGGCTCACCGAAGATCGCCGCCGTGGAGGAAAAGATGAAGGCATTGACACCATAGCGTACCATGGCATCCAGCAAATTCTGCGTATTGGCGACATTATTGCGATAGTACTTGGCAGGATCGCGCACCGACTCACCGACCTCGATGTGCGCGGCAAAGTGCATAACGCCAGCGAAGTCATGCGCATCCAGCACTTGATTCAGCAGTTCCCTGTCATTTAGGTCACCCTGGATGAACTCGCCTGCGATCACCGCATCGCGGTAACCAGAATAAAGATTGTCCAGCGTGACAGGCTTGTATCCTGCTTCACCCAATACGGCGACCATATGACAACCGACATAGCCGGCACCCCCTACAACCAGAATATTATCCACAGGCGCTTCTCTATATTAACGTCATAAGCTGATGTGCTCCGGTAATAGGTTTTTGGAAGACTCTGATATTAATCTTGAGCCAAAACCGAGAACGTGTTTTGGTGCAAACCATCTTGGTCTTCAACCATGGACCGCCGACGGCAGTCCAAATCTGCTGCAGGCGGATTTTTGCGGTTTTCTCACGTTTTTAGATTGTTTAAGCAATCCAAAAATACGGTAGGTCTCCCACCGCACGGAATTTCCGATAAAGCAGAGGCTCCCTAGTGTAGCGCGCGCGATGCCGACTCGGCGGTCAATACCTTATCCTGCTCCAACCATACGTGATCCTCTATGCCATTTTGCGGCGCATAACCGCGCACTGATTCTAACAACAAACCGCGGATTGCGGTGTAATCAAGCTTATCCACCGCAGCCTCAAACAGGCCGAGCAGCCGTTCAATGCGCTCGGCGGGCACTACCTCTTCCTGCGCGCGCAGGATCATGGGATGATCGGTGGGCAGGACATTTTCCCCAATGAATAACTCCTCGTACAGCTTCTCTCCCGGGCGCAGGCCGGTGAAGCGCAGCTCGATATCGCCGTCTGGATTGCTTTCGTCTTTTACCTCAAGCCCATACAGACGGATCAGGTGTTTGGCCAAGTCTACGATCCGTATCGCCTCACCCATGTTGAGCAGAAATACATCGCCGCCGTGCGCCTTGGCCCCGGCCTGGATAACGAGCTGAGCCGCCTCTTGTATAGTCATGAAATAGCGCACCATGTCCGCATGGGTGATAGTCACCGGACCACCCCTGCGGATCTGATCGCGAAACAGCGGCACCACTGAACCACTTGAGGCCAGCACGTTGCCGAAGCGCACCATGCAAAACCGGGTTTTCGGCTTGCGCTGCGCCAGGGCCTGTAGTACGAGTTCGGCAAACCGCTTAGTCGCCCCCATGACATTCGTGGGGCGCACTGCCTTGTCTGTAGAAATCAGCACGAAGGTCTCCACGCCGCTTGCCAGCGCCGCCGCAGCCGCATGGTAAGTGCCGAAGATATTGTTGCGCACACCCTCCACGGGATTGTGTTCAACCAGCGGCACGTGCTTGTAGGCGGCGGCGTGATATACGGTATGCACGCCAAATGCAGTCATAATGGACTGCAGGCGCTCACGGTGACATACCGAACCGAGTATCGGCACCAGTTCGACGGAGTAACCCGCCGCTTTGATCAGCCGGATTAGTTCATGCTCAATCTTATATAGCGCGTATTCAGAGATCTCACATATGATCAAACGTCTGGGTTGCTGCTTGATGATCTGTCGGCACAGCTCAGAACCGATCGATCCACCGCCGCCAGTCACCATGACAGACTTGCCCCGCACGCAGGTGCTCAGTAGACATGGATCCAGCTTGACCGGCTCGCGCCCGAGGATATCCTCCACATCCACGTCGCGGATGTCGTCCACTCGTTTGATCCCGCTCGCCAACTCGGTCACGCCCGGCACCACCATGACATGCACGTGCAAGGATTCTAGATTCTTTATGATATTTCGCCGCCGATCCCGTGACACAGAAGGCATCGCCAGCAGTACAGCCGCGATCTGGAAATACGGGATCACGGTGGCCAGCTGTTCGGACGGATAGATTCTCAGACCGAGTATTTCGCCCCCGTGCAGCGCCTTGCGGTCGTCCACGAACAGCACGGGTCGAAACTCGCGGCCATGCTGCAGGGTCTGGGCAAGCTGTATACCAGCCTCACCCGCTCCGTATATCGCAACCCGCTTGCCCATAGCGATGTGCGTGTGACGGTTGTGCAGAATCGCTCGCGCAGCTAGCCGCGAGCCACTGATCATAACAAAGCTGGTGATCCAAAAATTAACCCAGACGGAACGGGGCATGATTTCGCCTTGGCTGATAAATACCCATACGGCGATCATGATCAGCAAGCTAATGGTCACGCCTCGTGCGATGCCTAGAAATGCATGTCCATTGAGAAAGCGAATAACGGAATGATAAAAGCCCAAGATGTGAAAAACGGGGATGGATACCGCGATGGCGAGCGGAAATAGCTCCACCCGCTGCTCCAGCCATGTGGGCCAGAGTTCCCCGAAACGCAGGAAAAAAGCCGCCCACACTGCAAACAACAGGATGGCAACATCGACACTGACCAGAATCAGACGTTTTATATTTCTGGGCAGATTAACTAACGTAGTCTCAATAATGGGGCGCACTACAGCTCAGTCAAAGTATCATTAACATTACCATGATAATGCACGGACTAATTCACTCTGGCCGGCCCGCGTTGAGCATCAGCGCAGCACATACTAGCGGAATCAGTGCCACACAGGTTGCGAAAAGCCCCCACGCTGGATGCTTATCCACAAACCATGCCAATGGCGCCAACCATAATATATTAATGGCCAAGACCGCCAGCGTCACCGCGCGGTGCGAGTTCCATCGAGCGGCCGCATGCTGATAGGCGTGGCTGCGGTGGGCCCGATACCACTCTTCTCGTCGGATAATCCGTCTTAACAAGGTAACAGTCGCATCAACAATGAATACACCCTGTAGGATCGCCCATGTCCATAATGTTAAAGCGCCTTTATGTAATGTATAAAGCGCGAGGATGGCCAATATGAAGCCGACAAATCCGCTGCCGACGTCACCCATGAAAATCCGCGCCGGCGGCCAATTCCAGGGCAGAAATCCCAACGTGGTCGTGCCAAGCAAACCCAGCCACAGCAGACTGGCATCCGGCTTGTCGGCAGCCATTATCAGACAGGCCGTAGCGGAGACCGTAACGGCCTCGATGCCCACCATGCCGTCAATGCCATCCATGAAGTTATAAAGGTTCAAGAGCCATACAATCGCTACCAGGCCTGCTAAGTCGCCCGCCCAACCCAAATCCCATAGGTGATGATCTACCGAAAGCGCCGGCAAACCGCCCAACCAGTAAAGCGCCCATGCGCCGGCGATGAAATGCGCGACGATGCGCAGACAGGCGGGCACTGGGGTATGATCGTCCCAGAAACCAACCGCCGCCACGGCTGCGCCCCCACCGAACAAAGCCATAAAAGGTGCAATAGGGATAGCATCTATCGCGCGCAAAAACACGATAGCAGACAGAAACATGGCCGCTATCGCCAGACCGCCACCAAGCGGCGTCGGACGGGTATGGGAGCTGCGCTCGCCTGGGACGTCCAGAAGCTGGCGCTTCAGCGCATAGACGCGGACAATGCCGGTACCGGCACAGGATGCTACGAATGCCATGCCCAAGAGCAGCGACTCAAACATGCCCTCGGTCATGCGACTCGCATTTTGTGATTATCACAGATCTCTCATCGCACTTGCGCCTTTGGTACCACTCTATGGTACACGATAGCGCCTGGTTCACCGGTACGGGCGGTCGCCAGCCTAATACCGTGCGTGCGCGGCTCGAATCCACTTGCAACGAATCACACAATCTGTCAAAGCCTTGTCGCTTGCCGATTGCCTGCGCGGCAAGACGCAACAATGTCATAGGCACCGGCCAGAGTCGTGCAGGACGTCTCAGCGCACCGGCAATGCGGCGTATCAGCTCCGGGGTTGATAGATCCTCGCCGTCGCTAACCAGGAATATTTCACCGCTGACAGCCGGATGATGAATGCACCGCATCAGGATATCGATCAGGTTATCTAGGGCAATCAGACTACGTCGATTGTCGATGTGAGCCAAAGGCAGCGGTAGACCTTTATCAATCCATCGAATCAGGCTCAGGAAATTGCCTTTGACACCCGGCCCGTACACCAGCGGCGGCCTTATGATGATCGGCTGCAATGCGGTCTCGGATGCGACACGCAACAGCGCTTGCTCGGCCTCAAACTTGGATATCGCATAAGGATCCCTCGGCGATGGCGCGTCCTCGGGTTTAAATGGACGTCCGTACGTCTGCTCGCCATTGATCTTGACTGTACTTACGTACACAAGGCGCTTCACACCCGCAGCGGCTGCCTGGCGCGCGAGATTCTCTGTGCCCTCAAAATTTACCATTCGCATTGTGGCGAGGCATTGCGAGGCATTTCGCTGCGCAACCTGTACCTGCGCGGCCAAGTGCACTATCACGTCCACCTGCGCTATGCACTCAAACCAGTTCGTGGTGCCATCGATCTCACCGATTACGGCAAAATGGTACGGCGCCGACGCATCAATGCGATCCGCGGCACGTACTACGCCAGTGACTGTATAGCCTGCGCAAGTCAAGGTCTGACATAAGGCCTTCCCAATAAAGCCATTCGCACCCGTTACCACTACGTTCGTCATGAGTTAGCGACAAGCGCTCAATACCATTTCCATCCGTGGCGAGAGAAAAAGGTCAATGCGGAGCGGGCGAACATCCACCAGTGTTTGGGCCCTTTCTTGCTCGCAAATCCGCCCTTGTGCACGATGCGCACAGCAGGGACGTAAGCAATCTTCGCAAACCGCGCGGTACGTAGCGATAAGTCGAAATCTTCGAAATACAGGAAGTAGTCCTTTGAGAACCCACCTGTCAATTCGAGCACGCGGCGTCTAAAGAGCATAAAGCTGCCACTGACCAGCGGTACACCGTAGCGCACACTATACGGGCCCATAGACTTCATCTCGTAGCGCGCCAGACGCTCGGCGACACGGGCCTTCACCCAAGCCGGCGCAAACCCACGTAATAGCAGATCTAGAACGCTGGGATAGACCTTACAGAGATGTCCCAGACTGCCGTCTTCCAGGACAACAGCCGGCGCTAATAGTCCCACCTGCGGATTTTCCTCCATGAATTGGATTGCAGTGCCTATCGCATCCTCCTCGATCAGAACATCTGGATTGAGTATGAGATGGTAGTCGGCCGTTGACCGTCCGATAGCCTTATTATGGCCCTGACCAAAGCCGATGTTGCCGTGGCCAGTAATGATCTCATAGGCAAAGTTTGAATCATCCGACGGGGCCTTAAGCAGAGTTTGCAGCGCTACCGCCTGATCCGATTTAGGACCGTTATCGACGACTATGAGCCGTGCCTCAGTCAATGCGCCTCTTGTAGCCGCGTAGCGCAAGGCGTCTAGAAGCCTTGAAATAACTTCAGACAGGAGCTCAAGATCAGGATCGAACGTGACGAAGCAGACCGTTACCGCGGACACTTATGCAGCTCGACAAGGAATTCGAGGTTCTTTACGTCTCTGGGTTGCGCGGGTGTACTAAGGCGCATTTATTCCGGGGCGCCGCGCATCAAAGCGTGCAGGTTCGTTCGGGTTCACGCTGAGCCAGTCGTCACAATTCCATCCCAACATCTGCCCTAACTCGCGCACCTCGTGTTCAAAGATATGAAGTAGATGTTCCCGTTCCTGGCGTGACATAGGACGAGCATACGGTGTCGCATGGACTGTCTTGGCTGATATGGTGAGACGGGCGCTCACGTCGAGGAATCGATATATCCGCTCAAGCGTCTTTACTGGATGCTGACGCAGCTCTTCGCTTTTCAGCACCAAGGTTTGCTCCCGTGGGAAGTAAGTCCAGAATCTACGCAGTTGTTCGGAATAGAACCCTCGGTCGAGGTAAGAATATACCCTATGCTGATAGGGCAAGACGTCGCGGCATCTCGCCTTTTCATGATGGATTGCATCCCAGAAAGAAAGGCTATCGGCGTCTCTCGCGCGCTCCATGTTCCAATGCGAATACGCGCGTTCGATCGGATTGCGCAATACGAAAATAAGCTTGATGTCCGGATTGTATTGCCAGATGCGCCGCGGCGCATGGTACCAGTACATATAGATTGGCGTGACCTCGCCAATGATTTTGTGACTCACCTGCGGACAGAAAAATGAATGATAAGCGGCATAGTCAATCGCGCATGCCTTGAAGTGCTGTTCGTTGTCGAAGAAGTGAACTTCTTTTTCTCGCGCCATGCATATTTCGGTATGCTCCCTTAAATAGGCGCGCAGCGCCGAAGTACCTCCCTTCTGTGTTCCAGCGACAATAAAATCCACCTTCATGCTATGGACCTGTGTGGCCATCGCGCACCATATGAAAGTGCCCATATTAATCACATAGCACCATCTACGTTGCACAACAACAGCATCATACTGCACACAACGGCATTTTACCGCCTCAGCATGCGCAAAAAGTGAATTCTACTCGACCGGCCGAGTCTGGATGTGAATGGGTGTTACTTAACGATACTGGCCTTCGGCTGCCCCGTTACTGCTGGATCTCCGTGGTGTCAAAACCGAAGGCCTTAACGCATTCTAAATCCGCTGGATCGAACAACCGTAAGTCATGCTGTTTGAACCGCCCGATCGAGTCGGGCTGGCGCACCAATGCCGCCAAAGATGCTTCAGTCGATGGGCCGACGGTCAGCCCCAAAAACCGAAGCAAGGCTCGCAGACCCGCTTGGGGAACGGCGCAAAACGCATCGTAGTTTAGCAGCATATATCTGCCAGGCATCAGCTGTTCGCCCAAGCGGGTGATACGGCGGTGCACGAGACACCAGTACTTGAGCGACCAACGGGGGCTCACCTCGTAATCCGCATCGCCAAAGAAATAACGTCCCCAAAGCTTAAGCTGATTCTGGTTCTTACTGAACGCCATGTCCAGTCCGTTACGCATGACGTGGATGTACCTCATGTATGGTAACGCGGCGTAAAAACGGTCAAGGAGAATATGGGTGTTCGGCGCCTTCCATCCCCAGGGATGGCGCGCCGGGCCCTGCGCTGCATCTAGCAGGGATTCTACCCGCCGGCGCAACCATGCCGCAGTGTGCTGCGGCCGGTCCATAATGGCGAGACTCCGGACAAAGGCTTCTTGATCTGGGGTCAGAGCTGCGCCCCCGGACATGACAACACGGAAAATGCAAACAGCTTGCTCGAAATCGTCCTGTCGGCTGCCGGCTGTCAGCAGTTCAGTGCGCTTGAACAAGAGCGTAAACCACAGATTGTCACCAGCCCTGTTCAGGTCCTCGCCCATGTAATAACCGAGCCGCCGGAGGATTTCCGCTATCAATCGGGTGCCGCTGCCTCCGATCCCCCCAACAGCGACGGGGGAAGGGGCGGACATATCAGCAACGATGGATTCCGTCATCCGCTTTGATGGATCAAGTGCAGTACCAGCCATGCTCGATGCGAGCAGCCGCGCGACGCCGTCCGCATTCGGCAACAGAGGGGCCATGACTACTCACGATTCGCCGTCCGCACCCTTATTTCATTTTAACGGACATCGATCCTGGTGAATCAAATTGCCCTACTGAAATCACGCACATGTTGCAATACGGCGCGCGCCTGCTTGTGATTACAGGCGGTAGTTTAGCATCTTGGCTATACGCCAGGCCGAAACTGTTCTAGCCTTTTGCACGTGTTTGCGTTGCTCAAAAACGCGCCTTAAGTTTTTCATGGCGTCGAGCTTGGCGTAAAAAGCGATTCTCCCCTGACCGTGCATCACGTGCTTCATGATGGCACATACATTCGCAACGAGGTGAGGCATTAAAAACGCCGCAAGAAGGAGCGCCGGCATATTCTTAAAGAAGGCCCAGATCAAATTTCTATGGCCGTAGTACACGGACAAGTCACTGTCCTTGCCCGTGCTAGCTGACCCCACGTGATGAACGACAGCTACAGGAACATACATGCACCGATGGCCTCGAAGCCGCAGTCTGAATCCGAGATCCACATCCTCCACGTAACAGAAGAAGCTCTCGTCAAATCCGCCGATATCAAGCAACGCATCGCGGTGATACAAAGCCGCCCCCGCGCACGCCGAGAAAACCTCATCCCACTGAAGGTAACGTGCGCCCGCGCTGCGCCCGTGCCCACGGCGCCATGCCAGGCCGGTAAAGTGATACACGTCACCCGCGCCATCCAATAAGGTCGGCGCAGCATCGCTTAACATGCGGCTTGCAAAAAAGGTAAATTCGGGATGGCTGCGAGCGGCTTCGAGCAACTGCGCCAACCAATCAGGCGCCGCAAAGGCATCGGGGTTCACTAACGCTACCCATGCACAATCAGAGGCCAAGCCAAGCGCGAAGTTATTGGCGGCCGCGAAACCGAGGTTACGCTCCATTCGATGGATTTCGACCGCGCAACCAAGGCTGTCCAAACTCGCGAGGGAATCGTCTTCACTTGCGTTATCGACAATGATGATGCGCCTTGGTCGGCTAACTTGGGCGAGTAGACTTTCGACGCACCGCTTTAGGTTTCGCCCACTATTCCAGTTGACGACGATGACCGCAAGAGAGTCGCGATAAGTCAAAGTAGAGTATGCGATTAGAGGTTAGCGTTGAATAATTGATGACTGATGGGCATCCAATGCCCACGGCCACAAACATTGCCATTCAACAAACGAGACATGGTGTCATTGAACTGGAGCTAACAAGGATTGGCTGTCGGAATTGCCGGCCTTGCTTCCAAAGGAAAGGCGCCGTCAGTGAAAAGCTTTATTATGCCAATGAACTGTGCAACACGCACGACGAGGGTCGCAGCCACGGAAGAGCTTTGTATGCGCATATCGCCTACTTTATGGCGGGCAGACGCAGGATATGCCGATTATGGTCACCTGCGCATATGCCAGCCGTGAAGTCTCGTATAGATGCGTAGGCTATAAGCCAAGCCGATCTTGCCGGTGCGCAGACGATATCGATTGATGTATTGGAGTCGACGTATGCAGTTATCTGCTGGTGTCGGTAGCTCGCATAGCCGCATGCGCAAGAAGTCTGCTCCGTACGGCCAGATATCGCCTGTAGAGGCTCGGATGCGGGTTCGATCAAGACCAGTGCCGCTGAACGATCCGTATTGCGATCCAAATCTAAGTTTGATAAAGATGATTGCTCATCGATCTACTCGCCGCACGTGATTAAGCTTTGAATCCGATACAAGATGAACTCGCGCTGCCCGAACGCAGCCAGTGCAAAGAAGGCTGACCTCTACATATCTGCCATGGCCCCGAATCCCCTTGATGCCTTAATCAATTTAGGATATCACGAACTTCGCCCAAGTACTGGACCGGTGGAGAAAACGGTAATCGTCCTGGGCGTAGCGCGCGGCGGAACATCGATGGTGGCCGGCGCGTTGAGCAAGCTCGGCGTCTATATGGGCGATGCCATTACTGGGGTGGTGTTTGAGGATTTAACCCTAAGCCGAGCCGTGGAGAGGCGAGACAAACACCAAGTACGACAAATCATCAACGACCGCAATCAGCGGTTTCGCATCTGGGGCTGGAAACGTCCCTCATCGATAGATTATATCGGTAATTTGGAATCTGAGTTTCGAAACCCGATTTATGTCGTCGTCTTCAGAGATATATTCTCGATCGCTAATAGAAATAGGCTATCAATGTCTATCGACGTCGTCAGTAACATGAGGCGCAGCCTAGCTGAATATCTAAAGATAATAGAGTTTCTTGAGCAGTCAAAGGCGCCTTGTATGCTCGTCTCATACGATAAGGCCATAAACAATAGGGAAGGCTTCGTACGCTACTTGGCAAGGTTTGTCGGTATCGATAATGAGGCGTCACTACGCGCCGCGATTGAGTCAATTCAGCCAGCATCGTTGAAATACCTGAATGCAAGTCGTAACAATAGAAGCATGGGCTGTCTGGACAGGGTCTCGGCGGATATCGTATCCGGCTGGGCGAAGTGGTACCACCCAGGTAAAGATGCTGTAAAGGTGCAACTCCTTGTAAATGGACAGGAGCTCATGCGGACACAGGCCAACGAGTTCAGAGAAGATGTGCAGATGAACGGAAAGCAAATAACGGGACGCTGCGGCTTTGGCTTTTTCCTGCCCGAACAGTCGCGTTTACAACATGGGGACGAGGTGCGCGTCCGAGTGATAGGCGATATATATGACTTGAAAAATAGTCCGTATCGATATGCGGCGAGAACAGTTGACAGGAGCGGACATCCCGCCGAATCCGCGCCGGTGAAAAAATTTTTAGCACAGATGAAGCAGCGCGTGGGTAGAGGAAGAACTAGTCGAATGCTCTATCGGCTCCGGAATCTTGTAGCGAGCAAGCATCAGCCGACAGTAGCGGTACGGCCTCAGAAATTTCACGGCCGGGATAAACAATAATAAGTATTGATTTTCGGCTTTCGTGAAAGCGGGCCAATAAGGCTTCTCGCCTTTGCGCGGCGGCTCTTGGGGTTACACAACATGGGCAAATTAGGCAAGGCTATATCCATCTATAAGAACGAAGGTGTCGGATCGCTGCTTTGGCAGGCAAGACGTTTTCTTGGGGCATCCTCAAGGACGGCAGGTGTTGCCGGCATGTTGCAACTTCGTACCGCGAAGCACAAAGCCGCCATACGTTTGTTCGAATGGCTGGACCGCCCATTTAGCCACGATACTGCGCAAGACCCATATCATCTTAACTTTAGGTACTTCATAGAGCAGGTCAACCAAGCAATGGGCCCTAAGATCTTGGAACTTGGCTCTAGAAATGTTACGGGTAAAACTTATAAGTCTCTGTTTGCCAATTGGGGCGAATACGTAGGCTTTGATATCCATCCTGGTGAGAACGTGGATCAGGTGGGGGATGTCCACAGGCTTTCGCACTATCTACAAAACGAGCACTTCGACTTTGTCTTTTCAATTTCCGTCTTTGAGCACCTGGCGATGCCATGGAAGGCCGTTCTTGAAATCAACAAGGTAATGAAGACGGGCGGTCTTCTATTTATCTCAACACATCCTATTTGGCCGCCGCACGAGCTTCCGTGGGACTTCTGGAGATATTTTGAAGGGACATTCAGAGTTATTCTGAATCCACTAACGGGCTTTGAAATCGTCAGATGTAATGAGGGACTACCGTGCTCGATAGTCCCTTTGGTGAACGAGCCGTCCATGGTGGGTCTCTGGAAGTCCCGGGCAAATCTAGGCGTCAGCGTAGTCGCCAAGAAGATCGGGGCACCTGATCAAAGCTTGTCATGGGATGTGCAGCTCGAGGAGATATTGAGCTCCGCTTATCCTACTAGGGCGTGAGCAAGTCAGAATTTTTCATCTTCGTGCGACGTTTGGGCTACGGACTTCAAGGCATTGGGTCAGCGGTAGAAGGGTATCTTGCGCTCTATTTAAGGGATAACACGCAAATAGATTGACCTAAATTTCCCTTGTCTTGCATAACCTTATTGTTATCTAGAGTCACCGGACTTGACAATGGGATATGTGGCTTATCACCGTCTTCTATAGTTTCAATATTCAAATCGAGATGCTCAGCCCAGGCATTGATTCCGTCCCTGCTCATGAACATGTTTAAATGACCTGGCTTTCCCATGTTCTTTAAGTTAGCTTCGAATACATTCCAGTGACATGGAATTGAGAATTCAAGAAAGGAGAAAACAATCTTCCCAGAAGGTTTGAGTACCCGTTTTGCCTCCTCAAGATATCTGTAAGATTCCTCGTGCAGTAGATGCGTAAACACGGAGAAAAAACACACCATATTCGCGCGGTTGCTCTTCTCAGGAATACTGAAACCCTTGGTCACCTCAAAGCGCCAATCCGGCCGCTTGACTAAGTTACTCGCGTAGGTCACGAGGTCTGGGACGACATCGATTCCCAGATATTTGCCGGACAAGTACTCAGACAGCGGCTTGGCTAGCCGACCGGAACCACAACCGACATCGATAACGTAGTCATCCTTTTTGAGGCCAACCTGAATCAGTAGTTCTCGCATGAGAATGCCGAATGCCTTAAATTCCCCGCCGATCGCCACTTCCATCGCGGTATCCTGGCGGTATTCGTTCTTTACCCTTCTTATGTGTTCGGCATACGTCTTGCGAAAATTCAGTTTATCTGCAAGTCTCATCGTCGGCTCTCTGCCGCAGTGGCGATAAATACGATCTTAAGTTACTACTTAACTCCAGTTGCACGTAAGTCATCCATACAGACAACCGCAGATTAGATGTAATAGCTTTGTTTGCGTTGCCCCGTGTCGGTAATAAAACCGCCCACTCGAGAGGAATGGTGATCGCGTGTATGGGCTAGCACTCTAGCAGCATCAAGATTCGAGGCAGTTAATATATATAAAAATTTTGCAGCGCTCGGTAACCTCTTTTTTACAATCCGCCCCATTGATGTGGAAGCCTGTAAGTTCAGGCAAACGTTTTATATCTCGCCCTTTCACCATGCTATTTTTCCATATTCGCTCCGTCATCAGCTTTCAATGTGCGCCACACCATCCTCGGTTTCATTCTGCCCACACACTCCGCATTGGCACGTCTGAACTGGACCAGCTCTTCCTGGAATTCAGCCGAGTTGTCATCTAATTGTTTCTGTAGCTGCCTTCTTACGTACGAATAGAGCATGATATCCAATTGATTGTTCTTCTTTATCAAATTGATCTCGGCCTCAGAAAAAAAATCCCGCGCGGGTCTGTCTACAGAGACATTCTCATGCACGTATTCGGGTAGATCCCAGGCCATTGCCTTGCGCAGCAGCAAAATGCTTTCATCGAACATCTCCGTGATGCCAACAGCGCAGAACTGGTCGTTGATATTATCGATAGCAGTCCATAACATCTCGTCTGAACAAGCGCCAGGAGGCGCCTTTATTCCGGATATGATTTGGGTCTGTTGGTTGTGAAGCATGGGATCTTTACGGGCGAAGAACTTCATCAGGCTGATCTTATTCGCGCTGAACTTGGGATTGTGATGCATCGTATGATGATAGTAGGAGATGATGCGGTCTACCGGATCTCTCAGCATGGCGTAATAATGCACCGGTTGCGGGATCAGCTCATGCAACCCATATGAAACATGTCCTGCATACACCTTTATTTTTTTCTTTTCCGCCTCTGGTAATGCCTTTAGATCAGCCATCGAGTGATGTCCAACGGCTCGAGAGCCCTCGTAGATCGCATAAACCTCCGATGGCGGATACTGTCGCTCAATAATAGCGCGCACGGTCGTGCCGGCTGTTTTGGGGACGTGAAGGAAAATCAAGGATGCTTTGTCTGCATCTTTGTCGCGTTCGGGTGACGCCTGGCTAGACGCAGACAAATATCCCTTACTTAGCCGTTGCTTTAGATACCTGGTGAAATCCATGAACTTGGATCCAACGCAAAGCGGAGCTTACTGAATACTTCAATTATCAAGCGCGCTGTAGAAATGGAATAGCCCATCCAGTCCATCGCGTGACCTACGACTGCGTGGCGGAAAAGATAGCGAGAAATCGGGCTTGTCCAAGCTAAGATTAGGATTGTAGTACGGATCTTCCAATAACAGCGTGCCCCAGCGCAGCTGCATGGTTGTTATCTCCCGTTTAAACCGCTCGATCTTGTCCGGGGAGACATCCGTGCCACGCGAGGCCGATTCCAGATGATACAACTGCGCATAGGGCGTCCACACGATCAAATAGCCTCGTTGGCGGATTTTCAAGCACAAGTCAACATCGTTAAACGCTACCCCGAGATTATCCTCATCTAATCCGCCGCATTCCTCAAACACCTCTCTACGCGTAAGCAGGCACGCGCCTGTAACGCCGCTGACGTTTTGGGTCAGCACCAGGCGACCGAAGTAGCCAGGATCGCCGCGTCGAAAATGCCTATGGCCGTGACCGGCGATGCCGCCGAGACCTGATATGATACCGGCGTGTTGGACTGTGTCGTCGGGGTAATAAAGCATGGCGCCGACGGCGCCGACCTCTGGGCGCACCGCATGGCTGATGAGTTCCGTCAACCAGTCTTTGTTAATCACAACCACATCATTGTTAATCAGGCCCACGACCTCGCCTTTAGCCTGACGTATGGCGAAGTTGTTGATCGCCGAATAGTTGAATTCACAGTCGTAGTCGATTACACGAACTCTTAAGTCCGCTTGTATAGCGCGCAGATATTCATGGGTTTCTCGCTCCACGCTGCCATTATTGACGATGATGACTTCAATCGCTGGATAGTCCGTCCTTGACAAAATCCCATCGACACATTGGCGAAGGAGGCTGGACTTATCCCGGGTCGGTATGATTAAAGATACGAGTGGGGCGGGCTTAGGGATAGCACGCCTAATGCATTGATATTGTTCAGCGCCCGGTGCGGGTTCTACCACTGCATCAACACCGATCCGCTCAAGATGCTCGCTTACCGCGCGCTGGGCCGCCGCCACGGCGCGCTGCAGTTGGCGCTGAGAAAATGAGGATGAAGAGGCGGTGTGTCTCCAATGGTATAAGACATGCGGTATATGAACGATATTTGCCGGGGACGTTTGTTCTATAACTCGCAATGCCAGATCGTAATCCTGGCTTCCCTCAAATCCTACTCTGAAGCCGCCAACATCTCTTACGATGCCGGCCCTGTAGACGCCTAGGTGACTTATCATGTTCTGCGCGCAGAACAAATCGGGGTTCCAGCCAGACTTGAAATAGGGACTACTGCGCATGCCATCGTCATCAATCTTATCCTCATCCGAATAGATTAAGTCTGCGTCTGGGCTCTGGTTTATGGTTAGAACAACCCGATACAGCGCGTGCTCCCGGAGAACATCGTCGTGGTCCATCAATGCGATAAATTCACCTTTGGTCAGCGCCAATGCGCTATTACTGCAGGCGGAGATATGCCCGTTTTCCTCGCGAAAGACGGCCTTGATCCTCTCGTCCTTAGCTTGATACTCGCGGATCACACTCACCACATGCGGCTCAGTTGAGCAGTCGTCTGCGATGCAAAGCTCCCAATGATCGTACAACTGGTCAACAACGGACTGGATGGCGCTACGCAAGAACCGCTCGGGTGTATTGAACACCGGCATGACCACGGAGATCAGGGGCTTTCGTTTAAGCAGCGCGATATGCCGTCTTATTTCAGCACGATCGGATTCGGTCAACACATCGTAGCGGGATATCCATTCTGCGTAAGTCCTATTCTGTGCGAGGCCAGCGCTGCTTTGCACCTTTTCGAGAACGGGCCCCATACGCTTGGCCGCTAACGATCGCAGTCTGAGCTTGTTTTGATCTGACAGCGGTAGCCGGCGAAACAGCCAGCGTGCACTGCTCACACTCGCCATACCCAGGCCATTGGTAAGACGCTGGACGGCGAATTTGGCGCCTCGTAAAGGGGCTGTTACTCGCCAGCTCGTTGAAGCTAACAGCGCGGCAATCGTCCCCTCCCGCTCCGCAATATGCTGAGTTAAGCGGCCGATCTCGTCTATATGTTGTGCGTTTTCTTGTCTGAGCCACCCGCTTTCTTGTCGGAGTCGTTCGTCCTCCCGCTTGAGCCGCTCACCCTCTTGTCTGAGCTGCTCGATCTTCGTCGTTGCGGCGGAAATCCTTTCTTGCAAAGATCTGTTTTGCGCATTTAACGAGTGCCGCTCAGCCTCAAGCTGCAGTCTCTTGCTTGCCTCGGCTTTGACTAGTGGCTCAAACAAGACAGCCGTGCGGCCAAAAGATTCCTCTAACGTAGACAGCGCAGTTTGCATATGCAAGTTATCGGCTTTTATTGCCGACAAATAGTGCTTGTAAACCGCCGCGATCAGCGTATGTTTTTCATCTTCGATATCCGGTGCTTTAGCGGTATGGTGTCTTAGATCCGTTTTCAGGAAGTTCTCGATTTTCCTCGTAGTCTCAGTACAGATCTTCAGATCACCGAGGCCCAACCGACGCCAGGCTGGCACCATGGTCGCGCGCCAATCGTTTAATAAATCGTCGTAGCTGATGAAGGCGCGTGTCTTTCCGCGCGTGTACCGTTCGGCCTCGAACACATGACGCAACCACAGGAGACTAGACTTGAATGAACTGAATCCATCGCGCGCCTGCAGCGATTCAGCAACCTCTAAGGGATTGCGAATCACGAGCAGATAATGAGGAGTCCAACTCAGCTGCTTGAAGATATCGATCCACAATGGCGCAAGCCGACATACCCGTGGATCTTTAAGGCAGCCCAGCGTGGAGTTTCCAACCTCTCGCCCCAAGACTTCAATCAAGCGATCCTTGAATGGGATCACGCATGGCGATTCCCACCAGTTATGCGGAAACTCGCCAGTCTCATGCCAGCATAGATCAAGAGAGCCTAGTAACTCATCATGAATCCTTGCGACCTCTTCAAGCTCCCAAAATCCGGCCGGATTATTGCCTTCAATTGGCGGCATGAGCTGCGTGCCAAGCTCGGCGCCCAACAGATTGCACACGCGCGCTACGGCCGAGGTTCCACTTCTGTGCATTCCGAGAATGACGAGAATGTCTATTCTTTGGCGTGAGGTCTTCCGCGGATTCATATTAGATCATTAGATCACGTGCCATTTACGCGCGGCGTCTTTTTCCGGCCTTGTGACAGGATTTTGGGCGGAGTATAGCGCTAATATCTCGTCGGTGGCGCCTTCTCTCTTGGATTCGCCCCTATCTATCCATACAACGCGGTCGCAGAGATTGTGGATCAAAGAAGTGGAATGCGAGACTATAACCACGGTTTTATCCGAAAGAATCTTTTTCCGCATCAGTTCGGTCGATTTTTGTTTAAAATCCGCATCACCTACGCCTAGTACTTCGTCAATCAACAGGATGTCCGGATCAGACTGGAAAGCCACGGCAAAACCGAGTCGCGCCCTCATGCCAGCGGAATAGGTGTATAGCGGTTGATCAATGAATTCCTCAAGTTCCGCGAAGGCAAATACTTCGTCCATGGCTTGCTCAATCTGGCGGCGATGAATACCCATTAGCATCGCGCTTAGGATCGCGTTTTCTCGCCCCGTCAGATAGGGTACGAACCCTATGCGTAAGGACAAAAGCGCGGCACGCAGGCTGGCGCGTTGTATCTGTCCTCTATCAGGATTGATAATGCCCGCGAGGATTTTTAGCAGTGTGCTCTTGCCTGCACCATTACGGCCGATTATCCCTAAGCTCTCGCCGTGATAGAGGCTGAAAGAAACATTGCGTAATGCCCAAAATCGGCCGCGCTTGAAAAGCCCTATGCGTCGTTGATATGAAACGCCGACATCCTGTAACCGAAGCACGGGCTCGGCCCGATGGACGAGGCCGTTCATGTGACGACTACTTTAGGATAAATTCGATCGTATCTTATGAGCAAAAGCACCGCCGCACAGATGGCAAACAGTGACACCAGCACCGTTGTACCCAATGCCGCCCAGTCCGGCCAGATCCCCTTTAGCAGAACAGCCCTGTAGCCTTCGATAAGCATCGCCATTGGATTCAAGCGGAAATAGAACTGGATCTGCTCCGGAAAGCTGCTTATGTCGTAGAAGACGCCGGACATGAATAAAAGCAGTGTAAGCCCATTATCTATCAACATCTTCAAGTCCGGGAAGAACGGCGTGAAGACCGCCAAGAGCGATGCACAAGCGGTGATCAAAAGTAACTGAGTGGCCAGCAGAATTGGCAATGCTATCCACGACCAATGCAACGATGAACCTACGATGATCAAGTACGCCAGTAACAGCAAAAAGACGACCAAGAACTTAAGCGTGTTGGCGACCAGGATCATTGGAGGTAGCAGATATTTTGGCAGATACACCTGTGAGATCAGGCCGGCATTGCTGGAGATGGCCGTAGCGCCGCGCGTAATGGAGTTCGAAAACCAACGCCATACAATCAGTCCGCACAGCAGAAAAGACACAAATCCAGGTCCGCCGCGCTGTAACAAATGGCCAAAGACCATGTAGAACACTACCATGTAAAGCAACGGTTCGAGCACCCACCACAGCATGCCGAGATAGGCACGCGCAGCCTCCGTGCGCAAATCTGCGTAGGCTTTATACCAAACCAGCTCAAAGTAATGGCGCATTATAGCGGCAGTGTAGGTCGCCCAAAAGGCAAGTCAGGAAAGTAACGAAGGGGTGGCATTCGTGGTCTTCGCACCGTAGTGCGCTTCAATCCAGCCCTCGTAGCGCGCATCCAATAGGGATCGCCACCAGTTTTCGTTCTCCAAATACCATGCCAATGTCTTGCGCAGCCCGCTCTCGAAGCTTTCTTGCGGTCGGTAGCCGAGCTCGGTCATGGCCTTGCCAGGGTCTATGGCATAGCGCCGATCATGACCAGGACGGTCCTTGATAAACGTGAGCAGTGAAACATAAGAGACGAGGTCTGAGGACCGAGGGTCGAGCCTGGGCCGCATTTCATCGAGGAGCGAGCACAAGGTTTGAACAACTTCCAGGTTGGTCTTCTCACAGCGCCCGCCGATGTTATAAGTCTCGCCTACCCTTCCTTGCCTGAGCACCTGCTCTACACCTCTGCAATGATCCTCTACGTACAGCCAATCGCGCACGTGGTATCCGTCTCCGTAGACCGGCAGTGGCTTGCCTTGCAATGCATTTATCAATATCAACGGAATAAGTTTTTCAGGAAACTGAAAAGGACCGTAGTTGTTCGAGCAGTTGCTGGTCGTAACCTGCAGGCCATACGTGTGATAATAAGCGCGCACCAGATGATCGCTTGCCGCCTTGCTAGCGGCGTAAGGCGAATTGGGTGCGTAAGGCGTAGTCTCACAAAAGGGCGGAGCGCCTGGCGCTAGCGTGCCGTAGACCTCGTCGGTGGAGACATGGTGGAAGCGGTGAAATGGGACATGAGAGGCATCGATCCAAGTCTTTTTTGCCGCCTTCAATAGACTGTGGGTGCCGAGCACGTTGGTCTCGATAAAGGTATCCGGCCCAAGAATCGAACGATCTACATGCGATTCTGCCGCAAAGTGCACGATGATATCGATACCTTCCTCCTTCAGTAGTCTTTCGACCAATGCCTGGTCACGGATGTCGCCATGGATGAAGCGGAAATTAGACTTACGCTCCACCGGCGCTAAGCTGGCACGATTACCCGCATAGGTCAACGCGTCCAGCACCACCATACGATCATGCGGATAATGACGCAGCCAGTAATGCACGAAATTCGCACCAATGAAGCCAGCGCCGCCTGTTACGAGCAACCTAGACATTTGCAACCTCTTGCAACATCTTGCGTAGCGACACCCGCCAGTGTGGCGCGACATGATCCAGCGCGCGCCAAGTGGTCGATTTATCCAGTACGCTATAGCTGGGTCGCTTAGCTGGCGTTGGATATTCGACCGTTGTGATGGGCTTGATGCAAACCGGTTTGGCTAGCAATCCAAGATCAAGCGCCTCTTCATATATGGCCACTGCGAAATCGTACCAACTCGCCACGCCGGCATCAGTCCAATGATGAATACTGGCCAGTCCACGGTCTAGCGCCCGCCAGATGCAATCCGCTAATCCAGGTGCCCAGGTCGGTGAGCCAATTTGGTCTTCGACGACGCGCAGTTCTTCGCGCTCTCGCATCAGACGCAGCATGGTCTTAACGAAGTTGTTGCCAAGCGCTGAATACACCCAGGCCGTGCGCACAATGAGGGCCTCATCCGCCATAATCTCTCGAATGGCCATCTCGCCGGCCAGCTTGCTGGCACCATACGCGCCTTGTGGATTCGGGGCGTCATCGATCTTGTAGGGGCTACCCTTCGCGCCATCAAAGATGAAATCGGTGGAAACATGCACCAAAGCAGCACCGCAGGTACACGCCGCACGGGCCAGATTGGCCACACCATCCCGATTGACTGCATGGGCGCGCTCCGGTTCTTGCTCGGCCCGATCGACGGCGGTATAGGCCGCCGCATTGACTATGATTCCAGGGCGCAGGTCATCGACAACCGCGTTGACGGCGGCGGTATCGGTAATATCGAGACCCTGCCGATCGAACGCGCGCAGCAGATAACCGCCCTGTTGCGCCTGGCGTTGCAACGCCCGACCGAGCTGACCGTTTGCTCCGGCAAGTAGGATGCGCGACCGCGATGAGTCCCTTCCCATAATTTACGCCGTGTACACTGGCAGTCTTGATCTATCGATTTTACTCAGCGGCAATGCCTTGGCGTCCTTTCCCGAGAGTTCAGGGTTCTCGACCGGCCAGTCGATAGCGATAGTGGGATCACTCCATAGCACTGTGGTCTCGGCATCTGCGTTGTAATAATCGGTGCACTTATAGGCAAACAACGCCCACTCGCAGGTCACGCAGAATCCGTGAGCAAAGCCCGTGGGCACCCACAGTTGACGTTTGTTCTGCGCTGATAAGCTTGCTCCAAACCACTTGCCAAACGTAGGTGAGCCTTGCCGGACATCCACCGCCACGTCGAATACCTCCCCTTGCAGCACATAGACTAACTTGCCTTGCGCGTGCGGGTACTGTAAGTGCAGTCCACGCAGCACCTCGTGCCGGGAAAAGGAGAGATTGTCCTGTACGAACGGACCTGTAATTCCGGCATTCGCATAACGTCGCGTCTGGAAGGATTCCATGAAGAACCCGCGCTCATCTGTGAAGACGCGTGGCTCGATCAATAGGACTCCCGGGAGTCGCGTCTCAATAACGTTCATGACAGCTTATCATTTGCAAGAATACTGCGCAGATACTGCCCATAGCCGCTTTTTTCTAGTGGCGCTGCCAGGCGCTCTAGCGCTCCCGCGGAAATGAAACCCATGCGGTAGGCGATCTCCTCTGGACACGCGATCTTCAAGCCCTGCCGCTCCTCCACAACCTTGATAAAGTTGGCCGCATCCAGCAAGGCCGCGTGTGTGCCGGTGTCGAGCCAGGCCGTGCCACGACTCAAGATTTCTACGGAGAGATCACCCCGGGCGAGATACGCCTTGTTGACGTCGGTGATCTCCAACTCGCCACGGGCAGAGGGCTTCACTTCGCGGGCGATCGAGACGACGTCGTTATCGTAAAAGTAAAGCCCAGTGACCGCATAGTGAGATTTTGGCGCCGCAGGCTTTTCTTCGATGCGGGTCACGCGACCGCTTTTGTCGAATGCCACGACACCGTAACGACTCGGATCGCTCACATAGTAACCGAACACGGTGGCGCCGGTTTGCTGCTGCGCAACGGTCTGCAGCCGTCGGGCTAACCCTTCGCCGTAAAATATATTATCCCCCAACGTCAAGGTTACTGGATCCGAACCGATGAATCGTCTGCCAATGATAAAGGCCTGCGCCAGACCATCCGGACTAGGCTGCACCGCAAACGATAGCGACAAGCCCCATTGCGTGCCGTCATTCAGCAGATCTTGAAAAGCGGCCTGATCACGGGGCGTGGTGATGATGAGGATATCGCGAATGCCGGCCAGCATTAAGGTCGTCAACGCGTAATAGATCATCGGCTTGTCATACACCGGCAGAAGCTGTTTACTCACCGAGTGGGTGAGCGGATAAAGCCGCGTCCCCGAGCCGCCGGCTAGGATAATACCCTTTCTCACGAAGTTTGGGTCCGCAAATCTATCACGGCATGCTATTGTGGAACGACAATATTAAAAAGCGCATACAGATAGCGCCATGAAACCAAAGTCGATAGCCGACGCAGCGCACCCACGAAGACTGCCGGTGCAGTCACGTCCTTATATGGATTCACCGCGCTTTATAGATCCAGGCGGCCTCATCTGCTAAGGCACTCGCCATGCGCTTGCCCTATCTTTGCAGCGCCTTCCATTCTTCAAATGGTGAAAACGAGTAGCTCCGCGGCACGGGCAGATTGCTCAAATCCCATTGCAGCCCGCGCCGCTCAAAAGGTGCATCTGCTGCAGCGACTATTGCCACCACGTCCAATCCGTTGCCCACACCCCAGTCGCCGCGTGCGTACGAGCCAAAATAACCGAGTCGCACCAACTCGGGATGCTATACGCGCACTTGTGCGACTCACACGCGCAGCGTGCGCTCAAACGTTGAGCGGTGCGGCCATTTGAGCACGGGCGAATTCAAGGATCTCACCGGCATAGCGCAAGGCTTCCTCACTTTATAGCGGGCCATAATGTTCAAAGGGCGCGCCTTCGGCGTGGCCGTTCAGATAACGCGTGGCGACGTAGAAGTTATCCAGCACGCTGGCTTTTTCTATTAATAGTTCAGGTAACGTCAACGCCAGCTCTCTCGGCAGTCTTGCGACTACATGTCCTCACGCCTCCTGGCCCAGGTATAAGTGCATGCATTTCACCGCTTTTTCCACGGCCTGTTGTGTGGCAATATAGGCCCACTCGTGCCGTCCTTCGCGACGCGATGATTGCGCCTGATCGAGATCTCTTTCCGCCTGCACGAACCAATCCCTGGCGCGATTAGCCATGTTAGGCGCGTCGTCAATTCGCGAGGCGAATCAGATCAAAACGGTATATCGTCGTCGAACTCCTCAGTGGCCGATTCCTGCTTTCTGGCCGGTGTGGGCGTACCGGTACTGCGTAAGGGCGTCTCATCGAAACTGCCGCGGCCGCCCAACATCTGCATATCACCGGCAACGATCTCTGTGGTGTAGCGCTTTTGGCCTTCCTTATCTTGCCACTCACGCGTCTGCAAACGGCCCTCGACGTACACCTGCGAACCCTTGCGAAGATATTCACCCGCAATCTCTGCCAAGCGGTTAAAGAACACCACGCGGTGCCATTCAGTGCGCTCTTGCCTTTCACCCGTGTTCTTGTCTTTCCAAGAATCGGTGGTGGCCAGACTGATATTGCACACGGCGCCACCGCTGGGCATATATTTCACCTCCGGATCCTGTCCTAGATTTCCAACCAATATAACCTTGTTAACGCCCCTGGCCATACCTAACGCCTCTCTAAAGAATACTTACATTTTATACAATTTTACGCTGTTGAGGTGGAAAACTCACGCAACCGGCCTTCATCCAATACCTGCCGATCGACCTTGAGATAGGCCAGACCGTCCTCGGGAACAACAACGGCCTCGGTCACGCCTTGCACCTGCGTGAGTCGATCGGCCATGGCCCTGGCACGCTGTTCGTCGATTGGACCCACTTTAAGCAGGTAATTGCTGAGGCGGCCGGGATTTCGCATGCCGATCATTAGTGCCGCCCATAGCAGGATCGCCACACCGCCCCCGGTGAACACCGCGTGAGGCCCCGCCATATTCAGCAGCATTCCACCTAATGCCCCACCCATGAAGACGCCCAAAAATTGGCTCGTGGAATATACGCCCATCGAAGTACCGCGCAGTTCCGGGGAGCTTAACTTGGATGCAAGCGATGGCAACGCCGATTCAAGCAGATTGAAGGCGACGAACAGCAACAATACTGAGGTGGCCATCGTGACTAATAATGAGCTGCTGTAAACAAGGGAAAACTCAGACACTGCCAAGAGCAAGATAGCGCCCAGCAACACCGGCTTCATGCGGCTGCGTTTTTCAGCATAGATCAAAAACGGCAGCATGATTACAAAAGAGCTCAGCAAGACCAATAAATATAACAGCCAGTGCCATTGCACGGGCAAGTGGGCGGCGTCGCGCAACTGGCTTGGAATCACCGTGAAATTCGCGGTATTTACCATATGTAGCATGAAAATACTCAAGTCCAATCTGAGCAATTCTCGGTCTTTGAGCACCTTGCCAAGCGCCGAGGCCACAACCTCCGTATCGCGCTGAAAACGCAAGGTGTTCGGCGTCGGCACCGCACCGACAAGCAGAGCAGTTGCAAGCACCGCCAGTCCCGCTGTCGCCCAGAATATGCCGGGCACGCCGATCCAGTGTTGCAGGATCGGGCCTACGACCAGCGCTATGGCGAACGACAAGCCGATGCTAAAACCTAGCGCGGCCATGATCTTCGTGCGTTGCGCCTCGCGTGAGAGATCCGCAGCCAGCGCCATTATAGTCGCCGAGATAGCGCCCGCACCCTGCAAGGCGCGGCCGGCAATTACCCAATAGATGTTACCGCTAACAGCAGCTATTACGCTGCCCGCGGCAAATACCGCCAAGCCGCCGATGATCACCGGCTTGCGGCCGACTCTATCCGATAACATCCCCAGCGGGACCTGCAGCAGGGCCTGGGTAAGGCCATACGCACCAATGGCAAGTCCCATCAGAAACGGCGTCGCATGACGAAGATGACCTGCGTATAGGGCAAACACAGGCAATATCATGAACAAGCCCAGCATACGCACGCCATAGATGACGCTTAGCGAAAATGTGGCGCGGCGTTCTAGCGCCGTTAAGTGGCTGCCGGGTTCGGTGATTATTGATGTATGGGCCAAACTTAATTCCAGTGAGTCAGGATCGGACTCAGTAATTTTAGATTAAACGTGAGAGATCTATATCCATGGCATTACTTGAAGTCCCGCGCGCGATCCCACATGTAGATGTGGATAATGTTTTGCCTGCCAAACGACAGGCAGAGTATATTACGTAATCCATGCCTGGATTGCGCCTTGCAGGCTGCCTGCGGCGGTTTTCATTTCGCGTCTGGCGAGTCCGCGACAAGTTACCCGTTTATACCACTCATATGCAAACCATCTGCATCCGCGGCGCGCGCACCCACAATTTGCGCAACATCGACCTCGATCTGCCACGGGATAGGCTCATCGTGATTACTGGCGTGTCTGGGTCTGGCAAGTCGTCGTTGGCCTTTGATACCCTCTTCGCTGAAGGGCAGCGGCGCTATGTGGAGTCACTCTCAGCCTACGCGCGCCAGTTCTTAGCGATGATGGAAAAGCCTGATGTCGACCATGTGGAAGGCCTATCGCCAGCCATCTCCATCGAACAGCGCACGACCTCACACAACCCGCGCTCCACGGTCGGCACGATTACCGAGATTTATGATTACCTGCGTCTGCTGTTCGCCCGTGCGGGCCAGCCGCGCTGCCCAGTACACAAGCTGGAATTAAATGCTCAGACCATCAGCCAGATGGTCGATCAGGTGCTGACCCTGCCGACGGATACGCGTCTACTATTGCTCGCGCCGGTGGTGCAGAATCGTAAGGGAGAACATGTGCACGTACTCGAAGGGCTGCGTGCGCAGGGGTTTATTCGTGCGCGCATCGACGGCCAGGTCGTGGAACTGATTCAAGCGCCCAAGCTCGATCTGCGTCGTAACCATACGATAGAGGTGGTGGTCGATCGGCTCAGGGTGCGCGATGACCTACAATTGCGATTGGCGGAATCCTTTGAGACCGCGCTCAAGCTGGCCGACGGCATCGCCATTGTTGCCTTCATGGACGCACCCGAGCGCGCGGAGCTAATCTTCTCGTCGAAATTCGCCTGTCCCATCTGCGGCTACAGCTTGAGTGAACTAGAGCCGCGACTGTTTTCGTTCAACAATCCGATCGGTGCCTGCCCGGCCTGCGACGGCTTAGGCGTGCGCCAATTCTTCGATCGGGAGCGGATCGTCGCAAACCCAACGCTGAGTCTAGCCGGCGGTGCGGTGCGCGGCTGGGATCGGCGCAACACCTATTACTTCCAGTTGATCTGTTCGCTCGCTGAGCACTACGGTTTCGATATCGACGTGCCGTTTGAGTCGCTCGATGACAACATCCAGCAGGTGATCCTGTACGGCAGCGGCAAAGAACGTGTCCGGTTTACCTATTTTGATGATCAAGGTGCAATCTATGCGCGCACGCATGTCTTCGAAGGCGTCATCCCCACCATGGAGCGCCGCTATCGCGAGACCGATTCCGAGATAGTGCGAGAGGAATTGGCCAAATATCTCGCGAGCCAACCCTGCCCCGAATGCGGCGGCACGCGGCTCAACGTGGCGGCACGCAATGTGTTCATCCAAGGCATGAATCTGCCCACCATCGTGCGGCTTCCTATCGGTGAGGCACGGGATTTCTTCAGCCGACTGGCGCTGACCGGACGTCGCGGGGAAATTGCCAAGAAGATCGTCAAGGAAATCCAAGATCGTTTGAATTTTCTCGTCAACGTAGGGCTGGATTATCTGAACCTAGAACGTAGCGCCGAGACCTTGTCCGGTGGCGAAGCGCAGCGCATCCGACTAGCGAGCCAGATCGGTGCCGGCCTTGTAGGCGTGATGTATATCCTGGATGAACCCTCCATAGGGTTACATCAACGTGACAATCAACGTCTGCTAGATACGCTCACCTTTCTCCGTGACCTCGGCAACACGGTCATTGTGGTGGAGCACGATGAAGAGGCGATTCGTTGTGCCGATCACGTAGTGGATATGGGACCGGGCGCGGGCCATCACGGCGGCCTTATCGTGGCAGAAGGCGCGCCGGAGGAAATCGCCGCCAACCCTGCCTCGCTCACCGGCCAATATCTGGCTGGCAAACGCGCGATAGAAATCCCCGCTCGACGCGCGCCATTCAATCGGGATAAGGTGCTTACAATCCGTGGTGCGCGTGGCAACAACCTGCGCAGTGTGGATGTCGAGATACCGATCGGGCTCTATACCTGCGTGACCGGTGTATCTGGCTCGGGCAAATCCACTTTGGTCAACGACACCTTGTATCGTAGCCTGGCGCGCGAGCTAAATGGCGCCGCGGTCGATCCGGCACCGTACGCGGGTATCGACGGCTTAAAGCAAATCGACAAGGTGGTCGACATTGACCAAAGCCCAATCGGCCGCACACCGCGCTCGAATCCGGCCACATATACCGGTTTATTTACGCCGATCCGTGAGCTATTCGCCGGCACGCCAGAAGCCCGCTCACGCGGCTATTCGCCTGGGCGTTTTAGCTTTAACGTCAAAGGCGGCCGTTGCGAGGCCTGTCAGGGCGGCGGTGTAGTGAAGGTCGAAATGCATTTTCTGCCGGACATCTACGTACCTTGCGATGTATGCAAAGGCAAGCGCTATAATCGTGAAACCTTGGATGTGCATTATAAGGGAAAGAACATCTTTGAAGTGCTGGAGATGACGGTGGAGGATGCGCTCGAGTTCTTCAAGTCGGTACCCATCATACGTCGCAAGCTGGAGACCTTAATTGACGTAGGGCTTAGTTACATCACGCTCGGCCAGAATGCGCTCACCCTATCGGGTGGCGAGGCCCAGCGGGTCAAGCTATCGCGCGAGTTGTCCAAACGCGACACTGGCAATACGCTTTATATCCTGGATGAACCGACCACAGGCTTGCATTTCTACGATGTCGAGCAACTGCTCAAGGTATTGCATCGCCTGCGCGATCACGGCAATACGATCGTGGTGATCGAGCATAACTTGGACGTCATCAAGACTGCGGACTGGCTCATCGACATGGGCCCCGAAGGCGGGCACCGGGGTGGTGAGATCGTAGCGGTTGGTACGCCGGAGAGTGTTGCCGCAGTCGATGCCTCGTACACGGGCCAGTACCTGCGCAAGATGCTCAAGCCGGCGGCAGTGCCAAGGAAAGCGCACCGTAAGGCTTAAGGATCAAATCTTTACGGATCGCTTAAGTTATTATCCCTAGGAGCAAAGCGATGAAGAAAATGCCTTTGAGATCTTCCGGATTTCTCGCGTATGCTCGAGATGATGTATGGAAAATTTAGTTTAACCGCATTACGAGATCGCCGATGCGCAGGCCCAACGCGCCTGCGGCGCTTGTCTCTTTGACAGCAATCTCCACCAATCCATTGGCGTTTTCATACCAGAACGGCCGGCCCGTTGGCGCCTCGCTGAAGGTGCGCGCGTAAGGCAACGTTTGGTTTTTTACTGAGAGCTGCGTATGCTGGTTCAGCGTGCTGGCGCGCACGCCAGTCATGGCATTGCCATAATGATCAACATAGACCACCTCGTAGAGTTCATGTGGCCACTCTTCACTGAGTGGCTGGTCATCGGACGCGCGTTTCCCAGGCACCGGCATTCCCATCGCAAGCTGCGCAGCAACCGGCGCGAATAGATCACGACCGTGAAAGCTAGCCGACAGACGCGGCGGCGAATATGTGATTTCCCAACGTTGCACCTGCGCCGCACGTCTGGCGACGATATCCAGTAGTCCATTGTCTGGGCCCACGAACCAGAGATCATCAGCCTTCATTGCTAGCGCGCGCCGGGCCGAACCCACACCAGGATCGACCACGCATAAAAACACGCTGCCCTGGGAAAATTCGGCACTATACGCTGCGAGCAGGTAAGCCGCCGCCCGCGCATTAAATGCGGGCAGATCGGCAAATAGATTAATCACGGGAACGCCTGGTGCTTGGCGGACGAGCACAGCGTGGACTTGGCCCAGATAGGGGCCATTCAAGCCAAAGTCGGTGCATAGTACGATCATCAGTATCTCAGTAGGCAGCTAGCTAAGATCCAAGCATTCGCTCTATCTCATACAAGTCGTATCTTCAAATCGGTAGCACAGGTATTGCATGGCGATCAAGAGAGATAGCATCTCGAGCGATGTGCGCTTTCCATTACTTATCCACACCGCCTCGTGAATATCCACAGGCTTTTGGACTATGAAGCTATTTTTTTGGCAGCAACAAGCTTACTAACTACGGAAGAATATCCTTTATGTCTTTCCTCGGTAAGTATGGGCAAGTGGCCGATTATGCGCATCCGCAACAATACCGGGCGGCGCTCACGCTTGCTGCCCTTGGCATCGTCTACGGCGATATCGGCACTAGCCCTGTACGCCGTCAAAGAAACTTTCAGTCCTGAGTACGGAATCCTACGCGAGACTGAAAATATACTGGGTGGCATCTCGACCATCTTTTGAGCGCCGATGGTGATCGTATTGCTCAAGTACATAACGCTCATCATGCGGGCGGATAATAAGGGCGAGGGCGGTACATGGCATTGCTCGCGTTGGCTTCAGCGTCCGTGAAGGATCAAGTGCATTGGCAGAAACTCATCGTACTCGCGGGCCTGATCGGTGCGGCGCTCTTCTTTGGCGACGCGGTGCTGACACCGCGAGTTCAGTGCTCTCGGCGGTTGAAGCCCTTGGGGTACGCTCCGCTGCGTTTGATCCATACGTCATCCCGATATCGGCTGGCATATTGATCGCGCTGTTCCTTCTACAGCGCTATGGAACTGCCAAAGTTGGTGCGCTGTTTGGGCCGATCATGATCCTGCGGTTTTTCGCATTAGCTGCGGCAGGCTTCTACGGCATCGCTCAGCATCCTGAAATTCTGGGCGCCCTCTCTCCGCTATACGCGCTCACGTTCCTTACTGAGCACGGCTTCGCCTCGTTCTCGCAGTATTAGGTGCGGTATTGCTCGCATTCACTGGTGGCGAGGCGC
>DATACK010000125.1:0-19755 GCA_036259115.1 Gammaproteobacteria bacterium | reverse complement strand
CTGCAGACCGTATTGGCTGGGTTTGTAGACAATCCGGAATCCCCGAAATCATTCCTGCCCCTGTTGCGTGAGATCGAGCGTCTGATTGGTGCCAAATGCAGCGCCATCTTCATTACTAAGGAGTCCTATGACTATGCCTTGCCGTTGGTGTGCACCGATCCTGCCGAGCGGGACTGCTTTGTCGACCTGGTGCGGGAGCGGCTACCTGCATCGAGGCTGAACGGTTTGGAGCCCATTCAAACCTTCGTCGATCCTGCATATCGCGATATACACATCATCGCCGTGCAACTGGCCGCCAGTGATGGACTCACGAAGGGCTTGCTGCTGGTGAAGAGGCAATTCGCCTTACGGCTGTCGAACGCTGAGACCGTGCTTATCAATAGGTTGGGTGAGCACCTGACTGCTATCATTTGTAGCGCGCAACGCGCCAGACAAAATCGGCGCGTCGCGTTGTGCGAAGAACGCGCCGTCATCGCACGCGAGCTACATGATTCGCTCGCCCAATCATTGTCTTATCTCAAAATCCAGACGGGCAGGCTACAAAGCCTGCTGCGTTCGGAGAAGGGAGAACGAGTGTTCAACCATGAGGACGCCGACGCGGTCCTGCAGGAGTTACGCACGAATCTCAACCTGGCTTACCGTCAACTGCGCGAACTCATTACCACCTTCCGGCTGACGATGAATGGCCGCAGCCTCAATCAGGCTCTTAAGGATTCCATCGAGGAATTTGAGAATCGCAGCAGCGTTGCGTTTACCCTCGACAATCGCCTTTCCGACGGTCTGCTGTCCGTCGATGAGGAGATGCACGTACTGCAGATCGTGCGCGAGTGCGTGTGCAACATCGTTCGTCATGCCCAGGCCCAACATGCAGAAGTTTCGTTGTACAAGGACGGTTTCGGTGTTGTCCGCATCACGGTGGATGACGACGGTATCGGCATCCATGAACCAAGCAGCCCCGACCTACATCACGGGTTGGTCATCATACAGCAACGCGCTCACAGTCTGGGCGGTGACATGCGTGTGCGATCAAGCCCGGAGGGGGGGACACGAATACGCGTAAGCTTTGTGCCATGCAAACCAAATTAGGGGTCACAACTAGCGAACTCCATTACAGGGCAAATGTAGCCATGAACGCATGCACCTATTCAGTTCTCGTTATCGATGACCATCCTTTGTTTCGCAAGGGTGTAGGTCAGCTCCTCGCGATGGCGCCGGAGTTCGAGCTCATCGGAGAGGCGGCCTCAGGGAGGGAGGGCATAGAACTAGCGCTATCGAAGCGACCCGATATGATCCTCCTGGATCTGAACATGCGCGGTATGACGGGTATTCAGACACTGAATAAGCTCAAGCAGGCCGATCTCGACGCCCTGATCATCATTCTTACTGTATCGAATGCACAAGAGGATCTGGTCACGGCGCTGCGCGGCGGAGCTGACGGCTATCTCCTCAAGGATATGGAACCGGAGGTGTTGCTCGCGAAATTGCGCAGCGCCGCCAAAGGACAGGTCGTGCTCGATCAAACGTTGACCGGCATGCTCGCTCATGCGCTATGCGAGGACGACCGAGCACGGCCACCGGCTGACGCGAACCTCACCGAGCGCGAATATGAGATTCTGAACTTGCTAGCGGAAGGTATGAGTAACAAATTGATCGCGCGCAGGCTTGACATCAGTGACGGCACGGTCAAGGTGCACGTCAAGAACCTGCTAAGAAAATTAAACCTCCGCTCGCGGCTGGAGGCTGCAGTGTGGGTTCTGGGACAACAAAGGCGCTAGCACCTCATTTTCATGTCATCATAGGGGCCGAGCCCCAGGATCTGGATCGATCCTGCCGATCCAGCGTCACACGGACAGTGGGCGCGAGCCCCTATATAAAAGGAGCTATCTCTTGTGAGGCATTGGCAAGGAATGCAATCGGCGCACGATATCGTTTCGGGTACTGCGTCTTTATCGTCTCGCGTATCCTCGTGCCTTGCGTCGGCGCCCCACATATCCTGGAGCAAAGCCAGCGCACCGCCTCGCTATGCGCGTATAGGGACTAAGTGTCGCTACAATAAAAGGTTGAGTAATGGGTACTTTAAAAAGTTTTGCAGGCAAGCTCTGGCGCGGATTCCCGCTAGACACGCCGGTGATCGTGGAAAATGGCCCTCAGCCAGACTATCGCAAGCTGGTACGTAGTCTGCGGCAGGTCATGTTCCAGACCGACCTGCAAGGTGTATTGACCTTTCTTAGCGCGAATTGGGAAAAGCTAACAGGATTCGGCGTAGACGAGAGCATCGGCACTCCGCTGACGGATTACGTACACCCAGAAGACCGGAAGCGCTACCAGGTATATATCGCCTCGGTGACGGCAAGTATCCCTGGGGAGGGGACCGTTACCACGCTTCGATGCGTGCGCAAGGACGGCAGTTCACGCTGGATCGAGGCCCATGCGACTCCCAGCGCCACCGGGCATAATCCGCGTTCCGTCACCGGCATGGTGGGTATCCTAAGCGACATCACAGGGCGGGTCAGAGGGGAGCAGTTGGAGCGTGCCACCCATCGCGCATTGGAAACCCTTATCGGTCATCTGCCATGTATGGTTTACCGCTGTAGCAACGACCAGCACTGGACGATGATCTACGTCAGCCCAGGCAGCTTAGAACTCACTGGCTATACGCCTGAAGACATCATCAATAATCGAACCCTGTCGTATGCGCAGCTCATTCACACCTATGATCGCCAGCGCATCTGGAATGAGGTACAGACGGCGCTGAGCGAGAATCGCCCGTTCGATCTGGAATACCGGATTTTCACCCGGCAGGGTGAGGAGAAATGGGTGTGGGAACGGGGCAAAGGGATCCTTTCGACCAATGGCGAGCTGCTCGCGCTCGAGGGCTACATCACCGATATCACGAAAAACAAGCTTTCCAAGCGGCAGTCGCGCCAGCGGCTGCTGTATGACCCGGACACCGGGCTGCCCAACGTGGCGCTGTTCATGGACCGCTTGCAATGGGCCGTGCGAAAGTTCGTGGGGCATAACGAGTGTTGCTTTGCCCTGGAGCTGTTGGAGTTAGATCGTTTTGACGATCTGCAATCCAAGTACGGGGCCGCCACCGCGGACAATGTGGCCGCGGAGACCGGCCGCCGTCTCCTGGGAGTTCTGGATGTTCACTCAACTTTATCGCGCATGTCAGAAAGCCGCTTTGGCATTCTCCTAGAGCAGCCCCGCGATCTCAAGGCAACCAGCAAGATCGTGCGACAGCTTCAGGAGCAAATTCTGCTGCCATTCATGATCGACGATGTCGAGATCTATGTGACCGCTAGCATCGGCGTGGCGTTGAGCTCGACAGGCTATGAAAGCGGAGAGCACATGCTATGCGACGCGGCCACCGCGCTCAGTCGGGCCAAGGCGCTGGGCGGGGCACGTTATGAGGTTTTCGATCTACACCTGCATGCCAAGGCCGCGGCTCAGGCCCAGATCGAAAGAGAGATCAAGGATGCCATGTGCAACCGCGAGATGAGCGTGTATTGGCAGCCGGTTATCGATCTCGCCAGCGGGAATCTGGCGGGTCTGGAGGCGAGGCTCGCTTGGAAGCATCCGAGAAGGGGCTTGCTGTTCGCGGAGCATTTCGTTCCCGGCGCGGAGGATACACAGCTGATCCTTCCGCTTTGGGAGTACATGTTGTTGGAAGCATGTGAGCAGATGAAGGCCTGGCAGTCGTTGCCGGGCTTCGAGGACGTTGGAATCAATATAGAGATCTTTGGAAGAACGCTTTTCGACGCCGACTCGATCATGCGCCTGGGGGAGCACCTCTTACAGGCCAAGCCTTCATCCTTCAGCCTCGCGCTTGGCATTCCCGAGGAAGTGCTGATTCAGAGAACGGAGGCGAATGAACAAATGCTGGATTGGCTGCAAGCCAAACAGATACGCTTGATCCTCGACTCGTTCGGCGCGGGTGCTTGTTCGCTGTCGATGCTGAGACGTACGCCGATCGATATGATCCGGATACACCCCTCTCTTATCGAAGAATGCGAAGATGGCGGTCCACTTATCCAGGCCGTCCTTGCGCTTGCGCATGCGCTCGGAATCAGCATCATCGCCGACCGTATTCAGACTGAGCGGCAACTGGCGATCGCCAGAAAGCAGAACATCGATTATGCGCAAGGGGATCTCATCTCACCTCCCCTTGAAGAAGCCCATATCAGAGCGTTGCTAAATCAAAGGCAAATCGCTATGGGGACCAGTCCTGCCTGAGAAGCGAGTGTACCCAGAAGGTAATAACTCGCTTGAGGAATTGATCACCCGCCTTTACACCAAGGAAGATTATCCCAGCTAAGGCAGATTTGTAACAGCGCCGATCGTTGGTGCGCGCCCGGCTAGCGGCCCCTACAATCGTGACATCACCAATGACCTATCAACGGCAGCCGCATACGTCACCTCCGGGATTTATCGAACAAATCTTCCCTTCACAAAAATGACGTTAAAACTCGAGGAGCAGGGATCATGAGAGTGACACGAGCAGTAGCCGCAGGCGGAGTTGGACTTTCTTTGTTCATAGCGAACGGTTTTGCCATTGCTGAGAAGGACGACGGCGGTCTTCTGGCAGCCAAAAACTTCAGCAATACCGTTTATCTCACGACCGACTACGTCTTTCGAGGCGTCTCATTTACGGATAAGGATCCCGCAATTCAGGGCAGCTTTGACTACACGCATCCAAGTGGATTCTACACGGGAGTATGGGGATCCAATTGGGATGGTTATGGTGCCGAAAGCGAAATCGAGCTGGATTTTTATGGAGGTTATGCCAGCGCCCTCGGTCCTATTGATTACGATTTGGGCGCGGTGTATTACACATTTCCCGGCGCCGAGGACGAGGGTTTTGAATTGGATTGGTTCGAAGCTCATCTGGGACTGAGCCACACGTTCGATACCATTCCGCTTAGCCCTAATGTGGGCGTAGATTTCTTCTATGCCCCCGACTATAGCGGGGACGACGGGGACGGCCGCTACTACCTTGGAACCTTGGACCTGGTGCTGCCGGCGGCAATTGGCCTAGGGTTTGGAGTTGGGCATTTAAATGTGGCGGGAGGCGCTCTGACGGGCTTTGAAGGGGGCTTCTCTTACACGCACTACCAAGTGAGCCTCTCCAAGACGATCCAAAGCTTCAACTTCGATCTGACTTATTACGGCACCAGCGACGACTGCCAGGATGAGTATGGCGCTCCCCTCTTTCTTACCACCGATGTTTGCACGCCGGGTGCGGTCTTCACTCTCTCTCGCACGTTCTAAGAAAGGATCTGCGCGGAAGTTCTACTGCTAAACGCAGCAGGGAGCGACTTGGCTCGGGAGCTTGCCAAGCTGATGTTGATCAGGTATCCAAGGGGCATTTGTATCGTCCCTTATGCGGCTTGAGATTTACTGCGCCGCGCGGCTTCGTTCATCGATAGGAGAGTACAGTCACCTATACGGAAGCTCGGGCCGATTTCTAATCCGGGATCTGCTCTACGATCTGGAGCCCGAAGCCGCCTAAGCCGTGGTAGCGCTTAGGCGGGCTCAACAGCCGCATCTGCTGCACGCCCAAGTCCACCAGGATCTGCGGGCCGATCCTAAGGTGCGCTGATCCGCAGGCCGCTTGTCCGCCGCCTCGCGGGCGGGCCCTTGCAAGCCTTCGAGCTATTAGAAGAGCTACTGGGCAGAGCCGGAATGCGCAGCAGCACCGCCACGCCACAGCTCTTCTTGGCGATGCGCCGCAGAGCGCGATGCAGGGGCCAATAACACTAGGACTGCGGGCCTGCGGCACAGCGCATTCTCGATATGCACCCGCACCAGCACCGGGGCGTCTGCACAGAGCGCGTCCTTGACCAGCGCAAGATGTACGCCCCGGCCGATGGTATCCTCATCGGCCACCAGCCTGAAGCGGATCACATCGATGATCCTGGTATGGAATCGAAGGCGATGATTTCAGACCGTAGAGCTGACGCTGATTCACTACCAAGAATACCGATCGTCTATAGCGATAAGCTCGTATGGAACACCGCGCCGCGCCAAGGTATCAGTGAGGTGACCGGCCTTGATCCATTCTTCATGCCTAAAGATGCGAATGGGTTTCATGGTCGCTCCCAGATGATTCAAAATGTGTGCGGCCTCAGCCGGAACTACGCCTCGGAGACCGAAGTTAATCAGTCCTTCCTTAGATGAAAACCTCCATATGCCGGTGGGCTATCTCTGCTAGTTACACCATACGGGCCGCCGCTCGGCAGCGCGCTACTCCTGATGTAATACCTCGCACGAGTCATTGACGGTGCCCGGCCACTGGCGAATCTTACAGAGTAACAGCCACGAGCGGAGGTTCTATGTCCCCCTACCGCTATTGTGCGGGTCGGACGCCCCTGATAATCAGCATGCCACATGCGGGCACTTTCGTGCCGGACGACATGATCAACCGCATGAGTGAGCGCGCGCGCTTGGTGCCGGACACCGACTGGCATGTGGATTGCCTTTATGACTTCGCTGAAGATCTCGGTGCGAGCCTGCTGGTGGCCACTCACTCGCGGTATGTCATTGACGTTAACCGCCCGCCCGATAATCAACCACTGTATCCCGGTGCCGATAATACTGGGCTTTGCCCGCTAACTTTGTTCGATCGTACGCCTCTTTATGGGCCCGGCCGCGAGCCGGATGAGGCGGAGATCGAGTGCCGCCTAAAGACGGTTTGGCAGCCGTACCATGATCGGCTGACTGAAAGCCTGCAGCAGACGATCAGCCGGTTCGGTGTGGCGTTGCTATACGAGGCGCATACGATTCGCTCGCGTGTGCCGCGCTTCTTTCGGGGTCAGTTACCGGACTTGAACCTCGGCACGGCCGATGGCACGAGCGCGGCACATGAGCTCGAAGCCCGTATGTTCGCCGTGTGCCAGTCCGCCCGAAATTACACGAGCGTGCTCAACGGCCGCTTCAAAGGCGGCTATATCATCCGCCAGTATGGTCGCCCAGCGGAGAACATCCATGCCGTGCAACTCGAGCTATCGCAACGAACCTATATGGAGGAGGAGCCGCCGTTTCGCTTCAATGAGGCGCTGGCCACTCAAGTCCGTGCCGTGCTGCGGGAGCTTATGGAAGTGATGCTGAAATGGGCAGCTTGAGGCATTGAGTCGGTAACGCGCATGGATAGGGACATGCCGCCTCGACGGCTAATGCTGAGCGCCTTGCAGCTGGCCAGACGACGGGGCCGGTCAGTATTCGTTTATCGCAATCGGAAAGGCTGGGCCATCACTGAAAAACTCGCCGAGGTGGCGGGCTTTGCCATAATCGAAGTGCCACCTGATCAGGGACATCCGGAGATGCGCAATCGTGGGAGCTGCTAGCTAAGTCTGCTGGAGGACAGCGTTGGCCGCGAAATCGCTACGCGGACAAGTTGCAATCGTAACGGGCGCAAGCCGCGGTATTGGGCAGGCGATCGCCACCGAGTTAGGGCGACATGGGGCGGTCGTGATCGTAACCGCCCGCGGCAAGAATGAACAGGACAGCTCGGCCACCATCTACCGGACCGCGCAGATGATAGAGGCCGCCGGCGGTAAAGCCTTAGCGTTGCCTGCCGACGTGCGGCATGAAGCTCAGATCGCGGGGCTGGTTGAGCGGGTGCTGGATACTTACGGCAGGATCGACATCCTGGTCAATAACGCCGGCATCATGGTGGGTGACGTGTCATTCGTCGAAACCACTCCCTCGATGTGGCGGGAGATCATCGAGACCAATCTTACCGGCGTCTTCTTGTGCTGTCGGGCCGTAATTCCATCCATGCTGAGCCAGGATGCGGGCATCATTGTAAATATGAGCTCGGGTGCTGCCGTGCGCACCGGTTTTCTGAATGTGCCCTATGGTGTTTCCAAGGCCGGTGTCGATCGTCTGACCTTGGGCTTAAGCGCCGAATTCAGTAACCAAGGGATTGCTTGCATTTCATTGTCGCCGCCGGTCAGCGCCACCGACACGGTGTGCCGGATCTATCCGGACCGAAAGGTCGAGTCTTGGGCCCAGCCGCCTGAAAAAACTGCCGTAGCACTTTGCGCGTTGCTCGAAGACGATCCCATGCGCTTCACCGGCCAGGTCGTGGCGGTTAGCGAATATCTAAAAGGCCGTGGATCATTGCAATAAGCTAGAACACCCTATTCTGCGCTTATATCTATCCCGTCCGGGCGTTCACTGGGGTGAGGCGAGAATACACGAAACGCTATTTCGTGCCGCCGAACGCCCGAGCACATGCAGGCGCTCGCGCTGGAGTACCGACACATTAGGTGTCGTTTTCTTTATCCGGCTCACTCCTCTCCACCTTGGCATAGGCCGAATGGTTATGAATGGACTCGAAGTTTTCCGCTTCCACGGTATAGGCCAGGATGCGGGCATCGGCATTGAGCGCCACCGCCAGATCGCGCACCACGTCCTCCACGAACTTAGGATTCTCATAGGCCCGCTCGGTGACATATTTCTCATCGGCTCGCTTCAATAATCCATAGAGTTCGCAGGAGGCCTGCGCCTCCACCAACTCGATCAGCTCCTCCAGCGAGAGACAATACTCGGTGCGCACGGTCAGTGTCACATGCGCCCGCTGGTTATGCGCGCCATACGAGGCAATGACCTTGGAGCACGGACACAGACTGGTGACCGGCACCACCACCTTGATCCACAGGCGCGCCGCGCCGTCTTTCAGCTCGCCCCGCAAGCTCACCTCGTATTCCAACAGGCTCTTAAGCCCTGACACCGGCGCGGCCTTGCTCACAAAGTACGGGAACGTCATCTCCAGATAGCCGGCGGTGGCGCTTAAGCGGGTGGTCATGGCGACCAGCAGCGCCTGGAAGGATTCCAAGGTAATCTCGTGTGCATGGCCATTTAACAGCGCCACCAGGCGCGACATGTGGGTGCCCTTGACGTGCGCGGGCAGGTTCACGTACAGATTGCAGCGCGCCACTGTGTGCTGGACTTCCCCGGAGCGGCTGATGACCTGCACCGGATGCGCTAAGCCCTTAATCCCCACCTGCTGGATCGCAATCCGCCGCGCATCCATACGGCCCTGCGGATCCGGAATGACGTCGACTGCCTTAGTGACGTCGACTACTTTGAATGCAATGCTGTCCATTGAGAGACCTTTAGTTCAAACCTCTTATTCCGAACCGGAGGATGACAGAAATCTTCACCAACTCTGTGCTAAAACTCACGTGATCAAAACATTCCTCAACCCACTTGCTGAACGAGGCTGCGCGCGAAGATCCAATAGGCGACCAAAGTACTGTAAACAATGCCACGGTCAATGACTCGTCTTTAGTACTCCGTCTGAGGTAGCGGCTACTGTATCGACAGGACTGCGACGCCACAGATGATCAAGGCCACTCCACTCCAGCGCCGCCAAGTCATGGTCTCGTGCAGGATCAGCCAAGCCAGCAACACGGTCACCGCGCTAAAGGCCGACGTGATCACCGCGGTGATCTCGTTGTTCTCCCCGTGACTTCCAGTCACCAGCGCCAGATAAGCGCCGGCGTCCAATAAGCCCTGCAAGATCAGCAGTGGCCACCAACGCATTGGCAAATAAGGAACGGTCAAGGCTACACGAAAATCCAGTTCTTCGTGTTTCCATAGAAGCTCTGAGCCGTGCGATGGCAATCACTTATACGCAGCCATTTTCTAACAACAACCGACCGTCGAAGGCGCGAGTTGCCGATCTGCCGAGCCGCTTCCATACGCCTCAGTGATGCAGAGCGGCGGCTACACGACAGCCCGATGGCCGAACGAAATCAACTTTTAACAAACTCGGATTCCTCCGCCTGGGCGCTAGAACCTGAAGTGTGGAAGCTAGACGGACAGCGCTTTATTGTGACGTAGTCGCTTCATACTCGAACCCCTTGACTCGCGAAGCCATTGCGCTCCTACAAGATATGGCGGAGCAACTTCGCGATGCAGTTTTATGAGAGCGGCACAGGTTAGCATTGGAGCTTTTCGATTTGCCCTCTTACATCGGTTTGCGAAGGATGAGTAACTACACTGATGTGTCAGGACAAGTAATGTTTACCTGTGGGCAGGACACCGTTGTCCACTTCGTCATTAGCATCCTGTATCATATAGTTTCCCGGTTCCCTTGTGCGGCACGTCCAGGCAAACATGCCTCACTATACGGGGTCATTGTCCTGGATGCCTTATCATCCCGCCGAACATCAGGGCTAGCACGAACGTGACCGCGATCACCACGGCGATGGTGATGACGGCGGTCAGCACTGCCTTGCTGGTGTCGAAATCCAGCGCCTGCCGAATGCCGATAACGGCGGCGATTGTGGTCCAGATCCACACCACGATGGCGATCAGCCCGCCTAGGAGAGGGATGAAGCTCAGGATGAGGAGTACCCCAGGCGCCTGCGCGAAGCCGAGCGTGCGCAGCATCTCGCCAACATCGGCGGTTCCACCAAACGCCTTCGTGCCGATGAGGTAGGTGAGTATCCCCCAGATCAGCCACGAGATGAATGCCGCCACGATGCCCATAACGGCCATCTCGGGGCCTAAATTGTATTGCCCGATTGCAGTACAGATGGCAACGATGGCGACCACGATCGCGGCCTGGCTGGTGGCACCGCGGTCGTGCTCCACCTCTTCGTACACGCTCACGTCCAGTTTGGCCGCGCCGATCATCCGCTCGATCAGTGACCGCGTGCGGGAAATGCCTTCAGCGGGTTGCTCCATGGGTCGGCTCCTGTGTGGATATAGAAATTTAAAACGCCTTTTTTCTCGGAAAGGAAACTACTGCCCGGCTATTAAGTTGTCAATCATAGGAGCCCCCGCTACAGAATCAGGGGGGGTTTGGGTATTCATCCGTAGGTGGCGCCCAAGCCTGTATCTCCTGAGCCAGTCACCAGGGGGCTCAGGTTGTCCAACGCCCGGCATGAGCCGCGCGCCCCACCTTCAATGAGGGGAGACCCCGCTGATTACGCGTCGGGCGCGTGCCGCTGTTGGATGCAGGATCTAAGGCATTATCGCTAATGCTTAGGGTTTTCTGCCGCTGACAAGTGAGTAGTAGCCATAGGTAGGAGTAACAGCTACATCTTGAAAGCCGCATTCTCTCAACAGCTCGTCCAACTCGCCTGCCGTGTATTGCTTACCCTCAGTAAAGAACATCATGTTCATAGAGAACAAAGTCGCCGGAAGAGGGCCATCCTTTGTATCTTCCAATAACATTTCGTGTAGGTAGATACGGCCATCCGACGGCAGCGCTTCGTAGCTACTTCTAGCCAGACGCAGGCAGCGTGTCCTGTCCCAATCATGAAAGATGTTGCTGAAAAAAATCGCGTCGTACCCGGTGGGCCATGCATCATTGAACATATCCGCAGCCAGCGTGTTGATACGATCTTGTAGCCCGTAATCGGCGATATATTCCTCTGCCAGCTTGCATACAGCCTCTAGCTCCATGACTGTGAACTGCATTTCAGGGTAGTGCAGCGCCAGAGCGATGCAGAAGCATCCAGACCCGCCCGCGACATCCAGTAGCCGTTTTACGCCTGAGAAATCGCCTCGCTCGCTAAGTCCCATTGCGGCAGGGAATGAATGGCTGTGCATGGCTCGTGTGAACACTTTAGCCTGCTCCGGGTCAACTTGGTGTGTTTCCCAGACATCTTTGCCTGCATAGCCGATGGGCTTATCCCGTTCGAGAGCTTCTCGTATCGCTAAACGAGTAAAAGGAATATCCCGCGTAAGCTGCAACATCCCGCCCCAGTAATACGGACTGTCCGGCAGCAAGAAATTTCGAGTGATATCCGTGAGGTAAAACCTTCCTTGACGCTGCACCAGAAAGCCGAGTGAGGTCATAACGCCCAATAAGGATTCGACCGCCCGAGGGCCTAAAGAGAGGCTTTGTGCGACCTCTTCAGCTGTCGCTGGCGCTTGCTCAAGTAGAGGGAATAGACCCAAGTCATCCGCAACTGTGAGTGTGGGGAAGTGGTAAACAGACATCCAAACATCCCAAACTAGTCTATCATCGCAGGTCGGCAACTTAAGATGTTGATCCCGACTATGCGTTTTCGAATTACTCTCCATAAGATTCTCCTCTATATGGATATTAGCGCCTAACGCCCAATCTCAGCCGTCGGCCGCCACGGCTACGTAGAAGAAGAACTAAGGGTCTTCACGGTCTGTCGGCTGCAGTGGAATGTTAGGCGTTGATTGAATCGGCAACCATCAATATTCCCAATCCGATCAGCAAAAGCCCTGCAAGCCGTGCTACATACTCGCCAGCTGGAATAACTTTTTCGACAAGGACGAAACCCGCGATAGCGGAAATCCATAACAGGTTCATTACGCCGGTGACAAACAGCAGCGCCATCAGAGCCCAACAACAGCCCACGCAGAAGACGCCGTGTCGAAAACCCATGATGAATGCACCACGTGGCCCTTCGCGCCATTCAGTCATCAGAAAACCCAAGGGCGAACGGCAGCGCCGCAAACAAGCGTGTTTAAGGGGCGACCATTGAAAAGCCCCCGCTGCCGTGAGTAAGACACCGTCGAGCATAGGACTAGTGCTTACCGCCATCGGGGAAAGTAAAGCAGCGGCATGTAGTCCCCATTGAGCGAGCGTGGCTAACAAGCTGAACCCTGTCCAGATAGCTAGGTATCCCAAGACGAACAAGCCGGGTTGCACCAGCCCACCTTGCCGTTGCTCTCTGCGCTGGAGCGTAACGGTGTACATCAGCACCATCCGCGATGCCGAAGGCACCATCATGGCAACCATCATGAAGGCCCACATCACGAACAACAGGACCAGTTCCATGGCTCCCCAGTCCTGCGTCTGCGGCATGGCCATATTCATACCGCCCATATTGCCCGCCAGATGAACAGTATAAGTCCATGCCAGCAGCGTGATACCGGTTAGGCCGAGCAGCACGACGGTGCGATTCTGCCTCATTGTGTGTCAATGTGATGTGAGTTCGCCGTGCCGGCTGGGTCAAAATGCTTCATAGGAGAAGGGCGAATAAAAGCCGTTCTTCTCCGAAATGTTCCAGCTAAGTCCATGATCATTGAACTTCAGCAGTTTTGACTTGCTCGCCACAGCAGGATAGCCGGGTGCGACGCACAGTGGGTGATTGATTACAGTGACTTCAGCGCCGCCCTGCCCGTCAATAGCCTCGATCTCAGCGGCGGCAAAATTGTCAATGTTCAGGCTCCGTCGTTTGCCGTCGACTGTGTATTCAATCGGGGCGCTTTTCACGCCCAGAATATTACCGACGTGGGAGGCTAGGACAGCGGGATGGCCACCAGCTTGACCGGAGAATATATTCAGCAATGCGTCTCGTTGCCCGTCGTTCGCTTTGTCATCGAGATACAAAGCGGCATCCCATTTTACTTTTGCCATGTGTCCGGGCGAGCGCACAGCGATTGCGACATTAAAGCCATCGAGGTTTTCCCCGCCAAAATGGCCGTTGTCGATATGCCAGGCGATCAGCACGGAGCATTCACCCTCGGTTGGCGCGCTTAGGAATATACAGGGACAAGCAACATCGCAGTTGCAGGCTTCAAAGTAAGTACCGGTAAGCTTCCAAACGGGTTGAGCCATCTTCATCTCCTCCAGATTGTCAGGCAAGTTGCCAGTTGTGCATGCCTGACACTCAAGCTGAGCCGCCGCCGGCCACTAATGCCTTGTTGAAGTAAGAGCTTACTCGATAGCCGGCTGGAGCGAAATGTTATGCCTGATCATCGAACGAGGTTCGGTGCCTAGCATATTACGATAGGTTCAACTACCCGTCGCTTGCTGTCAGACCGTTGATAATAATGGATGAAACGCTGCCGTCATTTGTGACGATCTCATCTTTAAAAGTGGTTTGGTAATTCTTTTGGGCGGTGCCGAGCGCAACCTCTGAGTTGAGTGGATTAAACGCCAGTGTATGCTTCGCATGGACAGCTATCGAAATACTTGCTGCCAAAACGCCCATGCCCGCCCAAGCCGCACCTCCAGGCTTGCCCGGCAACAAAGCGCAAAAACTCAATTCAGCCACTCTGGAGGTGATATTGAACGCGCTCGTGGACCAATTATGGTCGAAAGAAGTTGTCCGAATGCAGTTAAGCCCTTCGACGCGAAAATTTCGGAGCAAGGCATTCTGATGCATCAATCTACACATGGCTCTGGAGGGCGGATGAGCGCAATCTAACTTTCTACCGGATTCTGCCGAGTGGGTTCATCTTTAAATCCAGCAGGCAGATCACAGAGAAGCGTTCGACAGAGTGCTTAATTTACGTATAGTGTCCTTGACGTCTGGAACTAGTGAGGCTGGTACACTAAAAGATTTGATACCGGTTGCAAGCAGCCTGGCCATAACATCGGCTCGTCCTGAAAGCTCTCCACAAAGACAAACAGGCGTGTCACTGGATTCCCTGACCACTAGCTCGATGAGTCGTAGGATAGCCGGATCATCGTCGCGAAAGTACTCGGTAACCATGGGATTTTCTCGCCCGGCTGCCATAGTATATTGGGTGAGATCATTAGAGCCGATGCTGAGAAAGTCCACTTGTTTCCTCAGAGAGGAGATTGACAATGCCGCTGCTGGTGTTTCTACCATCGCTCCGATGCGCGGCATCTCGCTGATGCCCATTTCATCGGCCAATCTACAGAACCGCTGTACGACCTGAACCACATCGCTCTCGGTAGTTACCATCGGGATAACAACTTCGATACGGAACTGCTGTGACACTTTGAGTATGGCCCGCAACTGAGCCTCCAATAGATCGGGGTACTCGAGCAGCAGGCGCACGCCCCGCCGTCCTAGAAAGGGATCAGATTCTGAGGGCAGATGTAGGTAAATCGGATTCTTGTCAGCGCCAATGTCAAGCAGCCGAACCGCGGCATGCCTGCCTTTGGCGGGTTGAAGGCTGTAAAGAAGAAAGTCCGCGAACTCCTCGTCAGAGGGAAAGTGCTTGCTTGCAAGAAAGAAAGGCTCTGTCCGAAACAACCCAATTCCATCAGCCCCACAGGCCATTGCTAGCTCTACATCTTCGCGGCCGCGCACATTGGCCATGACAGACACCTCGATGCCATCCAAGGTCACCGCGCGTTCGATGCAGCGATCTTGTATGGTTTCCTTGTGCTTTCGCCTTCGATCAAGGCCGTCTTCGTACGTTTGCAAGGCTTGTAAGTCCGGGTTGATCACCGCTGTTCCCTGACTCCCATCGACCAGAACAACATCGCCCGTATGGACAGTCCCTAGCAACTCAGGAATTCCACCCACACAGGGAATTCCAAGCTCACGCGCGAGAAGAGCCGCATGCCCAGCAGGACCAGCGAATTCTATAAGGACAGCGACTGTAGAAGTACGCGAAAGGAATACTGTGTCCGAAGGAAGCAATCGATGTGCGATGAGCACGGTGTTCGGCGGCAGGTTTTCGAGCGTATTTGTGTGAATCCCCGCTAATGATAGCAGTAGCCTACGGGATAAATCGCGAATGTCATCGCCGCGTTGCTGAAGCACCTCGTCGCCCATTTCTTCGAATCTGTGCACCAGATGTCTAAACACCATCTTGATCACATCTTCGGCATTGATGCGCCGCGCTTCTAAGGCTGTCTTAATTTCCTCAACAACAGAGGAGGTACATAGCATAGCTTCCTGGGCGCGGAATATATCTGCAGCGTCTTTGCCCAACCTCGCCTCAATACGCCTCGTGTCGACAGTTAAGCTCTGTCGTACGTCGTCGATTGCCCTCTCGACTCGGGCCTGCTCTTCGCGCACCTGGGCATCGCCTAGTTTATAGGTTCCGGTATCTGGCTGGAGTACGTCTCTGTACACGTACGCCTTTCCTTTAGCCATACCCGGAGAAACTGCCAGCCCAAGCAGCGTAATCATCTTCTCGCCTTGTGAGATAGTATTCATCAATCAGAACTATCGATGACTTAACAGGAGCAAGGACTCTTTACGATATGGCCCCGCTGAAGATTAGGCTGCAAGCACGGGTTAATAGTTCGCCCTGAGATCCTGGGCATTGCTGTTGATAAGGGCACTATCGAATGCGGCGGCGGACCGGCCCCGGGGCCGACCTTCTGCGCCTCATAAGGGGGTAGAATGACTATCCATCTCAGCGCCAGCGAGATTGGTTACTTATGCCCGCTGCCAATGGCTGATGTCCTCGTCATGGCGTTTCACAGCATCCTGGTAATGTTGGCGCGCCTGCTGCTCGGATGAAAATAGGTTAATGAGATCCCTCTCACCGATGCCTCGGCAAATGGAAGAGTAATAATCGTCCACCTGGCCTAATTCAAAGCTGCGGGTTATATTGCTCAGTCCCGTGGAAAGGATGGCGCGGAACGAAGCAGACTTAATAACGCGAGGGTATAGCTTCTGCGTAAGCCAGCAGCCCCGGCCGTCTAAAAGCGCATAAAGCGGATGGCTTGTCTTACCGCGCGCGTTGAAGAATTGCTTGTAGGTCTTCATCTCTACTCTCCGGTCTATAATCTTCCAAGGGGCGGGACATTCGTAATTAATATTACGATCGATCCTATGCACCATACTCCTTGGCTGCGCAACTTCCTATGGTTATGTTTGCGCATGACCGCCTATTTGATGACGAATCATTCAGACGCCAAAGCTAACCGGAACCGCGAGCGGAATATGGATTGGTTGGTATGACGGTGATACCTGAACCGTTTTTGCACAGTTTCGATCTGTTCCCAAAAACTTTTCGGAGGCATATATACTTAATGAAACCATATGTATATTTTTAGCCATGGTCCCACTCAGCAGTAAGCATAACAGGTTGTTAAGGTTGCGCCGTTTCTTTAACACGAGGACCAATCCATGGATAACGAGCGACTTGGTGAACTAGAGCAACGCGTAGAAAACGTAGAACAATGTATCCGCGAATTATGCCTGGTACTCTCCGAACGAGATCCCAAATTGTGGGAATACATGCAGAAGCTGATAAACACGCTTCCCAGCGAGAACAACGCTAGGAATGATTCCGATTAAGGCGCCACCCGATTCCATGAAATACATCCTTCCGAAACATATTGCATGAGTCTGTTGAATAAATCTCCAGAAGAAAGTCTCCCGACGCAGCGGCGCGTAGTTTGCACAGCGTAGCTGTCGGGCTCACCTCAAATGGGTCATGCGGTTTAATGCGGCGCACCGGATGAGCATCTCGATGGCTTGTGCCCCAATGCAGCGCCAACGCACCCGGTCACCGATCGCTTGTCTTGACGCGTGATATAGCTGTTTCGGCGAGACGGCGGCGGTGATAACCACACGCTTGTTTCCAGTGTTTGTGCCCCACGCGGCGGATACAATGTAGGTTCTCATCGCGTGGCGCTCGACGGGTCATCAGCATTGCCATCCTGCCAGATATGTGCGCTGTGTCGCGGACGGACGCTTGTGCCTTTTGCTTATTAATCGTCGCATAGCATTCCCGCGTGACATAGGCCCCAGCGGCCGAGTAACCGTCTTCGTTGTCAAGCCTTCGTGATCGCGATAGAAAAGTGCGTTGTTTCTTACCATTGCGTTGAGGATGGTAAGCAGCTTACTCGCGTACGCGATCCTAGTGTCACTTTCTTGAGTTTTCTGCCGCGTTTAGAGTAGGTGGGAACGGGGGATCGCCGAGTTGTGGCGCGTAGCGGTTAGCACCGCCATATTCAGCCCGGCGTTGTTGATCATGACGTCGATACGCCCGTATCTCTGCACGTTGGCGTCGATCAATCTTTGGACTTGGCCGCAGTGGGTGACGTCTGGCGGTCCCGCGATTGCCTTGCCGCCACTGCCGGTCACTTCGTCTGCTAATGACTGGATGCGATCGACGGCCGCGCACCCAGCACAATGCTTGCGCCGTGCGCGGAGAGATGCCGGGCCGTTGCCTCGCCCAGCCCGCTGCTTGCCCCTGTGATGACGACTTTTCCTTCGATGTTATTGCTCATGACCCGGACTCCTGTTTGCCATGGCGGCACGGTATTGTTCGTCGCTGACCTTCTCCATCCAGTTAACGGCCTTGCCGTCGAGTTGCTTCTATTGGCGATGTGTGTCATGGCCGTAATCGGCGTAGCCCCATACCAGTGCTTCTCACCGGCGAGAACCAGACCACATCACCGGGTCGGATCTCCTCTATGGGTCCACCTTCGCGCTGAACCCAGCCGCAGCCACCCGTGCCGATGAGAGTCTGACCGAGCGGATGCGTGTGCCATGCAGTCCGCGCGCCCGACTCGAACGTAACGTTGGCACCTTGAACACGTGCCGGATCGGGTGCCTGAAAAAGCGGATCGATCCGTACGTTACCAGTGAACCACTCTGATGGTCCCTTGCCAGAAGCTTGCGACCCAACTCTTTTAATTTCCATTTTCTGGACTCCTTCAGTTGAGCTTGATCTTCTATTTTCAAAACCACTCGAACCGATATGCCAGTTCCGGTCCGCCTTCGCCCTCGTATGCAAGTTGCGCGACGAGCAGCCCGAAGGGCTCGGTTGAGGACGCCTTCGAGGGTGAGATGGTCCTTGCCTGATTTGCGTCGGCGCATCCGAAACCGAGCAGGCAAAGAGATATGACCATTGCGGTGAGCAGTTTCATATCCGTCCTTGCTATCGTTACGGCACCACAAATCCGCCGTCAACTGCCAGGGCGTGTCCGGTAACGAAGGAAGCCGCATCCGAGCACAGCCAGAGGACGGCTGCGGCGATCTCCTCAGGCTTGCCCATCCTTCCCATCGGCTCCATCGTGATCACCTTTCCCTGTCCTTCAGGAGTACCTCCGATGAAGCGTTGCATCATCTCGGTATCGATAAGTCCAGGACACACGGCATTGACGCGGATATTCCATTGAGCATAGTCGAGGGTCGCTGTCTTGGTCAGGCCAATCACTCCATGTTTGCTGGCAGTGTAAGCGGGATACCTTTGAAGCCGACAATGACAGCACCAGAGGACGTGTTCACAATTCCGGCTGCTCCTTGCTTGAGCATCAGCGGGATTTCGTACTTCAAGCAGAGGAAGGTACCGCGAAGATCGGTGTTGATGATCCGGTCCCACTCCTTTACTTCGGTGTCAGCAGTGGTTCCGATGTTTTCCTCAATGCCTGCATTGTTGAAGGGGACATCAAGACGTCCGAAGGCTTGGACTGTCCTGTTTAGAGTACTCTTCACGTCTTCTTCACAGGTAACATCTTCACAGGTAACATCGCATTTGACTGCGACCGCTCGTCCACCAAGCTTTTCCATCATGCGAGCCGTTTCCTTGTTGCTTTATTCTGAAACGTCGGCGACCACCACGCTGGTGCCCTCGCGTGCAAAAGCGAGCGCCGTAGCACGACCAATGCGGCTTCCCGCTCGAGTGACAAATGCAACTTTTCCAGCATGGGTTTTGGTTTCGTCACTAGCTACTGCTTAAACCTCCAGCTCTTTTAGTCCAAACCATAAAGACCCAGAATGCCAACTCGCATGCTCCTCCCTCGCCTTTCGTTTACTCAGATTTCAGAGAAGCCATATCGATCGAGAAGCGGTATTTCACATCGGACTTGAGCAGTCTTTCGTAGGCCTCATTGGCCTTCTGGATGGGGATAACTTCGATATCGGCAGTGATGTTGTGTGCCCCGCAAAAGTCGAGCATCTCATGGGTCTCGCGGATACCGCCGATGGGCGAGCCGGACAGACTGCGACGTCCGAACAAAAGGCCGAAGGCAGAGACGGCATCGAGAATAAAGTCGAAGCTGCCGGTGTGCTTCTTCATCTCGTCGGTATTGCGGGAGACGACGACTTCGTCGGCACCGAGGCGGAGTGCGTCTTCCTTCTTGTT
>DATACK010000124.1:0-11967 GCA_036259115.1 Gammaproteobacteria bacterium | reverse complement strand
GCATGCACAGCTTGGCGAGCGGCGGGCTTCCGGGCAGCAGGAGCAACCGCCGGGACGTCCGGCACGTCCGAGGCAGGAGCGGGAATCTTACCGACTCTGTTAGCACGATGGCTAGGCTGTTGCTGATTTTCAACCTGGGCTTTTGGCGCTTGGTGCGGACCGTAATCTTGCTCCCAGGCAAGCCAGATTAAATAAAGCACCAGCGCGAGGGCAACGTAAAGCAATAGCCTTTGATTTTCCACGGACGCGGAGCCTCTTCTACGGCACTGGTTCGAAGCCACCCGCGCACCAGGGATGACACCTAAGCAGACGACGCAAACTCATATAGCCACCGCGCACGACGCCGTACTTGTGCAAGGCCTCGATGGCGTAGCACGAGCAACTGGGCGTAAACCGGCATTGCTGACCGATGTATGGGCTCAGCACCACGCGGTATAGCTTGATGCAGACAATTAGGAGTTCTTGCATTGCTCTTTAAGACACTCCCAATGCGCTTGGAGTGCCGCGGCTACTTCCTGGTTGGTCATGGTGTTCACCACGGGCTTGCACGTCACGACGATATCCAAGGCGGTTAGTTCGTGCTGCGCCAAACGGAAACTCTCGCGCACAAGCCGTTTGATACGGTTTCTCGCGACAGCGCGGGCGGCACATTTGCGCGAGATCGCAAGGCCAAGCCGCGCGCATCCGTAGGAATTTTCACGCGCCAGCACCGTAAAGGCTCGATCGCTTGAGCGGATGGCGCGTTCGAAGACCTGGCGATACTGCAGAGGGTCGTTGAGCCTAGCCCAGCGCTGGAAGCGCTGTCGTTCAGCGTTATTCAATAAATCAAGGACACAGTCTTGCTCGCTGGCGCGCGCGGCGGCGCTGAAGCACCTTGCGGCCGCTTTTAGTGCGCATGCGCGCGCGAAAACCATGCGTACGTTTACGCCGTAGATTGCTTGGTTGGAATGTTCGCTTCATATCGTTAATCCGAAGGCGCGCGAAAAGGTCGCCAACATAATCAGCCTCGAGAGTTTTGTCAATTTAGACCGAACCGATGCGCTATCAGGACTCACACGCAGCTGCGCGCGCAGGCAGATAAGTCGGCTTGGATTGCGAGCTGTAGATGTGGATAACTCACGGGTTGCAAGGTACACTATTGATTTGTCGCAGCTTGTTTGGGGGCAAATCATTGCCGGCGAAATCGCTGTGGAGATCGTGCGTTGAGCGCCTAGAGGATGAACTCTCTGAACAGGAACTCAACACCTGGATTCGGCCCCTGCACGCCGTCGAGGAACGCGAAACACTACGCCTGCTGGCGCCGAATCGTTTCGTACTCGATTGGGTTAAAGATAAGTTCTTCGAACGTATAAATCAGCTGGTCGGTGGATTAGCCGGAGAGATTGGCGACAGCTCGCCACGCGTATCGATCGAAGTCGGCAGTAGTAGCCAAGCGCCGCGAGTCGCGTCTGCGGATTTTACCCGCTTGGCCATAAGACCCCGTGAGCCAGCCGGACAATCCTCCAAATTTACTTCCAACCTCAATTCAAACTTCACCTTCGATAATTTTGTCGAGGGCAAATCCAACCAGTTAGCTAAAGCCGCGGCGTTGCAGGTCGCCATGCACCCAGGCGCCGCGTACAACCCGTTATTCATCTATGGTGGCGTGGGTCTTGGCAAGACGCATTTGATGCACGCCATCGGTAATTATATGTTGACGCGCAATACCCGCGCGCGGGTAACGTATCTGCATTCAGAGCGCTTTGTTGCTGATATGGTAAAGGCGTTGCAGCACAACGCAATGAATGAGTTCAAGCGCTATTATCGCTCGGTGGATGCCTTGCTGATCGACGATATTCAATTCTTCGCCGGTAAGGAACGCTCACAGGAAGAATTCTTTCACACCTTTAACGCCCTGCTGGAAGGTCAACACCAGGTTATCCTCACCTGCGATCGCTATCCCAAAGGCGTAGATGGCTTAGAGGAACGGCTCAAATCACGCTTCGGTTGGGGTCTGACTCAGGCTATAGAACCGCCAGAGCTCGAGACCCGCGTGGCGATTATGCAGAGTAAGGCCGAGCAAGCACAGATCGATCTACCAAGCGATGTCGCGTTTTTTATAGCCAAGCGTATCCGCTCCAACATACGCGAACTAGAAGGCGCACTGCACCGATTGGCTGCCACCGCCCGTTTTACCGCACGTCCCATCACCATGGAGTTTGCCAAGGACGCGTTACGAGACTTGCTGGCCTTGCAGGATAAGCTTGTGACCATCGAAAACATTCAGAAGACGGTCGCCGAGTACTACAAGGTCCGCGTATCCGACCTGCTATCGAAGCGACGCAGCCGTTCGATCACGCGTCCAAGACAATTGGCTATGGCTTTGGCTAAGGAATTGACCAGCCATAGCCTCCCAGAGATTGGGGAGGCATTTCAGGGGCGAGATCATACGACGGTTTTGCATGCCTGTCGAAAGATCGTGGAGCTTAAGAACAGCGACGCTCGCATCAACGAGGATTATACGAATTTGCTACGTATTTTAAGTAGCTAGACAAAGTCACCGGCAATGAGTATGTCTGAATAATTGTTAAATACCTGTTGGCAGATCGATTACATGTTTGAGTAGTTGAATTATGCACATTTGATTAACAGGTAATGGATTCGATTATAGACGGGCTATACAACTAAGCCTGTATATATAAGTATTTGATATTTAATTACTTTGTGGTTTTTATACAACCGATTATGTGTAACATCAATAATAGCATTCTCTTAACTTATATAATTATTACTGTGAGGCTGAGATGAAATTCAGCATTCAACGGGAGCTACTTTTGCAACCTCTTCAACAAGTGATAGGTGTAGTCGAGCGTCGGCATACTATGCCCATGCTGGCCAACATATTGCTTCGCTGTGAGGGTTCTAATGTGACTATGACTGCTACTGACTTGGAAGTCGAGCTGAAAGCTACTGTAGACATCAAGCCGGATAACAATGAAGCAGTTACCTTACCCGCACGTAAGCTCCTGGATATCTGCCGTGCACTTCCTGATGACACCCGTATTGAAGTAAGTGTAAGCCAGGGTAAAGCAGGCATCCGAGCGGCACGTAGCCGTTTCGTATTGGCGACCTTGTCTGCTGAGGATTTTCCTGCCCTAGATAATATACAGAGTAAAAATAAGATAATAGTTACTGAAGCACAACTAAGGCATTTGCTTGATCATACTGCCTTTGCTATGGCACAGCAGGACGTACGCTATTATCTCAATGGCCTCTTATTGCATATCGATCATGGCTTACTGCGTGCTGTAACCACTGATGGACACCGGCTTGCGATGTGCGAGCTCAACACGGAAATTGAGAGCCAAGATACCCATCAGGTCATTATTCCGCGTAAGGGCATCCACGAACTGCAGCGTCTCTTAGGGGATACAGATAAGGAGTTGGGGATAGGATTGAGCGCAAATCACATCCGCGTGAATTTTCAAAGACTGTGCTTTACATCTAAACTCATCGACGGCCAGTTCCCAGACTATGATCGGGTAATTCCCAAGAACAATAATAAGACCGTCTTTGTGGACCGGAATGCATTTCGGCACGCTTTGATTCGTACGGCGATCCTATCGAGCGAAAAATATCGCGGCGTACGATTGACTCTAAAAGAATCCTCAATGATGCTTCAGGCCCATAACCCAGACCAAGAGGAAGCTGAGGAGGAAGTCGAAATAGATTATGATGGCGAGCCATTGGAGATAGGTTTTAACGTTAGTTACCTTCTGGATGTTCTAAATGCATTAGATACCGACAACGTCGAAATAACATTCAAGGACCCAAACAGCAGTGCGTTGCTGAGGTCACCCATATCGAACCAAGCGCTCTATGTCGTGATGCCAATGCGGCTATAGCGGGCATGGTGGATACTCCAAGCTGTCAAGCAAGCGCCAGACCCTAAGCTCCAGGCATAATGGCAGCTGGCCGTTCTTTTTGGGCCGATATGCCACGCGATGAGCATTGAATTTCTGTCCATAAACAACATCAGAGTTATTAAACATGCCGAACTTGAACCTTCCTCTGGCATCAATTTGATTACTGGCCCCAACGCCGCCGGTAAGACCTCAATTCTTGAGGCGATTGATGTTCTATCCCGTGGTCGCAGTTTTCGCACCCGGTTGCTTAAACATCTGATTACTGCGGGAGAGTTACAGCTTACAGTCACCGCCCGACTGCGCCAATCCCGAGATTCTATAGTTAACATCGGACTAGAACGATCTCGTCACGGCGCACGTCTACGCATCCAAGGCAAACCAGCCAATTCCATTGCGGAACTTGCAGCCTTACTGCCAGTGCAGGCTATTCACCCAGAGAGTCATCAACTGATTCAAGGCGGACCCGCGTATAGACGGGCTTTTTTAGACTGGGGAACGTTTCACGTGAAACGTGAATTTTTGCCTATCTGGCAACGCTATCAGCGTGCATTAGCACAGCGCAATGCGGCTTTAAGGGCTAATGCTGACTCTGACACGGTACGGGCGTGGCATGGTGAAATGTCGGAGACAGCTTACTGGATCGATCATTATCGGCAGGCATACATTCGTGAGTTGCTTCCTGTCGTCGACGAGTCCATGGCATTGTTATCTGGGATCATGCGTTTGGGCATAAGTTATTACTCCGGTTGGCCGCAGCCGTATGACCTCGCATCAGTTCTTGATCATGAACTAACCACTGATCTATCGTACGGGCATACCCGCTTTGGGCCGCATCGTGCCGAACTCGAGCTAAGCGTGGATGGCAAGCCCGCCAGCGGCTTCGTTTCTCGCGGGCAACAAAAACTACTCGTCATCGCGATGCACCTTGCGCAAACGCGCTTGCTCATCGAACTAACGCAACGTCCTTGCATATTTCTGATCGACGACTTACCGGCTGAGTTGGGGCCGTCCTATCGCGGACGTGTATTACATGCTCTAAGTGAACTGGGTGCACAGCTCTTTATAACCTCCATCGAAGCCGAAAGTCTAAACCTAAGCGCATGGGCGGATGCAAAGCGGTTCCACGTGGAACAAGGACATATACAGGAACTGATATAATGTCTAAACCACAACTGTTGAGAACGATATGAGCGCAAGCATAAGGGTATATGACTCAACCAGCATCCAGGTCTTGAAGGGATTGGATGCCGTTCGTAAGCGCCCCGGCATGTACATCGGCGATACGGATGATGGCACGGGCCTACACCACATGGTGTTTGAGGTCGTTGACAATGCGGTCGACGAGGCCTTGGCCGGCTACTGCAACGAGATAACCGTAACACTCCATACAGATGGAGCCGTGTCCGTGGGTGATGATGGCCGCGGCATACCTATCGATATCCACGCGGAGGAGGGGCGTTCTGCAGCGGAAGTGATCATGACCGTGCTGCACGCGGGTGGTAAGTTCGACGATAACGCCTATAAAGTGGCCGGCGGCTTGCACGGCGTTGGCGTATCGGTGGTTAATGCGCTATCGGAATGCCTGGATTTGACGATCTATCGAGGCGGACACATTTATTATCAAGAATACCGCGCTGGAAAGCCTCTGATGCCGCTCGATGTAATCGGCGATACCCAAAAGACTGGTACGCTCATTCGCTTCAAACCGGATCCCAAGGTCTTTACCGACACCGAGTATCACTATGATATTCTGGCTAAGCGCCTGCGCGAATTGTCATTCTTGAACTCCGGTGTACGCATCGTGCTAAGTGACGATCGCACTGGCAAATCCGATGTCTTCGAATACAAAGGGGGCATTCGCGCATTTGTCGAGCACTTAAATCGTAACAAGACGCCCTTACATCCGACGGTGCTCTACTTTGTCACCGAACGGGATAACGTCGGTTTGGAGGTCGCGTTGCAATGGAATGACTCATACCAAGAAAGCATTTTCTGCTTCACTAATAACATCCCCCAGCGCGATGGCGGCACGCATATGGCAGGCTTTCGCAGCGGACTCACGCGCACGCTGAATCAGTACATGGAAAATGAAGGGCTTACAAAGAAGCATAAGTTGATCTTGAGCGGTGATGATGCCCGCGAAGGCTTAACGGCGGTACTTTCTGTTAAAGTGAAAGACCCTAAATTTTCCTCACAAACCAAAGACAAACTGGTTTCGTCTGAAGTCAAAAGCGCGGTGGAATCCGCTTTGTGCGAGTATCTGCAGGGCTTTCTGCTGGAAAATCCAGCTGAGGCAAAGATCATCACGGCCAAGATCATTGATGCTGCCCGCGCGCGTGAGGCCGCCCGTAAAGCAAGGGAGATGACTCGCCGCAAAGGCGCATTGGACATAGCGGGTCTACCTGGCAAGCTGGCCGACTGCCAGGAGAAAGATCCTGGACGTTCTGAACTATTCTTGGTTGAAGGAGATTCTGCAGGTGGCTCCGCAAAGCAGGGGCGGGATCGGCGCACCCAGGCCATTTTACCTCTCAAGGGCAAGATATTGAATGTAGAGAAGGCACGATTCCACAAGATGTTGTCCTCAGCCGAAGTCGGTACCCTGATTACGGCCTTGGGGTGCGGTATTGGCCCGGAGGAGTTTGACCCGGATAAGCTACGCTATCATCGTATCATTATTATGACCGATGCGGACGTGGACGGCTCTCATATCCGTACGCTCCTGTTGACCTTTTTTTATCGTCAGATGCTTGAGCTCATTGAGCGCAAGCACGTGTATATTGCCCAGCCGCCATTATTCAAGATCAAGAAGGGGAAGCAGGAATACTATGCAAAAGATGAGGCTGAACTGATCGTTTTTCTGCTGCAGGCAGCACTTGATGACGCGCGTTTGTACGTTAACGCAGAGGCTCCGCCGATTAGCGGCGCCGCATTGGAGGAATTGGTGCATCGCTACAACGCAGTCATGGCCGCGGTGCGCCGGCTAGCTCGCCGTTATGATCGCGACTTATTGGAGGCTATAGTGTTCAACGCGCCCTTGGCCGCCGACAGCTACCGCGAGAGCGCCATCGTACGTCCTTGGCTGGAGAATCTGCTGGCGTGGCTTAACGCACGGCAGTCCTCGGGGATACGCTATACACTGGCCATGGACGAAGACGCCGAGGGTCTGCCGCGCGCAACGGTGTCGAAGTTGGTGCATGGTATGGCCACGGAGGATATCCTGCGCCAGGAGTTCTTCACGTCGCCAGATTTCGGATTATTGTGTGAAATGGCAGGGCGCCTGCACGGGCTGATAGGCGAGGGCGCCTACATCCAGCGCGGCGACCGCAAGCAGCAAGTAGAGGATTTCAAGCAGGTGATAGATTGGCTCATGGCTGAGGCTAGCCGCGGGCGGGACATACAACGTTATAAAGGCTTGGGCGAAATGAATCCCGAACAGCTTTGGGAGACAACCATGAATCCTGAGACGCGCCGACTGGTGGTCGTCAGTATTGAGGATGCGGTGGCCGCGGACCAGGTGTTTACGATGCTGATGGGCGATCAAGTAGAGCCCCGGCGCGAGTTCATCGAGCAAAACGCGCTGCTGGTTAATAACTTAGATATATGATTTTAAAGGAATCGATGGACAATCCATTGCTTAACATGCAGGGCCTGCCAGCTTTTTCACAAATTAGGCCGGAACATGTAGAACCGGCGATCGACACATTGCTGGCGGAAAATCGCGCGCGTATTGACGAACTGCTAACTAAAAGCGGCAAGTACACCTGGGAGAATCTCATTCATCCGTTGGAGATGATGGACGATAGGCTAAGCCGGGTGTGGTCGCCGGTGCGCCATATGAATTCGGTGGTTAACAGCGAGGCATTGCGCGTAGCATATAATGCCTGTCTGCCCAAGCTCAGCGAATACGGCACGGAACTGGGCCAAAATGAGCGCCTGTTCCAGGCATACCAGTCGATTCGAAACAGCGATACATTCGCACGCCTCGACGTGGCACAGCGGAAAACCATCGAAGATGCATTGCGTGACTTTAGGTTAAGCGGTGTGCACCTGCCTGCAGCGGATAAAGAGCGCCTCAAGGCAATCCAGCAAGAGCTGTCGCGGGCGCAGTCAAAGTTCGAAGAGAACCTGCTGGACGCCACCCGTGCGTGGAAGAAGCATATTACCGATGAGGCAAAACTCAGCGGCCTACCAGAATCGGCACTCGCCATGGCGCAACAAACTGCTCGTAACAACGGGCTTAAAGGTTGGCAGCTGACCCTTGAGACGCCGTCCTTTGTTGCAGTGATGACCTACGCCGACGATCGCGAACTGCGCCGTGAGCTTTATACTGCACATAATACGCGCGCCTCTGATCAAGGCCCCCATGCGGGCCGCTGGGACAATAGCGAGGTGATGGAACAAATCTTGAGGCTGCGTTATGAAGCCGCTCGACTGCTCGGTTTTGCTAATTATGCCGACAAGTCATTCGCCACTAAGATGGCAGAGTCTCCTCATCAAGTTATTGAGTTCATTAATGATCTCGTTCAGCGTGCCAAACCCGTGGCAGAACAAGAACTCGCAGATCTGCGTAGTTTTGCCGCGGCGGAATTAGGCATCACAGACCTGCAGCCGTGGGATATCGCCTACGTGAGCGAGAAGCTGAGGCAGCGCCGTTATGCACTGTCACAAGAAGATTTAAGGCCATACTTTCCGGTGGATCGTGTGCTAGCAGGGCTGTTTGGCCTGGTTCAGCGCCTTTACGGTTTCAACATCGAACAGCGCAATGAAGTAGATACCTGGCATCCAGACGTGCGGTTTTATCAGATTACCGACGCCAACGGCGCCGTGCGTGGCCAGTTCTATCTAGACCTGTACGCACGAGAGCACAAGCGCGGTGGTGCGTGGATGGATGAATGCGTTAATCGGATGCGCACCGAAAGCGGCGTGCAGATTCCGGTGGCCTACATGACCTGTAACAGCTCGCCTCCGATCGATGGCAAGCCGGCATTGTTCACTCACGACGAAGTCATCACCCTGTTCCACGAGTTCGGCCACGGACTGCACCATATGCTCACTCTGGTGGACTATCCCGAGGTCTCCGGTATCAACGGTGTGGAATGGGATGCCGTCGAGATGCCAAGTCAGTTCATGGAGAACTGGTGCTGGGAACGCGAGGCGTTGGATCTATTCGCCAAACACTATCAGACCGGTGAGCCCCTGCCAGATGACCTCTATCGCAAGCTCATTGCCGCCAGGCACTTTCTAGCCGGCATGCAGATGCTGCGTCAGCTCGAGTTCGCGCTGTTTGATCTGCGCCTGCATTTAGAATACGATCCGCAGCAAGGGGGGCGTATTCAAGCGCTTGTGGATGAGGTGCGCGATGCGGTGGCGGTAGTTAAGCCGCCTTCCTTTGTGCGCTTTCAGCACAGCTTTGCGCACATCTTTGCCGGCGGTTATGGGGCGGGTTACTATAGTTACAAATGGGCAGAGGTATTGTCTGCGGATGTCTTCGCGGCCTTCGAGGAGCATGGGCTGTTCGATCGCGAAATTGGTCGTCGGTTTTTGCACTGCGTTTTAGAACGCGGCGGTACCAAATCGGCCATGGAACTGTTCAAGGATTTCCGTAACCGGGAGCCGCGTATCGACGCTTTATTACGGCACAATGGTCTGGCGGCGTGACAGACTGATGAGTTGCGCTGGCGGATTCAAGCAGGATGCAGTGAACGGATTTTCATGGATTGGGGCTGCGCAGCAAGCCGCAAGGATCAAACGACAGGCGAGCGCACGAGGAAGTTAGGCAGATCGTTTGGCGACTTTAGTGAGCCTGTGAAGATCGCCACCTGGAATATAAACTCTCTGCGCGTACGCTTAGGCCATGTGTTGGATTGGCTGAACGCCAATCAGCCGGATATCCTGGCCTTACAGGAGACTAAGCTTAGCGACGCGCAATTTCCGGTCGATACCTTCAAGTGCGTTGGCTATTACTCGGCCTATTCTGGACAGAAGGCATACAACGGCGTCGCCCTGCTAAGCCGGCAACCGGCTACCGACATTGCCCGCGATGTTCCCGGTCTTGACGATCCACAAAGGCGCATCCTTGTCGCCACTATTGCTGACGTACGCGTGCTCAATGTCTACGTGCCTAATGGCGCGGAGGTTGGATCAACCAAGTATGCCTATAAGCTCGACTGGCTGACTAAAATTGCCGATTATGTCCGCGAAGAGCTTACAAAGCATGACAAGTTCGTCATGCTAGGCGATTTCAATGTCGCCCCGACTGACGCCGATGTCCACGATCCGGAACTATGGTTTGAAAAAATTTTATGCAGCACGCCGGAGCGTGAGGCGATTAAGAAGCTAATTGAACTTGGATTGATTGATATCTTTCGCCAGTTTGAGCAGGCGGAGAAGTCATTCAGCTGGTGGGATTATCGTGCCGCGGGCTTTAAGCGCAACTTGGGACTGCGCATCGATATCATCCTGGCAAGCCCAGTCCTAGCAAAGGTCTGCGCGGCCTGCTGCATCGACAGAGGCCCACGCGCACAGGAGCGCCCTTCCGATCATGCGCCGGTGATAGCCGAGTTTGCAGGCTGAGGCTCGACAAGGCCGCATGAAGTATCGAGACTTGCGCGATTTTATCGCCAGGCTTGAAATGATTGGCGAATTAAAGCGCGTCCGACATGAGATCGATCCTTATCTTGAGATAACTGAAATCTGCGATCGCACCTTGCGCGCAGGCGGTCCTGCGTTGCTGTTTGAGAATCCCAAAGGCGCGCGCATGCCGGTACTGGCTAATCTATTTGGCACGGCCCGCCGCGTAGCCTTGGGGATGGGTGAGGATTCGGTGGAGGCCTTGCGTGAGGTGGGTAAGCTGCTTGCCTTCTTAAAGGAGCCCGATCCTCCGAGGAGCCTGAAGCACGCTTGGAAGACACTGCCGATGTTCAAGAAGGTGTTGGATATGGCGCCTAGAACTATCAAAAACGCGCCGTGCCAAGAACGGGTGCTTGACGCAGGTAACATCGATCTAAGCAATTTCCCGATACAAACCTGTTGGCCTGAGGATGCCGGGCCATTGATAACCTGGGGCCTTGTGGTCACGCGCGGGCCGCTAAAAGAGCGTCAAAACTTGGGCATTTATCGTCAGCAGGTCATCACGCCCCATAAGGTGATCATGCGCTGGCTCGCACATCGCGGCGGCGCACAGGATTTTTGGGAATGGTGTAATGTCAATCCTGGCAAGCCGTTCCCAGTGGCTGTGGCGCTGGGCGCGGATCCCGCCACCACCTTGGCAGCGGTAACGCCGGTACCGGATACATTATCGGAGTTCGCATTCGCAGGCCTTTTGCGCGGCGCGCGCAGCGAACAAGTCAAATGCCAAACCAATGATTTGCTAGTGCCTGCCTCGGCGGAGATTGTGCTGGAGGGCTACATCCAGCCAGGCGAAACCGCATCTGAAGGTCCGTTCGGTGATCACACGGGATACTACAACGAAGTCGAGTTGTTTCCGGTGTTCACCATTGAGCGCATCACCCACCGCACCAACCCGATCTATCACAGCACTTACACCGGGCGTCCGCCGGACGAGCCCGCGATCTTGGGCCTGGCGCTCAACGAGGTGTTCATCCCTTTGCTGCAAAAACAGTTTCCGGAGATCGTGGACTTCTATCTCCCGCCAGAAGGTTGTTCCTACAGGCTCGCGGTGGTGAGCATAAAAAAGCAATATGCCGGCCACGCCAAGCGCGTGATGATGGGTATATGGTCAGTTCTGCGTCAATTCATGTACACCAAGTTTGTCATCGTTACCGACGATGATATCAACGCGCGGGACTGGAAGGATGTGGTGTGGGCGATAACCACGCGTATGGATCCCGCGCGAGATACGGTGATCATCGAAGATACGCCGATCGATTACCTCGATTTCGCTTCGCCCATCGCAGGTCTGGGTTCTAAGCTGGGTTTGGATGCCACACACAAATGGCCAGGCGAAACCGCGCGTACTTGGGGTCGCCCCATTGCAATGAGCAAAAGCGTGAAACGTCGCGTAGATGAGATTTGGCGCGAATTGCATATAATCTAGCCAGGC
>DATACK010000123.1:0-6705 GCA_036259115.1 Gammaproteobacteria bacterium | reverse complement strand
GCGGTGCTGATTGTGATCTTAAGCCTGGTTCATTGGTTGGTGCGGACCACGGGCCGTGCACGGTTAATGCAGGGTATCTACTGGTTGGTTAAGCCCTTATCGTGGTTAGGCTTCAAGCCGGAGCGTCTGGCCGTGCGCTTGGCTTTAGTGCTGGAGACGGTGCCGGCTGTACAGCATAAGCTCGTCCTGTGGACGCGGGCTGAAGATGATCAGTCGCCGCGTCTACGGCACATCGTCGACCATGCTGTGGCAATAGTCGAGGCCGTGCTGGATGAGGCCGATCGTGCGGAGCTCATCGAGATCGACCTGACGATAGATCGGCGGCCTGCACTACGCGACTGGATTGCCTTGAGCGCGATTACCGTCGGATTAGCCGTAGCCGTTGTCTTGTGCGCATGACATGAGGATCGGGCTGGGACTGGAGTACGAAGGCGCCGAATTCAACGGCTGGCAGTCGCAGCGGGGTGCACGCACAGTGCAGGATACCTTAGAAACCGCGCTGTCAAAGGTCGCCGATCATCCCATTAAAGTCATCTGCGGCGGGCGCACTGATGCCGGCGTGCACGCAGTCGGCCAGGTTGTGCATTTTGACACACAGGCGCTGCGTCGGATGCGCTCTTGGGTGTTAGGAGCCAACGCGAATCTTCCGCGCGACATCGCGGTGACTTGGGCGCAACCGGTTGCAGAAGATTTCCACGCCCGCTTCAGCGCGATTTCGCGCCGGTATCGGTACGTGATACTAAATCGTTGGGTACGCCCCGCCGTGCTGCGTGCCAAAGTCACATGGCAACATCGGCTGCTCGACGAAAACCGTATGCGGCAAGCGGCCGCGCACTTGGTCGGCGAGCATGATTTTACGACTTTCAGGGCGCTGGCCTGCCAGGCAAAAAGTCCAGTGCGCACCGTGCATGAATTGAATGTAACTCGCGAGCATGACTATGTTTACATCGATATCCATGCTAATGCCTTTCTGTACCATATGGTGCGGAATATCGCCGGTGTATTGATGACCATCGGTGCCGGTGAGCGGCCCGTAAGCTGGGCGGCGGAGCTGTTGCGGCTGCGCGACCGCGTGCGCGGCGGCATTACTGCGCCCCCCGATGGGCTGTACTTGGTACATATCGCCTATGCGCAATGTTTTGCTTTATCCGACGAGTTTATTCCACCGCGTTACTGTTGACAGGATAATAGTATCGATTGCGGCAGCCGCTGCGGGTTATCATAGCGGTCCCAGCAAGACAGTATGTGAATGCCCTAGAGCCACTTTAGTGCGTACCCGGATCAAGATATGCGGCATCACTCGGGCTGAAGACGCGGCCGCCGCGGGCGCTTTAGGCGCTGACGCTATTGGCCTGGTGTTTTATTCTGCCAGCGCTCGCGCGATCTCTATTGATCAAGCGCGCCTGATTGTCGCCGCCACGCCGCCGTTCGTGGCCTGCGTCGGCGTATTTCTGGATGCCGATGTGGCCTTTGTGCGGGAGATCCTGGCCTGCGTGCCGCTTAATATGTTGCAGTTCCATGGTGAGGAATCGCCGGCGATCTGTGCAAGTTTCGGGCGGCCTTATATTAAGGCCATTGCAATGGGCGCGCACATTGACGTCGCGCAATACATGGCCCGATATCGCGAGGCCGCGGGCTTTTTGCTGGACAGTCATTATCCGGGTCAGGCCGGTGGTCTGGGCATAACGCTAAACTGGGCGCGAGTGCCTGCACGAACATCGCGGCCGCTCATCTTGGCGGGCGGACTAGACATTGGCAACGTCGCACAGGCTGTGCGCAAGACGCAACCTTACGCAGTAGACGTGAGCAGCGGTGTAGAGACGGCCAAGGGCATCAAGGACGCTGCTAAAATCAAGGCCTTTATCGACGAGGTTAAGCGTGTCGACTGTAATCAAGACTAAAGTCCAGGGCTCACGCCTGGATAAGCTGCCGGATACCAACGGGCATTTTGGACCTTATGGCGGCCGCTTCGTGGCTGAGACTTTAATGGAACCCTTGCAAGCTTTACAGCTGGCTTATGAAAAGTTTCGCGATGATGCAGATTTCCAGGCGGAGTTAAATGCCGATCTCGCCAACTATGTTGGCCGTCCCAGCCCTTTGTATCTGGCCTCCCGCTGGAGCGAAAAACTCGGTGGCGCGCAGATCTTCTTGAAGCGTGAAGACTTAAACCACACCGGCGCGCACAAAGTCAACAACACGGTCGGCCAGGCGTTGCTTTCTAAGCGCATGGGCAAGACGCGCATCATTGCTGAGACCGGCGCGGGCCAGCACGGGGTCGCGACCGCCACGGTCGCGGCACGGCTGGGATTTGAGTGTGTGGTTTATATGGGCGCCGATGACATTGAACGCCAGGCGCCTAATGTATTTCGCATGCGCCTGTTAGGCGCGGAGGTGGTGCCTGTCAACTCGGGTTCGCGCACCTTGAAAGACGCCCTCAACGAGGCCCTGCGTGATTGGGTCACCAACGTCGACGATACATTCTACATCATCGGCACGGTCGCCGGTCCGCACCCGTATCCGGCTATGGTGCGCGATTTCCAAGCGGTAATTGGGCGTGAAGCACGCGCGCAATGTCTTGCGCAAACGGGATGCCTGCCGGACGCTTTAGTGGCTTGTGTCGGCGGTGGCTCTAATGCGATGGGACTTTTCTATCCCTTCCTCGATGACTCCGAGGTCGCGCTATATGGGGTGGAAGCGGCGGGCGCAGGTCTTAGCACCGGTAAGCACGCGGCCTCGTTGTGCGCCGGCAAAACCGGCGTGCTGCACGGCAATCGCACGTATCTGATGCAGGACCCTGACGGCCAGATACAAGATACGCATTCGATCTCAGCCGGCCTGGACTATCCGGGCGTGGGGCCGGAACATGCCTGGCTCAAAGATACTGGGCGCGCACGCTATGTGGTGATTACCGACGATGAGGCACTTGCTGCGTTTCACGCTCTCACTCGCATCGAAGGCATCATTCCTGCGCTGGAGAGCAGTCATGCGCTGGCTTTCGCGGCCAAACTCGCCGCTGACATGAGCCCGGCGCAGCGCATCATCGTGAACCTGTCCGGCCGCGGTGATAAGGATATTGACACGGTTGCGCGTCGCCAAGGGATCAAACTATGAGCCGCATTACTGCGCGTTTTGAGCACTTAAAGGCGCAGGGGCGCCAGGCCTTGATTCCGTACCTCACGGCCGGTGATCCGCATCCGCGTGCTACGGTGCCGTTGATGCACGCCATGGTCGCCGCCGGAGCTGATCTTATCGAACTCGGCATTCCATTCTCTGATCCTATGGCTGACGGACCAGTCATTCAAGCGGCCAATGAGCGTGCGCTCAAACACGGAATGAATCTGCGTCGTATGCTTGAGCTGATGGAAGCCTTTCGTGCGCGTGATCGGCAAACGCCTGTGATCTTGATGGGATACTTAAATCCTATCGAGATCATGGGCTATCGGCCGTTCGCGCAAGCCGCGGCCAAAGCGGATATAGATGGGTTATTGACTCTGGATCTGCCGCCTGAGGAGGCTTCAGAACTTATTGAAGCACTCAGCGCAGCCGACATCGACCCCATTTTTCTACTTGCGCCCACGACCACAGAGCAACGGATCAAAACCATCTGTGCTGCAGCGCGTGGGTTTATATACTATGTCTCACTGAAAGGCGTCACCGGTTCCGCATCGTTGGATATCGCGGCGGTGGAACGCAAGCTGACTGAAATTCGCGCGTGTGCAAAGGTGCCGATTGGCGTTGGGTTCGGAATTAAAGATGCTGCATCCGCCGCGCGCATGGCGAAAGTGGCTGACGCAGTAGTGGTCGGTAGCGCAGTGGTGGAACGCATTGCCAGTAATGCCAATGATCCTAAGGCAGCAGAGGTGAGTGTCGCGGCGCTATTGCGCGGGATGCGCAAGGCGATGGACACACGACACATCAATGTTCAAGTCGGCGAATATGCGCTATAAAGCCGCTTAATCGCAAGTACTGTGGGGCGGACACATGAGTTGGTTTGAAAAGTTGATGCCCTCGCGCATCCGCACGGAAGGCAACAACAATAAACGCAATGTGCCGGAGGGGCTGTGGGATAAATGCCAGGAGTGCAACGCCATTCTGTACCGAGCGGAGCTGGAGCGTAATCTGGATGTGTGTCCCAAATGTGGCCATCACCGACGCATCAGCGCTCGCAGGCGTTTGGATGTGTTCCTGGATAAGGAGCCGCGGGTCGAGATCGGCGCAGACCTGCAGCCGGTGGACTTCCTCAAATTCCGTGATGAAAAGAAATACAAGGACAGATTGGCCGCCGCTCAAAAGGTTACCGGCGAGAAAGACGCCTTGGTGATCATGCGTGGGCAGGTTAAGGGCTTGCTATTGGTTGCGGCGGCGTTCGAGTTCGATTTTATGGGTGGTTCGATGGGCTCGGTGGTCGGGGAGCGCTTCGTACGTGGCGTCAACGCCTGTCTAGACGAAGGCGTTCCGCTGGTTTGCTTTGCGGCCAGCGGCGGCGCGCGCATGCAGGAGGCATTGACCTCGCTGTTGCAAATGGCCAAGACCAGCGCTGCACTCGGACGCCTGGCCGAGCGCGGCATTCCGTTCATATCCGTGCTGACGGATCCCACCATGGGTGGTGTGTCGGCGAGCTTCGCCATGTTGGGCGATATCCATATCGCCGAGCCTAATGCGTTGATCGGCTTCGCCGGGCCTCGCGTCATTGAGCAGACCGTGCGTGAGACCTTGCCGCAAGGATTTCAGCGCGCGGAGTTTCTGCTCGAACACGGCGCTATTGACATGATCGTCGACCGGCGGCAGATGCGCGATCGCATCGCGGCATTGCTGTCTATGCTCACGCAGTACGCTGCGCGGCAAACGGTCGCAGACGCCGCACCGCCGTCTGAGATGCTAGATACTGAAGCGTCCACACAGAAAACGGTATAACGGGCGCTAACCACCTGCTCTCGCTTAAAGGTGCGCTTCCAAAAACTCGAAGACTGGCTAAACTGGCAGCAGGCGCTACATCCGCATACGATCGAGCTGGGACTCGAGCGGGTGAGTCAAGTGGCGAAGCGGCTCGATCTCACTCGGCCCCCGCACCGGATCATTACGGTCGCTGGTACCAATGGCAAGGGCTCCAGCGTTGCGATGCTGGAATCGATTTTGATCGAGGCAGGCTATAGCGTCGGCAGCTACACCTCGCCGCATCTCCTGCGTTACAACGAAAGGGTGCGCGTGCAGCGGGAAGCCGCCTCTGACGACACATTATGTCAGGCTTTCGCACAGATCGATACCGCGCGAGGCGCAACCACTCTCAGCTATTTTGAATTCGGCACCCTGGCGGCGATGACTATATTTGCACAGAGTCGTCTTGACGTGGCAATCCTAGAGGTGGGGCTGGGTGGAAGGCTGGATGCCGTCAATGTGCAAGACCCCGATGTCGCTGTGATAACCAGTATCGATCTCGATCACACCGAATGGTTGGGTACTGATCGTGAAGCGATTGGCTTTGAAAAGGCCGGCATCATGCGCCCGTATGCGCCCGCGGTTTGCGGCGATCCTGATCCACCAGCGAGCATCGCCGCGCACGCTACGGCAATAAACGCCCGACTTTATCAATTGGGACCCGATTTTAGCTATCGGCGCGAGGAAAGAGGGTGGGCATGGCGCACCAAAAATCTCGAGTACGGGCAATTGCCATTGCCAGCATTGGAGGGCGAGATACAGCTACAGAATGCCTCCAGTGTGTTGATGAGTCTGTCACTCCTGCGCAATCAATTGCCTATCGATGAGAACCACGTGCGCGCGGGTTTACGGAAGGTTACGCTGGCGGGTCGGTTTCAGCGACTGCCCGGCCCAGTGGAGACTATCGTGGATGTCGCGCACAATCCGGCCGGCGCCAAAGTGTTGGCCTCCACATTGCGCGCGATGCCAACCGCTGGACGCACGCTAGCGGTATTCGCGGTGCTGGCGGATAAGGATGCGGCAAGCATGGTGGCTGCGATCGAAGATCTGGTCGATCGCTGGTATCTGGCTCCGAATCATTCGGAGCGTGCATTGCCGGTTGATGAGTTACGGGCGTTGTTTCGAGCCAGATTCGACAGGTCGATCCGGTGTTTCGATAGCGTGGCACAGGCTTACTATGCAGCCTGCGATGCAGCGCGCGCTGATGATCGCGTCGTGGTATTTGGTTCGGCATTTACCGTGGCGGAGGTGCTGGCGTTGCACGTATAATCGGCGCCACAAGTCGTCCTACGCGATTCTCATAATCGAGAATAGCAGACCCCCAGCCTTATAACTACCATACGGCAGGTGTTATCCGTGGAAACCTCACTTAAGCAACGTCTTATCGGCGCGGCGGTGATCGTGGCGCTGGCCGTGATTTTCATCCCCATGTTATTCGATAATGCTGAACGCAAAAAGCCGGCGACGCTGGATATGAGTGTTCCACCGGAGCCTGAGTACACGTTTAAGAAGCCTTCTGAGACGCCTATTATCCAGTCTGAGCCCTCCTCCAGACCTGGACCACGGGACGGAGCAGCTCGGGCTGCTCGCCTAAACGAAGCACCGCCGGCGTCGGCAAACGAGACTCCACGCAAGATACGGCCAGTCCGGGCGTCATCTGGGAAGAGGATTGCGCAGACCAACAAAACAGACACAGCGAATGTGCCCACACAGAAGGCACCTGAGGCAACCGGCGCAAAGCCGACACGGGTGGCTAAGCCGGTTAAGGCC
>DATACK010000122.1:0-2641 GCA_036259115.1 Gammaproteobacteria bacterium | reverse complement strand
TTTGGCGGTGGTCTCGCGCACGCGCTGTGGTCGCGCACGCAAGGTTCCGACTATCAGGCCGGCGGCAAGGCTAGTCGCCAGCGCTGTTGGCGAGGACAGCCGGCGGCGATAATGGGCCTTTAGATCATGATATCGCAAAGTCAGGTCGCGCCGCTGCGTGGCCAGCGTTGTTTCTTGGTGCAAAATTTGCCGCCTAAGGCCAATCAATGTTCTAATCATTGGAGGGGTAATTACTTTTCGCTTGCAAGCTGCGCCGACTCACCGTGAATAGCAAATTACCGCTGAAATGGCGAATCACCAGCCAGCATATTAGCGCCAATACCAGGTTGGCGACAGCGATCAAAGGCAATATGCCTACCCACGGCCATCCAGCGACCACCAGAGCTGCCGCGACTGTCCCCATCAAAAGCAGCCAAACGCTTATCACCATTACCGCGGCGCAGATGCCGGCGGCCAGCATGACAATCAGGCTTACGACCGCCAGCCGACCCTCGAGTGCGAATAGCCTCAACGCATCGCCTATGAAGGCCGCGATTGCCCGCACCAGATGAGCCAAGCTCGGCGTTGCATCGCCGTGCTCTGAGCGCTGTTGTGCCTGTTCAGATGCTGTGGACGTCTCCGCGTAGGACTCCTCGCGTGCCATGATCGTGGTCGCTTAGCCGCGGCTTAGCGTCGCAGCAATGTGGAGAATACGATTCCCGCCGCGAACGCCATGGTAATCGAGGCGATTGGATGCTCGTAGACATAATTTTGCACGTTAGTGATGACGTCCTCAGACATACGCTGCGCGCGATCGGCACGCTCTTGTATGTTGCTTTGCGCCTCGGCAGCGGTTTGTCTGATTCGGGCTTCAACCTGATCGGCGCTCGCAGCTATCTTGTCGATGGCCTCATGCGCTGCCTTCGCGACTTTTTCGGTGGTCTTGTTGTCAGATTCTGTAACCATAGATGGCCTCCTTATAAGTTGAATGGTGAATTATCAGTCCGCGGGCTTGTTAAAATCCAGCGTTAGGCACTTATAGGCACTTATTATCCTTAGACTCACACAGGCCGTTAATGCTCAGACTGAGGCAGCAAGCCCTATGCCATATGCATAAGACTGTACATAGATGATGCCGACGCATAGCACATATGACAGCTGGACTTCGCATAATGTATATTATGTCAAATTGCCGCAGGCGCTCAGGCGTATCTTCAAGAAACTGGACGAACTCGATCCCACCGATCTTCCCTGCTGAAAGAATTAGCCACCGCGCTCGATGAGCCGGCATTGGATCCCCGTCAGGCAGCGCGCCAGCTCGATCAACGCGCTGCGCCGGAGCAGTCCATGCCCGCAGTCGCCGTGGCTACGATCACACCGCTGCCGCGTAAGCGTACACGCGTGCATGTGTGATCCCACGCTCGATCTCAGATCCCGCGCCCACTCTAAGCCGTTGATCCGCTGGCCTCCAGCGATTTTGGAGCTTGTATGCGCATCGATGTCACGAGTGGGCCGAGCGCGGGCGCTCTGTGTATCACTTCTGAACAGCTCATCGGTTTCTGCCGCATCAGCCGGCGCTGTCAACAATTGGGGCCCTTGGCGGCGATCGTGGCCTTGGCGCAGCTGTTGGCCGGCGACCTGGCGCCACACGGCTGGCCTGATAAGTCGATTCAAGGGGTGGATTGCTCTGGCCGCCGGGTGTGCGCAGTGCGCGGCATGCTTACCGGAGGCAGGACGTGGAATGGATCGCTAGCACGCGCTGGCTAATTGGGATGTACGCGCGAGAGGCCCGCACGCATGCCACGGGGCAAGCCGGCGCGTACTACCATTTAGTGGCACCGACCTTGTGTAAGCTGAAACATGCACTGGGCGAGGCCTGCGCGGCACAAGCGAGCTCGCAGAATTTGCTCACCTAGCACAATAGTTTCGATAAGCGATACTTGAACACGCCGCCACCGAACAGGACGCTTAACAACGCAGCGGTGCCGATCGGGCTCGGTACATGTGTCGCATCAATTTTGTGATTTGCTCTACATCCGCCGGCAAACCTTCCACTCGAAATCCATCGAACCCGACCTTTAATCGACATCAACAGGTGGTACGCTTGTTCATGTATGCACTGCCTGTTCCAGTGTGTACCACGGCGCCGGGGATTACGGCCCTTGCGGTGGCACTTCGAAGCCCTGCCCCGCTGTAGGGCTTTTTGTTACTTGAGCCTCGAGCCATGTCGGCCACGCTCGCGCACCTACCAGACAGCGAGCGATACAAACTCGATCATTGTCCTTTCAATGCCAAGCACGGCAAAGATGAGGCGGCAATATTCCGATGACCGTTCAGACTGCCCAATTGGTGATGTGCTCATGCCCTCTGCTGAGATGATTCTGCTGACACCACCTGCCCACGGCTGGATGTCGCAGGTACGCATGTCAAGTGCGTGCACTTGCTTAGCATGATACGGGACGTAGATAGTCATACGGGCGAGATCAAAGAACGCAGCTTTTCTTTAAAGCGAGACATCCCCCGGCTACATGTTAACGCATGAGCTATAGGCGCTAGTTTTATTATGACTGTCACGGTGCTGAACGAAAAACGTCAGCTTATATATATCACGTCGAGATTTTCATGTTGATTTGTACTGCCAGGTGGCGCTCGAGTACGATGC
>DATACK010000121.1:0-2899 GCA_036259115.1 Gammaproteobacteria bacterium | reverse complement strand
TCGAGCTTGAACGCCACGTAGCCTTTGCCAGATTGGCGGTCTGCGTCTTTTTGAAAGTAATTGGTACGCAGTCCGGCCATGATGACGGCCAGAAAGCTACGCAGGATACGGTCCTGATCCAGGCTTGCGACCGTCTCTAAGCCCTGTTCGATCTGCGCCTTAAGCTCGGCGATCGCCTGTGCAGCCTGCGCCCGTAAGGCGGGACCGAAACGCGCCTTGAATAATTCCACCAGCCGCCGCGCGATAGGTGCGTTGTTGGCGAGGCTTTGTTCCATATAGGCCTGGCTCAGTGGCAGGGACGTCTGCAGTAAATATTTGCACAGCGCGCGCAATACCACGATTTCGTGCCAATTGAGCCTTGCTGCAAGCACCAAGCGATTGAAGCCGTCGTTCTCGATCTCGCCCGCCACGATGCGCGTGAACGCGTCTTGGAAGATCTCTCTTACATCCAGCAGCGCCACATCCAGCCCATGCGCGGTGGTCATGTCGAAGTCGAGGATCCAGCGTGAGGCCGTCCCATGGGGTTCGATCTCATAAGGCCGCGCGGCCAATACCCTCAGGCCCATGTGCTCTAAGATTGGAAGCACGTCCGACAGCGCCAGCGGCTCACCCCGTCCATACACCTTGAAGCGCAGCACCGTCTCGGGGCCTTCAGACGGGCGATATAGCTGGGTGATCAACGGCCTGGCGCCGCCGATCTCCTCTAGGTGCTTGATGTCTATCACTGCGGCGGGCGCGGAGAAATCCTCTTGATACGCGGCCGGAAACGCCTGGTGATAACGGCGCCACAGTTCGCCGCCGCGCGTCTCGCCGAATTGCTCGATCAACGTCATCCGCAGCCGATCTTCCCAGGACAGCATGGCCTCGGCCAGACGTGCCTCCAGGTCGGCTACGTTACAGTCCACAGTGGCATTCCGCGGTGTGCGGATGATGAAATACACCCGCGCCAGCACCGATTCGGAGAACTGCACGTCAAACTCCGAACTCAGGCTACTAAAAGCCCGTATCAATATGTCCTGAAAACGCAGCCGCAAGGTCTTGCTGTAGCGGTCGCGCGGCACGAACACCAACGCGCTGACAAACCGTCCGTAGATATCACAACGGACAAACAGCTTCAGCCGCGCACGTTCTTGCAGATTCAGGATACCGATGGCGATCTCATAGAGCTGGTCCACCGACGCTTGAAACATCTCGTCGCGCGGCAGGTAATTGAGGATATTGCGCAGGGTCCTGCCGTCGTAACTATCAGGCGCGAATGCGGCGCGCTCGATCACCTTGGCTACCTTGCGCTTGAGCAGTGGAATGTCGCTTGGCCGCGTGCTGTAGGCCAGTGACGAATAAAGACCCTGATAGCGCCACTCGCCGATCACGTTGCCATCATCGTCGAAACGCTTAATGCCCACGTGGTCCAAATGCGCAGGGCGATGCACAGTTGAGCGCGCGGTCGACTTGGTGATGATAAGCAATTCACGGGCGCGGACAACGGCATGCAGGTGCGGTGGGATCAGAATGCTGCTTTCATCATCGATGCCGCGGAAGATGCCCAGGCCTGATCCCGGCACCAGGCGCAGCAATAAATCACCATCTTTTTCTACCAGATCGAAGGTGCGGAAGCCGATAAACGTAAAATGATGGTTGTCGATCCAACGCAGCACATCGATCGCTTCGGCGACCTGATCATCAAACACCGGCAACGGCTGTCTCTTCAGCACCGATACGATTTTGCGCAAGCGCATGCGCATACGTGGCCAGTCCTCCACCACCGCGCGCACGTCGCTCAGCACCCTTTTGAGATCGGTGCGAAGCGTCGCCAACTTGGCCGGATCGTTCTCTTGATCCACCTCGAAGTGCATCATGGCCTCGGCCGTACCGTCGCCGTCAACTTCGGATGCGAATACCTCCGTCACCTCGCCGTGCACGTTGCGCTGCATCCGCATGACAGGATGAATGATCAGGTGAATCGTCAGACCGTGGCGATTCAGCTCCATGCTGACCGAGTCGACTAGAAACGGCATGTCGTCCGTGACGATCTCGACCACCGTATGCGGAGACTGCCAGCCATGTTCTTGTTTGTTCGGGTTATAGACGCGTATGTTCGGCACGCCCAACTTGCGTTGACGCACCAACTGCCAATGCGAATGCACAGCCCCATAAAGGTCTTCGGAACTTCTGCCTTGCAGATCTTCGGCCGCTACACCGGCGAAATACGCGCGTGCGAACTGCTCGGCGGCTTGCGTATGCGGACCATGAAAGCGCGCGCGCGGATTCGGCGACCTTGGTAAGGGTGATGTCTTTGTCTACCTTTTCCGTGACACGCATGTTGACTGATCCGAGTGAACGTTAGGCTAGCATAAAAGGCAACGCGCTATTAGTCCCGCCGGAATGACGTCTTTCGAAGGTGCCGGCGCTGACAGTTCGTTATGGATTGCTTGTAGAGTTAACGTTTTGCCCGAGGCAAGGGAGTTCTATCGACGTTATATCGACTGACCCAATGGGTACCTGTATCATGCGCCGTTCAAATGCGATGTCATGCCAGAGGCTGACAAAGCGCGTTGATAAGCTTCAGAGTATTGCATTCGTGCGACAACCTGTGATCATCGTTCACGGCGGCGCTGGCGCACTGCGAGAAGAACATATCGAAACTGTACTTACCGGGTGCCGGGATGCGGCGCTGGCCGGCTGGCGCGTGCTTGATTCCGGCGGTGAGTCGTTGGACGCGGTGGTCGCTGCGGTCACGGTTCTGGAGGATAATCCAACCTTCAATGCGGGCACCGGCGCAACGCTTAATGCCGAAGGCAAGGTACAGTTGGACGCCTCGATCATGCAAGGTGCAGGACTCAAGGCGGGCGCAGTCGCGGCGGTTGAACGCGTGCGCAACCCGATCCAGCTCGCACGCAAG
>DATACK010000120.1:0-3869 GCA_036259115.1 Gammaproteobacteria bacterium | reverse complement strand
GGCAATGGCCATCCCTTCTGGCCCTTCTGGGAGAATGTGCGTAGCTGGTGGGAGATCCGGAGGTTACCCAATGTGATGCTCTTGCATTTCGCCAATCTGAAGCGCGACATGCCGGGGCAGATACGCTGGATTGCCGCGTTTCTGGACATCCCAATCGACGAGTCAAGATGGCAGGCGATTGTTGAACACTGTTCCTTCGATTGGATGAAGAAGAACGCCACCAAGAGCGTACCCCTTGGTGGGGTGTCTTGGGATGCGGGGGCGGAGGTGTTCATTAACCAAGGTGTCAACGGTCGGTGGATGAACACGCTGACGGCGCAAGAGGTCGCAGAGTATGAAGCGCGTGCCGTGGAGCAACTGGGCTCTGCCTGCGCATATTGGCTCACCACTGGCAAAGAGCCGGGATAGCACGGCTCTTGTATCAGCGAACTCGGCGCTGCAGCTAAGCCGTTAGAGAACTCGCTCTGCACAAACATTCATGGCTGGCGGCTGAGCTTAGGCGTTAGGCAATCTACGAGCCAGATGAGAGAAAAGCTGCTGTGGCTTATTAGGGAAGGTTCTGTCTTTCCAGCCTTCTTTATTGGCATCGCGTACGCAATCATTATCTTAGTCAATTTCAATAGCGACACGACAGGTATCATCGATGCATCGATGGCTATATCCGGTGCACTGGCAGCCTGTGCTTCGGGATGTCAGCAACTGTCGATTTAGAGAGTGGAACAAGCGACTATATTAACTACGGTGGCGAGAGATTCTTCCGCGCGGCATTGTTCTTCTTGCTCGCTACTGTTGTTAAGTATGCAGCACTTTGCATCAGCGCTGTCAATTGCTTTGGGCAACATGAAGTTGCTCGAATCCTAGCAACGGCACATTTCATCTTTTTGCCGTGCCTTTGTTTATGTATGCGATTTATGACACCCACTCTGGTATCAGAATCATCAACACAATTCTTTGGGCACGTCTTCACTACGTTCAAGACTGGGACAGGCTCATCTGATGTGCCTAGCCTCTCGCTGCAGCTGACCGGCCGTGAATGTCCCTTGTTTCTCCCGTAGTCCGGGGGTAGCTTGAGCTTTGGCTATATAGCTTTGCCCCCTAAATCAGAGTCAGCCGTCGCCTCAAGATATTTGAAAAAGCCCAGCCACAGAGCCGGTACTGCACAAACGAGCTATCTTCTCGCCAGTTCCACCGCGCGCCATAAGTACCAGCTGGCCACCGAGCGGTAAGGCCTCCATCGCGCGCCGCGCTTTTCGACTTCCTTGCGCGTCGGCAGCTCACTTTTGTTGACGGCAATGGCGAAGCCTTTGCGAATGCCGTAGTCATCCACAGGCAGTATGTCGGCGCGGCCAAGATGAAAGATGAGCAGCATCTCCACAGTCCACCGGCCGATACCGCGCACTTCAGTGAGGCGCTCGATGATCGCCTCGTCCTCCATGCGGTAAACCTCGGCGAGGGTGGGGAGCTTGCCCTCGACCGTTCTCTGCGCGAGGTCGCGCAGCGAGAGCAGCTTGGAACGCGAGAGGCCGACGGCGCGGAGCTTTTCGTTGGAGACACGCAGGATTTGCTCCGCCGTGGGGCTATCATAGCGATGCGGAAAGAGTGTGCACAAACGCGCAAAGATCGTCGCCGCGGCCTTGCCCGTGAGCTGCTGATAGACAATCGCCTCCGTGAGCGCGACGAAGATGTTCGGCGTTCTTTTGAGCCGCATACGAAAGGGCCCAACGGTGCCGATGACGCGCGCGAGCGCCGTGTCGGATGCGCGCAGGTGTTCGATAGCGATGCCAGGATCAAAGCCACGTGCGCTGTCGCCTTCGAAGAGCGGATCATTCACTTGCGCGCTTTCAATCGAGAGCAGGCGAAGCTTTGTCGTGATGCCGCCGTTCGCAGAGAAGCCGCCAAGCTTACCACTGGCCGCGACCACTCTATGACACGGCACGACAATCGCGAATGGATTTCGCCCCAAGGCTTGCCCTACGGCACGCGCCGAACCGGGCGCGCCAAGCCTAAGCGCCACATCGCCGTATGAGAGCGTCGCACCCGGCGCAATTGCGCGCGCGATCTCGTAGACGCGGCGGTAAAACGGCGGCACACCCGCCATATCGAGCACGATACCGGAGAGATCGCTCGCCTCCCCGCACAGCAGCGCGACGATGCCATCGATTGCGTGCTTCACGTCGGATGGTGGCGACGCTTCGTGCGCGTTCGGAAAGCGCTGGAGTATGCGCGCACGCGTGTCGCGCTCGCGCGCCTGCGGGAGCTGAACACTGGCGATGCCGCGCACGCTCCACACGATGCCGCAGCGGCCGATCGTCGTATCGAAGAGTGTAAATCCGTATGCCGTCATGATTCGCGCGGATCTGTTCTAGACTGCTGGCGCCGTCACGTGCGCCAGTATACCCGGTTATCCGGCGGCGAAAGCATTGTACTTCACAAAGCCTCCATCACTCATAACCTTGACCTAAGCACACCAGCCGATCTTCGATGCGTATCGCAATAGCATATCAGGCTGCATATAGACGCCGCTGGATGACAGTGTCTCAGTTTCCAAGCTTCAATCGAAATTCTGTCATTTCGAAGACGCTAAGCCCCTGAGAGATCCTATGATTATGAATAAGAAAGGTTCCTCGCAAGCTCTCTTAGAAGCTCCCTCGCTTCTGCTCGGGACAAGGTTCAAGACAAGACTCGGGATGAAAATTGAGGCGCCACTCGATCGATTAAGACTTCTGAAGCAGCGGAATCGTCGTTTTAAAATCCTGGTTTGGCCGGCGGAACTTCGAAGATCCATGCATTCGCTCGTTGGCTCCACCCGGCTCCAAGGCCTTTTTTTAGGCCAGCATGACTGGCTACAGGAGAGCAAAGATGCAAGCGCGAATCGACTATCGCGACATGCCTGCCGGCCCGAAAAAGGTCATGCGGACTGTGCAACAATACGTGGACGAATGTGGGCTTGAACACAAGCTGCTTGAGCTTATTAAGTTACGCTCCTTACCGATCTACGGCTGCGCCTTTTGCATCGACATGCACGCGAAAGACACGCGAGCGATGGGAGAGAGTAAACAGCGGTACTATGGCTTGAGTGCGTGGGGTGAAGCGCCTTACTACAGTAATCGAGAACGCGCCGCGCTGGCGTTAGGCGGAGGCGATGGCCTTGGTAGCCTAAGACCCCGTGCCGGATGCAGTGTACGAACAAGCACAGCAACATTTCGATGATCAGTATTCGGCCAACTTGACCATGGCGGTCATCGCGATCAACGGCTGGAATCGCTTGGCCGTCAGCCTGCGCTGGCCGGCTGGAAATTATCAACCGAAGAAAGCAGTGCGCTCATGACGCGGCTTACGATTGTATCGAATTGAGACGAAGCACATCACTCATGTTAGGTAGGTACAAGCCTATCTATACTCTTGGTCGCATTGGCACGTCAGTATGAAGCTGGCGGGACAAAATCCCCGCTTCAGATATTTCTTTTTAGGCTGCGTGCCTCTTTTTCTTGCTCGACGTAATCTGGCGCGTAGCAGGTATATGCAACGGCCCAACCCTGACTAGCCATCCACGTATTGAGGTCTAAAGCACCCACATGACATACCGCGATGGTTCGACCGTAATGATCTTTATCGCGAGACTCACAATGCACAAGCCATGGGCCGATGTGATCGCGTAGCACCGCCGCGGCCCCTTGCCCGCATGGCCACCGCTGCTTGAATGTACCTACGCAATACTGCTGCTTTTAGTTGGCGTCTATACCGTATAGCCGAATCTGTGTATCGGCAATCTCAAGCGTATCGCCGTCGATAACCCACGCGGTAGCAGAGATTCCCCGCGCGCGGTGCAATGCAGCCGATGTTGGCGGTAGCGTGATGATTTGCACGTC
>DATACK010000119.1:0-1657 GCA_036259115.1 Gammaproteobacteria bacterium | reverse complement strand
GTGGGATTGATTTGTTGGGCAAGCACAATCTGCGGTTGTTCATCCTGGCGAGTGCCTCGTATGTCTTTTCTTCACTGACGCTCGGCGTGCCCAGTCACTAGTGCTGGCCAGGCTTTGCGCTACAAGTCTATGCACGGGCCTTGATCGACGTCTGCGCGATCACCTTGCTGGTATACACAAGTGGCGGTGCCAGCAGCAAGCTGGGCATGCTGATTGATCACCCGCTCGCCGGCGCGAGTTTCTTAACGCGCGGCCGCTCGGCGCGCTGGCGCTGCTGCGCGGGGAGTTCTACGCCGATCTGCACAATAGCTTGAGACGACCAGCTATACCCAGACCGGCCTGCTCGGCGCATCGCTGTTTCTGACCGCCTGGCTTGCCACGATGCTCGCCCAACGGACCACATAGAATTAGGCGCTTGCCGCGCGGCGTGGCCAATATGGCCGAGCCCAATGGGCTCATCGTCAACCGCAAGCAGTACGGCATCGTGGTGGTGGACAATGGGGCCAAAATTCATCTCATTAATCGAGCGGCGCGGTCGCTGCTGGGTTACACGGCGGCCAATAAACCGTTAACCTCAAGGAAATCTCCTATCCGCTCTATCGCCTGTTTTTAAAACGGCGCCCCTCGCAGGACAATAGCGCGCTGCCGCAGAGGCTAAATCACGGCCGCGCCACGCTCTTGCAGGCGCGTTTCATGCGGGTCGATGCCCGCGGCGAGGACCGCGACGCGGTGATTTTTACATCGAAGATACCGTCGAGATCAACCGTCAGATTCAAGAAACCAAATTGGCATCTTTAAGCCGGCTGACCGCCAGCACCGCACATGAGATCCGTAATCCGCTTGGAGCCATCAGCCATACCGCGCAATTACTGGGCGAGTCGCCCAAGCCGATCCCGCGGATCAGCGTATGATGGGCATGACCTAGGAGCAGCCCAGCGTATGAACGCGATCATCCGCAACGTACTGCGCCTCTACCCCCAGGGAACAGCCCGATCCCGAACGTATCTTGCTCAAGACCTGGCTCATGCAATTCTACGCTCAATTCAGCCGTGACGATGGTATCAAGCCCGACTGAGCCACGATCCAGGTCGAGCCCGAAGCTACCGAGATCCACATGGATTCTAATCATCTGCATCAGGGGGGTTTTGGACTCTATGTTTCAATGCCTTAAAATATGGCTGCGATGTCGCCGGGGCGGCTGCCGTGGTTCTTGCAGGCTTTTTCAACCTCAGGACGGCTCCGCGGCGTATCTGGACGTCATTGATCACGGCCCCGGCATTACGCCGGAGCTGCAGGCGCAGTTGTTCGAGCCGTTTAACACCACGAGCGCGCAAGGTACCGGGCTTGGCCTGTTCATCGCGTGCCAGCTGTATCAGGCCCACGGCGCGATTTGAGCGTTGCGCCGAATCCTTGTGGCGGCAGTTGTTTTCGCATTTGGTTTTCCGCGAGGAGACAGCAACTAGGGACTCAATCGAGCAAGGAGTATCAGGTTGCCAACCGCGCTCATCCTTGACGACGAGGCTGATATCCGCGAATTGCTGGAGATTACGCTCAACCGCATGCCCCTGAACACGCACGCGGCGGCCAACCTGCAAGCGGCAAAGAAGCTACTGCAAGAGTGCCACTTCGACCTATGCCTGACCGATCTGAAACTGCC
>DATACK010000118.1:0-16319 GCA_036259115.1 Gammaproteobacteria bacterium | reverse complement strand
CATAGCATGAGTCATGACACGTGGCTGCATCGCAGCGTGCGCACCGTCGTACGTTCCTTAGTCAATACGCGCATCACGCCCAACCACATCACCACTGCACGGTTAGTCACGGGCTTGCTCTCGGCAGCACTGTTTGCTGCGGGTGGGTCCACGGCCCGATACTATGCGGCGGCATGTTTCCTCCTCTCGTTGTTATTGGACCGCGCGGATGGTGAGCTGGCGCGCATCAGCGGCAAGACATCGCCCTGGGGTCATCAATATGATCTTGTCAGCGACGCTTTGAGTAACGCCTTAGTGTTTGTCGGCATCGGAATTGGCCTGCGTACTAGTCTGTTCGGATGGGCGGCCATCCCCATGGGTATCATCGCGGGTGCTGCGGTAGTTGTCATTCTGCGGTTCGTAATGCATGTGGAAGCACTGCGTGGGGCGCGCGCGGCCGAGATTCGGGCTACGCCGCATTTCGATCCCGATGATGCCATGATCTTAATTCCCGTGGCGGCGGTGTTAGATTTACTGCAGCCGATCTTGGCGGCGGCGACCATCGGTGCGCCCTTATACGCCTGGCTTGCATATCGATACCGCTGGCGAGGCCTGTTAACAGGCGCACAAAAAGGAAATTAAACTAAAAACATAAGCGTCGGGCATAGTAGTTGCGATCCGGATCAGCGTAGGGCCAGCACTGGCGAAAGCGGTTTTCCATAGTTGCTAGTCTCGCCTTGGAGGCATCGCTATGTTGCCGCAGTTGAATCCACCGCAGCGCCATACGCGTTATCGCCCAAGGCACCGAAGCCGCGTCTTATGCGTGTTTCCTCGCTATGCACCGTCATTCGGCACTTTTCAGCACGCTTATCCTCTCTTGCCTGGCGTACGCGCGTTCATGCCGCCGCAAGGGCTTTTGGTGATCGCCGCATATCTGCCCGCCGAGTGGCAGGTGCACTTGATCGATGAGAACATGGGTTCACCGACTGAGGCCGATTACCTCTGGGCAGACGCGGCATTCATGAGCGGCAGTCATGCGCAGCGCCCGCATTGTTGCGATCAACGAAGCCACGCATAAACACGGAAAACTGACGGTGCTGGGCAGCCCGTCGGTATCGGGTTGTGCAGAGTATTATCCGGGCGTAGACGTGCTGCACATCGGGGAATTGGGTTGGGTGACGCTACCGATGGACTGATCGAATATCTTGAAAGATGTAGACAGGCCACGTAAGCATTTGGCTTTACAACGACCGAGCGGCTCCCTGCTGGAAGACTTTCCCATTCCCGCATATGAGCTGGTCGATCTGCGCCGCTATTTTTAGGCATTCAATTCTGCAGCGGCTGCCCCTATCAATGCGAGTTCTGCGATATCCCAGAGCTCTACGGGCGCAGGCGGCGACTGAAAACACCTGAGCAGATCGGCGCCGAGTTAGACGCCATCCTCACCGCCGGGGCGCGTGGCGCAGCATATTTCGTGGACGATAACTTTATCGGCAAGTGCAAGGCCGCGCGCGAATTGCTCGCTTATCTACTCGACTGCCAAAGGCGGTGCAGTTATCCGCTGCGTTTCGCCTGCGAGGCCACGCTCAACATCTCGCAGCAGGAGGATCTGCTCTTGCAGATGCGTGAAGCTGGATTCGATACAGTCTTCTGCGGCATCGAGACGCCCGAGCCTCAGGCGCTGCGCGTCAAGCGCAAGAAGCAGAACCTGATACAGCGCATCGTCGAATCTGTACAAAAGCTGAACGTGCATGGTATGGAGGTGGTGGCAGGCATCATCTTAGGGCTGGATACTGACACGTCCGCAACAGTGGATCATATGCTCGCGTTCATTAGGGCCTCGCAGATCCCGATGTTGACGATCCATCTCCTTGTACGCCTTACCGAGAACCCCTCTGTACCGCCGCTTGCAGGACGCGCAGCGTCTGGTCGATGATGTCGCCCGCGTCTCCAACCTGCAGTTTTAGATGCCTTATAGCACCGTGGTTGAGATGTGGCACAGTTGTATCCGTAAGGCGGATGATCCCTTATCATCTGTTGGAGCGCTTTGCGTATCAGACGGAGATGACTTACCCCAAACGTCTATTACCCCCCGAAAGGTCAAGGCCAAGGATGTCGTGTTGGGCATGAACATCCTCGCGCGCGTGCTGTGGAAATCACGTTGGGGGGTGATTATCAGCGCGCATTTTGGCAATTGGCCAGAATGCGCGCGGATGCGTTGAGGATCTGATTAATACCGGTGTGGTAAGTCATCATCTCATCAGTTTTACTCAGGAGGCGCTGGCAGGCAGGGGCGGGACGTGTTTTTATGCAGATCCCAGCTGGGCGGCAGCTCTGGGGTTTGACCCAATCGACGGCTGTTGAGTACGCTAACAAGCGGCGCCGGCTTGAGTTTGTTAGCATTACTTAGGAGCCTTTGTTAGAGCTTTCCTAACCAACTAATTACACGCCATCTGAGTCGAGGAGACCCATGTCCGTTATTACCACTGCCCAGGCGGATTCCAGTGTTTCGAAAAAGCCGCAAGATCTTAGGAAAACCGGCATTCACCCTGATTATTGGTATCCAATCAGTCGTTCCAAGGACGTAAAGAAAGGAAAGCCGGTCGGCGCCTCTTTTGCCGGCGAGCCTATCGTTCTGGTGAGAACCGAAAGCGGCGCACTGTTCGCGTTGGAGGATCGATGCGCACATCGGCAAGTGCCGCTGCACGCTGGTGTGGTATGCGGAGAGCAGTTGCAGTGCGGCTATCATCGCTGGACCTACGATCAGACGGGGAGGTGCGTCACCATACCGTATTTGAATAAGGATAAATCGCGGCCAAACGGCGTGCGCAGCTATCCCTGCCGGGAGGCCTATGGGCTAATCTTTGTTTTTCCTGGCGATGCCAGTAAAAAAGCAGAAGTGCCTTTTCCGGAGGTGCCTTCAGCCAACGACCCGCGCTATAAAACGCGCTATCTCGACCGCCGGGTTAATTGTCATTATTCCTTCATGCATGAAAACTTGATGGACATGAACCATCAATTTCTGCACCGGAGATTGATGGGACGTATCAAGACGATCTTTCAGGAGCTGCGCACAGACGAGAACTGGATCGAGGTCGATTACACCTTTGCGCGCACGGCAGGCAGGCAACCATTAGGTGAGAAATTTATGATTGGCAAGCGGCCGCAACCGACCGAGCAGCGGGCGAAGGACTTGATGACCATCCGCACCGAATATCCTTATCAAACGCTTAAGTTCTGGACTGCCGGAAGCCAAGAACCCGCACTCGATTTGTGGAATGTCTACATCCCGGTGGATCGCGAGCAGCGCATCAATCACACCTATGGTTTGATGATGATCAAGCGGCCCAGCATCCCCGGCTTGATCCACGTACTCTGGCCTTTTATTACTTGGTTCACGGACAGCATCTTCGCGGAAGATCGCTGGATTGTGGAGGAAGAGCAGAAAGCGTTCGACGCCCAGGGTGCCGATTGGAATCAGGAGGTCTTTCCGGTGATGCGTGCGCTTAAAAAGCTGCTTACCGATCAGGGCATCCCGCTAAGCGAACATCGGAAAGTTCTGGCGGATAGCATTGCTTAAAGATATGGTTGCTCTAGGTGATGACCGAGTCGAATACTGGCTAGGCATGCCGCTTGCTTTTATGTACAGCTCCAGCCATGCGGGCATATAGAGGTTTAAATCGCCACATGCTTGCCTGGCTGCGCTGCTGTGTGCAATCGCGCCAGACAAGCTCGAGTCGCGGCCACCGCGCCAGGGTCGATTTCCGCCGTGCGCGACAGGCCGCGGCATAGGGCCGTGCGAAATCCTAGATAATCGGCGCCGGTAGATACAAGCGGGACGATGTCCTCTCGGCGCAGGCTGCCGGCGAGGCCTGTGATAAGGCCTAGCCCCTTTGCGGTCTTGACGAACGCAAAAAGGCGCGTAAGGGCCAGATGGCTGCGCAGTCCACCGCTTCGCTTGTTGGAAGTATCTAGCATCACGCCACTAAATCCCTTCGCGGGCAGCTGCTCGATGGTGTTAAAATCAGGCCTCAAATCTGCGAACAGCACGGCAATCAGGCGCGCACCGTCGGCCGCGTGTTGAGCCAGGGCATCGAGGCAGTCCGAAAAGTACGCTGCGCCGAATAGACCTACTTTGACAAAGTCCACGCCAGTGGCGGCGGTCGCGGCGACTGCCCGCGTGAGCACATGTGGGTCAGCTGGCAGATCGCCGACCGTGGCGCTGGTTAAATAGCGGCCACCTACGTTCGTTACGACGGTGCGAATGCACGGGAGCGGTAGTGCGCCCAATGCGCCATGCGCAGGATCCTTAAGATCAATGATATCGGCGCCTGCATCCACCACGATACGCGCCTCATGTGCGTTGGTGACGCTGGCGAGCAGCCCAGCCATCAAGAGGCGCCTTTAGCGCCGGCGCGCCAAATATCGATCTCAGCCATCAGCCATCCCCAAGCTTCTCGTTCACGGGCGCCCGCGGTCTTGTCGATTGCGGGCTTGAGATACTCAATCTCTTGCTCAATCTTATCCCGCGGTAATCGATCGAGCCGGCTCACCAGGATCGCCAGTTCGATGACCGCACCCTGCGCGCGATTGAAGCCCTGGAAGGACGCATGTGTGGCCTCGTGTATTACACGGCAATGAAATCGCGGCCGCAATACGTCCTCCTCCAGATTGGTTACCTCAATCTCGGCATGCGCCAGACAGTCGGTGAGCCTCAAGCCATCGATACGATCGGTCGCGCATACGGGCCAATCTCGTCGACCCGTCAAGCAGCCGGCGAAGATGCGCACGTCGTCCGTGTAATTGATAGCGGCACGCGGCTCGCGCAGCAAGTTGTCCAAGGTCTTGGAGGGTTTGAAAGGCCCAATCACGAGCGCATCCTCAATCACATGCACGCCCATAGGTGCAATGTGTGCGTGGCCGCCCGAAGTACGAGTTGTGACAATAACCTCGCGTATCATGATTTATGCTGTCGGCGCTGTTTGCTTTTCATGTGGAGCCGATGACGCCGGTCCACCAGCGTCGGACCTTCCGGTGTGAACTTCTCTAAGTCTTCTTTTGCTGGCTCCACCGCAAAGCCCCATTTCAACTCCTCGTCCTGGACGTAATGCTTACCAAGCTGCCAGGCGATCTGCGCGCGCGCTAGCTCCATGCCGAGATAGAAGGCATGCCCCCCATCATCTTCGACGCCCAGATGCGGATATAGCATGAGTGGATCCTGACCCGTGTGGAATCCGTCACGGTTATAAATGTGCATGCCTTCTTCGGTCACTTGGATACGATAATTCGGATCCTTGATGGCAGCGGCCATCGCCTTGATCTCATCGAGATTATACGGGAACGGCTTGCGTTCGTGCAGTGCCATCAGGTCATCGCTTATGAGTCGCGGTGGAGTATTCTGTACGCGCGCGGCAAACATGATACGGCGTGCGAGGTCCGATTCGCGCACCACCGTGCGGCAATGCAGGCTGACCTCAGTCGTCAGGATATGGCCAATACGCAGCTCTGAGATAATGCCCATCAGCAGGGCGGTGTTCCCTGCCGTATCCGCGTGCGTAAGCTCGGTCAGATTGCCGGTGCCCATCATGATTTCAACCTTGGGATGCTGTTTCCGCAGCGTATGGTAACGCACGACAGATTCGGTAAAGCCGGTATGAATGGGATCAAGCACGGAATCAGCGATAAAACGGCGACCGCGCGTCTCCACTGCATCCATCACGCGATAAAGGGAATCGAGATCCCCCGGTTGTGCGGGAATGAGCACCGGCGTACTCGCGACTTCATCGACCACGCGCACGATTTCCTCGGTGAGGCTCAGCAAGAAATCGGCGCCGGCCCGCCCGCCGCGTATCAGGTCTTCTGCATCCAATGAGTCCACGCTAACGACAAAGCCCGCGACTTTGAGCGCCTGAATCGCTTCCTCCAGATGCGGGAAAGGTGTTTCCGGAAGGCAGCCCAGATCGATGACATTCGCGCCATCGTGCCGAAAGCGCTCAGCGCGCTGCAAGATATCCTCAATCGATAGATTAGGTGCATCCACGATCTCAGCGAAGATCTGTACGTCATAACGGCTCAGATCCGGCGGGCGAGGCTCTAAGCCAAAGTACTGCGGCAGATCCTTAAGTTCCTTCGGGCCGCGCTCCACGGGTAAGCCTAAATGCTGCGCGAGGGCATCGATGTCGCCGCGGCAATGGCCCGGCAGCAACACGCGGTCAGCGCCGAAGGTCTCCTTAAGGCGACGGGCCACCAGGTCGGTCGACATCAGCGCCGCGACATTGATGCCTATCTGGTGAACGTGATAGGTGAATTCCGTCGGCTGCATGCTCTGCAAGACGCTGTGCAGACTTTGTTCGGCAAGCCTGCCGGTTACAAACAGAATATGCTCGGGCAATTCATGCTCCGGGGTAGCGAGGCATCAATGTTGATCACATCGTTCTATGCGAATGAGAGACCTGGATCACAAGCATGTGACCCGCGATCATTAGATGGCCAGATCAGTTGTCAGCGCGGCGGTTTGATACCATAGCGCCGCATCTTGCGGTACAAGGTATTGCGGCTTAAGTTGAGCTTGGAGGCTACTTTGGTAACGTTCCAGCGCAGGTCGTTGAGCTCGCTTAAGATTGCCTTGCGTTCGGCGCAGGCCAGCGGATTATCGGCATATAAAGACTCTGCACCAGCTGCATTCCCATGCGTGCGCTCTAGATGACCGTAGGCGCGCAGTTCTTCGTCCAGATCGTCAATTGTGATAGTGTTATTCTCGCACAGCGCCAGCATGGTGCGGAGGCAATTACGTAGTTGCCGAATGTTACCCGGCCAATCAAAATCCTCCAGGACCTTCATGACCTCGGGCGAGATATTGATCATCGTGTCCGAGCCCACCTCCTGCTTGATGAGATGCTTAATCAAGCGGCGTTTATCGGTGCGTTCCCGTAATGGCGGCATATGTAAGCTGATACCGTGCAGCCGGTAGTAGAGATCTTCCCTAAACTTACCTTCACTGATCAGTTTGGCAAGATCGCAATGCGTGGCGCTGATAACGTGAATATCCACCTTGATTGGCGCTTCGCCGCCTAATGGCACCACTTCTTTGTCTTCCAAAACGCGCAGCAGACGTGCCTGCAGCTGCGGCGGCATGTCGCCGATTTCATCTAGAAACAGGGTGCCACCATTGGCCTGTGCGACCTTGCCGCGGCTACCCTCACGGCGGGCGCCCGTAAACGCGCCCGGCTTGTAGCCGAACAATTCGCTTTCGATTAAGGTCTCGGGGATAGCGGCGCAGTTGACCGCGACGAAGGGCTTGCTGGCGCGGTGGCTCGCCAGGTGCAGCGCCTTGGCGAACAGTCCTTTGCCAGTGCCGGTCTCGCCATAGAGAATGATTGGGATGTCCCGGCCCAAAATCTTTTTGGCGCGTCTAACGTTATGGGCCATCCGCGCATCGCCAAATTCCAAGCCATTGAACTGATGTGGGTTTAGGTTGTTGCGTTTAGCAATCGGGATCCAGAAGGAAGGGCTACACGCTGATGCGGCCTGTTCCGGCGACTGCACCACGGCAAAAAAGCGACGGCCGCTGTTTGCGGCATGGATGGGCGCGGGGTGAAATGCGTGGCGCGCCGCCAGGTTAAATAGACTGTTCAGGCTCAGATTAAAAATATCTTCGATCCGCCTGCCCAGTAGTTGCTCCTTGGCTTCCACGCCCAACTGGATTACGGCGCTGCGATTAACGGCCTGCACCGCGCCTTCACCATCAAAGGCTATCGCGCCCTCACCGAGTGTACTGACAAACTCAGGACGGCTGTGAAAACGTATTAGCAAGCGGTCTTTGTACGCACACAGAAAAAGTCGATTTTCGATCATTTGCGCCGACATGTTGACCAGCGCCTTAGTATGTTGTTGAGCCATACTGGATTCGCCGGCGGCATTCAGGACGGCAAGCAGTTCCTCCTGGGGAGAGAAAATAGGCGCTGCCGCACAGGTCAGGAAGGTATTCGCGACAAAGAAGTGTTCGTTATGATGAACCACTAATGGCTTCTTTTCGATCAGGCAAGTGCCCATACCATTGGTGCCTTGTGCTGGCTCGCTCCATACGGCACCGTTTTGCATGCCACTGCGAGCCGCCGCGCTGGTAAACTGAGGATCGCCGATATAATTGAGCACGACGCCGTCCGGGTCGGCCAGCAAGATCGCATAGCCGGACCCCGCCACCTGCTGATAAAGGCTAGCCATTTCAAGTTTGGCGATGTTAAGCAGACGCGCCGTGCGTTCTTGTCTTGCCAACAGTTCGGTACGTCCGATCAATACTGGTTCATGGTGGTCGGCTGGATCTAAGTGATGCTCCTTGAGGCAGCGCTGCCATGATCGGGCGATCTGGTGCCCCACGCCGTTACGACAACCGTGCTTACCCTCAACGACAGACTGAACGAATTTTGCGTGACTCAAGGTATCGGCATTGGGATACTGCATCGTGCTCCTCCAGGCGAATCCCTCCCCTCGAGAGCCAATCGTCGAGTTTACTCTGTTGTATGATCGGCATTGCGCTCGTGACGGCCTCGAGTCAATCATTATTTGGATTATGACGGTGATTCTAGGGCATGCACTGAATGGTGACAATGCGGCTGTGCGGCGCGGCAATATAGCGCTGACTGCGGGTGACTTCCGCTACCAGTGGATTTCGCCGCAGATCCCAAGCCCGCGGCATTTCATGAGGGACTGTCACTAATCCAGTGAGGCGGCCGATTCTGCACGCCCTGGTGCCGGGCCTATTGGACTGCGTATCTTGCTGGGCGAAGGGCTACGGCGAGATCCCGGTTTTGCGGGTATCGAAGCCCGGCTGGGGGGAAAGCAGCCGGCATCTATTTCCCGCACAAGGTATTGAGGCTACGCTTTGTGCGCTGTTAGAACTTGCGGCTACGACATATGATGATTTGCCCCTAGAGGCGGTGCGGCGTTATGGTTTCGGCGGTGATGCAGATACGGGCCCATGGTTATGTGCGGACCCAGTTTATCTGCGCGCCGATGTCACGCGGGTGTTTCTGCAACACAGTGATTGGCTTAACATCATACGGTGCGACGCAGATCGGCTTGGCGCGTTGTTGGGGCGCATTTTGTCGGCGAGGAATTGTGGGTTGAAGTTACAGCGCCTGTACATTGGCATCTGCGCCTGTGGGCGCCGACGGCTATCCGCACCTATCCTCAGCGCCTGGTGATGGGCAAGACCATCGAAAAGTATCTACCGATCGGTCAGGATGCGACGCGTTGGCGCGCAATTCTAAACGAGATACAAATGCTCTTTCATGAGGCTGAGCTTAACCGGATCGCGCGCAAAGAGGTGAACACCTGTCAATGGCCTATGGTTGTCGGGTGCGGGCGTGCTGCCATCGGCCTAGTCGTTGTACACGGATCTGATTACCGTGTGGGCCGACACCCGGTTGCACGGGGGTTGAGCCGCTTGCGCGGTCTCTAAGCACAGCCCGCACCTGCATCGCTTGATACCATACTGAGTCATGGTGAGCGCGGCCCGCACCTGATGTGTCTGGAGCCGCTATTGGCGCCAGCCCGCTATGATGATTTGCCGACATGGAGCGAGATTCTGCGAGGGATTGATACGGAATGGTTCCAGCCTATGGAAGCAACATTGAAGGCCCGGCGCGTGGCCCAAGTCTATATCTATGACTGCGCTAGCCAGCGGTTTAGCTTAAGTCGTGTGCGGCGATGGCTGGCTGGGCGCGCGAGAAACCATTGCATAAGTATACTCAACCGCCTGACGGTAATTCGTTGAATCGCCAAACAACATGATCCGTACGCCGATAATAGTGCCCCGTCCAGCAGCTTCGGCTAGACTGCCGGACGACCTGCACCCGCTGCTAAGGCGCATCTATGCGCAGCGGGGAATCACCGATGCACGGCAGCTTCGATCATCGGTCGCTCTTCTACATCCTTGCGAGGGATTATCGGGAATAGACGCTGCGACCGCGTTGCTAGTACAGGCGCTGGACCAGGACCAGCGAATCTTGGTGATAGGCGACTTTGATGCCGATGGCGCAACCAGCACCGCGCTGGCGGTGCGCGCGCTGCGGGCATTCGGCGCGCGTGACGTGCATTATCTGGTACCCAATCGCTTCGAATATGGTTACGGACTTACACCCGAGATTGTGGCGGCCGGTGCGAAGCTAAAGCCGGACTTGCTGATCACGGTCGACAATGGTGTGTCCAGCATCGAAGGCGTGGCGGCGGCGCGAGCGCACGGAATGCGTGTGCTAATCACAGACCATCACCTGCCCGGCCAGGAGCTGCCAGCAGCGGACGCAATTGTCAATCCGAACCTGCGCAGTGATACATTCCCGAGCAAGTGTCTGGCCGGCGTCGGAGTCATCTTCTACGTGATGCTCGCATTGCGACAACGCCTGCGCGCGGCGGGCTGGTTTGCGCAGCGCGGTATTGCCGAGCCAAATCTGGCTCACTACTTGGATTTAGTCGCGCTCGGTACGGTCGCCGACGTGGCGGTTCTTGACCACAATAACCGCATTTTGGTCGAGCAGGGGTTAAAACGCATCCGGGCGGGGCGGTGTGTACCAGGCATAAGCTGGCTCTTACGACTTGCAGGCCGCTGTCCCGAGCGTGCGGTCGCCTCAGATCTGGGTTTTGCAGCCGGGCCGCGGCTCAATGCGGCCGGCAGGTTGCAGAACATGTCGCTCGGAATTGAATGCCTGCTGAGCGACGACGAGACACACGCCATGCACTTGGTAGGACAACTTGAGGAGCTGAACCGCCAGCGCCGTGAGATCGAAGCGCGCATGCATGCGCAAGCGCTGCTCGCTATACAAGCCATTGATAGCAGCTTAAGCCACGATAGCCTGCCATGTGGTTTGTGCCTATTCGATGCCGCCTGGCATCAGGGAGTTATCGGCATCTTGGCCTCGCGCATTAAGGAGCGTTTCCACCGACCGGCGATTGCCTTTGCAGATGCGGGAGAGGGCATGCTCAAAGGTTCCGCCCGCTCGATCCCAGGCGTACATATTCGCGATGTACTGGATGCCATTGCTGTCCAAAACCCAAAGCTCATCACGCACTTCGGCGGTCACGCTCTGGCCGCAGGCTTGAGTCTGCCAGCAGAGAACATGGGCCCCTTCCGCGCGGCGTTTGATCAAGCCGTGCGCGCCGTTGTCACGCCAGAGCAATTGGATGGCGTGATCTATACCGACGGTGAATTAGAGGAGGCCGATTTTACCGCCGATGTGGCGCGTCTGCTGCGCGATGCAGGGCCCTGGGGGCAGGGGTTTCCGGAACCTGTGTTCGACGGTGTCTTCGAAATTGTGCATCGTCGTATGATCGGCGAACGTCATCTAAGGCTTAGAGTGAGGCCCAAAGATTGCGTCTGTCTACTCGATGCCGTGGCGTTCAATGTGGAGGCATTTGACTACCAAGACGACGCCAATACGGTTCATCTGCTGTACCGTCTTGAGGAAAACGAATATCAGGGCCTGATCCGCCCGCAATTGAGTATTACATACATGCGATCTGTTGCCGTGTGATTGCGACGCTTGCCTTTTTTATATCTGTCTTTTTCTATTACTACCTATCTTTTTTACACGTGATAGTTATGCAGGAACTAAATCCAACGTATCAACGTATCGAAGATCTTCAGGCGCGCACCGCGGCGCTTAGGAGGTATCTTTGACTATGACGCCAAGCACGAGCGCCTTCAGGAGGTCGCGCGTGAGCTTGAACAACCTGGTATCTGGAATGATCCAAAGCGAGCGCAAGAGCTCAATAAAGAGCGCGCGCGGCTGGAAGATGTCGTTTATGCCTTGCGCGATCTGACCAGGGGCTTGAGCGACACGGAAGGCTTGATGGATCTAGCAGCCGAAGACGATGATTGGACCGTAATCGCCGAGCTCGACAGCGAGCTAGATCGCTTTGAACAGCAGATCGAGACGCTAGAGTTTCGCCGCATGTTCGCGGGCGAGCTGGATGCTAACAACGCCTTTTTGGATATTCAATCAGGTTCCGGTGGTACTGAGGCACAGGATTGGGCCAATATGCTGTTACGTATGTACCTTCGCTGGGGCGAAGCGCATGGATTTAAGATGGATATGATTGAAGTCTCCCCGGGCGAGGTGACAGGTATCAAGAGCGCCACGGTGAAATTCGAGGGCGATTACGCCTATGGTTGGCTACGTACTGAGACAGGTGTTCACCGCCTGGTGCGCAAGTCGCCGTTCGACGCCGGCGGACGTCGCCATACCTCATTTGCGGCGGTATTCGTATCGCCAGAAGTGGACGATGATATCGATATCGAAATCAACCCTGCGGACCTACGTGTTGACGTCTATCGCGCTAGCGGTGCTGGTGGTCAACACGTAAATCGTACGGAATCGGCGGTACGCATCACGCACCTGCCGACTGGTGTGGTCACGCAGTGCCAGAGCGACCGCTCACAACATAAGAACAAAGACGTCGCCATGAAGCAGCTCAAGGCAAAGTTGTACGAGCTTGAGTTGCAAAAGCGCAGAGCCGAGCAACAGACGCTGGAGGACACCAAGGCCGAGATCGGTTGGGGCAACCAGATCCGCTCGTACGTGCTGGATCAATCGCGCATTAAAGATCTGCGCACCGGTGTCGAAATCGGTAATACCCAGGCGGTGCTGGACGGCGATCTGGACCGGTTTATCGAGGCTAGCTTAAAGAGCGGCCTGTAGGCGCAGTGGATTATGACATCACCGTTAGACGAGAACAAGCTTATCGCGCAGCGCCGCGAGAAGCTTGCTATGCTTCGCGCGCAGGGCAATGCATTTCCCAATGACTTTCGGCGCAACGCTTTGGCAGCTGATCTGCATGCGCGTTACGGGTGCGTGGATGGCGAGCAATTGGAAGCCAAGCATGTCCGCGTCAGCGTGGCAGGGCGCATGGTGGCCAAGCGCGTGATGGGGAAGGCCAGCTTCGCGCATCTATTGGATATGTCCGGTCGTATTCAGTTGTTCATACAGCGAGACGCGCTCTCTGCAGGGGTGTACCAGGCGTTTAAGACCTGGGATGTGGGTGACATCACGGGCGCGCACGGTACTTTGTTCAAGACCAAGACCGGAGAACTCAGCGTCAAGGTCGACGAGTTACGGCTGCTAGCTAAATCACTGCGGCCGCTGCCAGAAAAATTCCATGGCCTAACTGATCAGGAGCAGCGTTATCGCCAGCGCTATGTTGATCTGATCACGAACGAGGCGGTGCGCGAGGTATTTCGCACCCGCAGCCGGATTATTCGCTTCATCAGGAAATATCTGGATGCGCATGGATTTCTGGAGGTTGAGACCCCTATGATGCAGCCTATCCCGGGCGGGGCCGCGGCGCGCCCGTTCATCACGCGGCACAATGCCTTGGATATGCAGCTTTATCTGCGCATCGCGCCCGAACTCTATCTGAAGCGTCTCGTGGTAGGTGGTTTTGAAAAGGTCTATGAGATCAATCGAAATTTTCGTAACGAGGGCCTTTCCACGCAGCATAACCCGGAGTTCACGATGCTGGAGCTTTACCAGGCGTATGCCGATTATCAGGACATGATGGCGCTGACAGAGGATTTATTGCGTAAGCTTACAGTGGATGTGAAGGGCAGCGCTTCTATCAATTATCAACGCCGAAACTATGATTTAAGCCAGCCCTTCGCGCGCATGACAGTCAAGGAGGCTATCCTGCGCTATAACCCGGCTGTAGACGCACAAGACTTAGACGATCTAGAACAACTACGGCTGCTCGCCAGCCGGCTTGGTGTTCCGGTTAAGGCCGGCTACGGCGTCGGCAAGATCCAAGTTGAGATTTTTGAGAAGACCGTGGAGGCGCGGCTTCATGAACCCACTTTCATAACCGCCTATCCAGCCGAGGTCTCGCCACTGGCGCGCCGCAATGATCACGATTCCGCTATTGCCGACCGGTTCGAACTGTTTGTGGCGGGCACGGAGCTCGCCAATGGATTCTCAGAGCTTAATGATGCCGAGGATCAGGCCGAACGCTTCCGTCAGCAGATGCTTGCCAAGCATGCCGGCGATGAAGAGGCCATGCTTTTCGACGCAGACTATATCCGCGCCCTGGAATACGGCTTGCCGCCCACCGCCGGCGAGGGAATGGGTATCGATCGCCTAGTTATGCTGCTGACCGATTCGCCCTCGATCCGCGATGTATTGTTATTTCCGCATATGCGTGCGGAGGCTGGCAGGGATTGATCATCTTTAGCGAAGTATCTTGTGGTTACGCGCCGATTGTGCTCGCATGGTGAACGTTCAAGCAAGGTGTGCAAGCCGCGTGAGTCCTAAGAGCAGCAAGAGCCCGAGGATTGCTGCGAGAATATAGAGCGTGTTGGAGGCAGCGCGACTAGCGGGGCGCACGATATAGCCAGCCAATGCAGTAAGCACAATGAGCGCAGCCAGTAGCGTGATGTCCCGCATGGACAAGACGTTTTCTGAGGCCGATGTTTGTGTAGTTTGTTACTTCCAATCCATGAGCTTTCTAAAACTCATACGGCAGCTTGCGAAGCTCCAAAGGAGCGCCGTCTGGGCTTTGTAGGCGCAGCGTATGGCCTTCCGCGTCTGCAGTTCTTAGCACCGCTAAGATCTCCACGCCATCAGGGTGAGGCTGAGCATCGACGATCGCGCCGCTGGGCTCGGCTGCATCGCCGTCTATTCGAAAGATGGCCTCGCCCGGCTGGGGTGCGATGTCGCCCGCCAAATGTAAGCGATACATCCGCCGCTTCAACGTGCCGAGGTAGCGCATACGCGCGACCACTTCTTGGCCAGGATAACAGCCCTTCTTGAAACTGACGCCGCCTAGGAGGTGCAGGTTTAGCATTTGTGGCACGAAACGATCGCTAGTTGTAGGAAAGACATTGGGGATGCCTGCCAATATATCTAGCAACGCCCAAGGCGAAGCACCCACTGGTGCCCCACGGACGTTAAGTATGCTCCATAGCTTCTTCATAGGAGCTAACTCGCCATAGATCTCGAATCGCGGGTGGGGCCCTGGGACACGCACAATCATCGTATCACCCGCCGCGACACAATCATCTACGCGCGCAGGATAAGCGCCTAGCGCCTGCGCGAGCTCACGTTCCGCGTTGGGCCCTGAATATCCACACCGAACCAGGGCGTCGCTGGCGTCTTCAAGCGTGAGTTTGGCTCTCAAGACGTACTTTCGCAGTTGCTTTAAGGTTGCCTCTACCATCGACCGCGGAAGGTGCAGATAATAGCTGTCGCCGCGCTTGAATAAGCGGAAACAGCTCAGCGTTCGGCCCTTAGGGCTTAGGTAACTACTTAATTGACTATGCGTTATGGAGACCTCATTTACGTCGCTGCTAAATTGGCTTTGCAAAAAGCGCAGTGCCTCTTCGCCATGCGCGGCGATAAGGCCGCAGTTGGATAGATCGCATAGAATGTTGCCGCTGACGACGACGCTTCTTTCGCGCTCCGGATTACCGAAGCTTACGATCCGCTGGTCGGCCCATTCGGCGCCTGCGTCGGTCAAGAAGCTTTGCCATTCGGGTTTCATCGGCGGACATAATCTAGTGGAGTAAGATGTGCCATACTAGACAAACGGAGTGGTCTTGTCAGCCTTCGATACTGCTTGATCAGCACGCTCAAGCACGCATATCGGCATCTGTTGACCCACTATACTTTAAGTTACTTTGATACTGGCGGCGCGTGATGCATATGATGCATATGAAAGGCTAACATGAACACGCTGGACCGGCTTCGCTGGCGCTGTCGGCGCGGCATGAAGGAGTTGGATCTGATGCTGCTGGGTTTTATTGAGCACGCTGACCAAGGGTTGAACAATGATGAATTGCAGACCCTCGCCCGGCTGGTGGAGTATCCCGATGACGTCCTTTTGGATCTACTGATGGGGCGGAGGGTCGTACGGGATCGTACTATTGCGCATATCATCGATAAAATTCGAAGCACCGCTGCGCGTAAAACCTAGAAGCTCTGGCTGCTGACTGCCTTGTTGACTGGCGCTCATGTTACGGCGCTTGCCATCCTGCCATATCTGATGCTGCCGTGGTGGATCATGATCGTCAACGAGTCTATGCTACAGCATCTATACGCACGTGCTGCTCAAACGTGGCCGCGCCAACTACGCATTGGTTTTGGAATTTTCCGGTAATATCCTTGGGTAGGATGGCAACATCTGGCGGTTTTAGCATTCGATAGCTTCGCGCACCCGTAGCCGGTCATACTCAATCTAAGCTAGTGGGCCATCAAAAGCGCACGCTGGTGTTAGTACCCGACAGCATCGCCGCAGACATCCTGCGCCAGTTGCACATACGACTTCGTGTGATGACTAGCATCCACCATTTAGGCGAT
>DATACK010000117.1:0-3318 GCA_036259115.1 Gammaproteobacteria bacterium | reverse complement strand
AAGCCATCGGCAGACAAAAAACTGCCGTGAGCCTATAGCTACAGCTCAACCGCAATGGCATCGTCAACATCGGCTCACTGGATGCTGGCCTCCCAACCGTTAATATCGAGCAAAAAATTCCAGATGCGCAATGGGTGCGGGAATCCACCAGGCAGCCAGCGACGCCTTTGCCCCGGTAGGCGGATAACTGGGTGACGGGAAAGTCTGAGCGTCGGGCACAATCTCCGGAATGGGGGCTGTTAACAGTGTCCCCGCCGCCAGCTCCGTCATACGCAACTCCGAGAAATGATTGTCAATAAGAAAGCGCAAATAGCTAATTTCCAATTCCCTAGTCAATCCTCGACCGGGAGAATCTGCTGTAGCCGGCAGTACTGGCGCCAGGGACAGGCTTATGAGGAGGGCCAAAACCGCAACGTAATCCGGAAGAAGTCTGTGCATGTAACTGAAGGTATAGCGCGTTACGGTGTGATATAGCAAGATCTCCTAAAAGGAATGCAGTTACCAAACGGGCGCGACCTCGTCTCGTCCCGAATGCTTGCATTGTCTTTTGGAGACGATAACGAGAGGACGTTTAGTTCAGTTTATTGCGGCACATAGATGCCAGGGTGATGTCTATGTGGCGTGTATACGGCCCGGCGACCGTTGCAGGTAAAAGATGAGAAAAACATTTGCTTTCGTCTGTTAATGACGTAAGGCCCGCAGTAAAGAGCAGCAGCGATGTACCTATAGCGGCTGTATTGGCATCCTATTTGCGATCAATAAATTGTGGTCTAATTTGGCAGGCGCAAAAGCCCTGGCGGCCTGAGAGAGTCTTTACGATGAAGACAAAGGTAGCCGCAGCGGCACTGCTCGTCCTGTCCCCATGTGTAGCTCAGGCAGTGTCTGTCGAGGGCGATCGCTCATTGACCTCGTTCGGCAATGGCTCTAGCGATGATGATTTTAATACCACTACCTTTGGCGCGTCCGGTGATCTAGGTTACTCTGTGACGGACTCTCAGGACATTGGCGTGCGTCAGGACGTCAATTTGGCCGGTTCGAGGATGACACCCGCTGGAATGGCACCACGAGTGTGTTCTATCACGTGGAATTTATCAGTGTGAGGGCAACAGAGCCATATATCGGCGCGAATGTAGGTTATGAATACGGTGATGGCGTCAATGAATCATTTATTGGAGGGCCGGAGGTTGGATTGCCATTCTACATAAGATCAAAGACGTTTATTGAGGCAAGGATTGGCTATCAGATCCCGTTCGACGACGTCGATGAGGCTGATATAGTGTACAGTCTTGGCGTTGGGTTCCTCTTCTGATATGGCTGCAAACTTCCAAGATCCAGAGGTAAGCCGCGGGCACCACAGCGGACCGCACGACGTGCGCCGTGGCGAACGCGGCGAAGGAATCCGCCTCGCATTCAGCGAATTCCTGATCGGCGCCGGGCTATGGGCGGTGGGCGTTATGCTTCTCGGGGGCTTGGTGTATGTCCTCGACTGGTTACGACCCGAAGTGCTCGAGCCGATGCACGACGTGCTCGCTACGCACATGTTCAAGAGCAGTTCCACGACGGCACGTCTGCTGCAGTCGATCAGCACGACTGTCATCACCGTCGCATCGATTACTTTTTCGTTGATGGTGGTGGCCATCCAGGAGTCGGCCAGCTCGTTCACCGCACAGGTCTTCGACCAGTTTCTGCGGCGGACCGCCAACCGGTTCTTCTTCGGTTTCTTCGTCGGCTTCGGCGCGTATTCGCTGTTGCAGACCGCAAGCGTCTATCCCAATCCAGTGTACGGTGCCGCCTTCACGGTGCTGCTCAGCGCCGTTGCCGTCGTTTTGCTGCTAACGCTCGTCTACACTTCAATCAACCAGATGCGCCCGGTGGTCATTGTCGAAGCGATGCACGATCACCTCGTCGAGGCCCGCGCTCGCCAGCTCAAGGATATCGTGCAGCGCACGCATCGCCAGCCACAGCTCGACGCGCCCCACTGCAGAACCGTCATCAGCGATCAGACCGGCTTTGTGATGCGCATCGACCTCGACCGGATCCAGCGCGCGATCGACGCGGTTCCAACATCCTGCGAGGTCGTCTTAGACGTCTCGATTGGAACCTTCGTCGCCTATGGTGACCGGCTGGCCCGCATTTACACGCAAGACGAGCATTCGGTAGAAGAGCTCGAACATGAGGTCGAGGCGGCGATCCGCCGCGAGCGCCAGCGCAACATTGACGACGTCGATGCCGCGTACGGGGTCGAGCAACTCGAGACGGTCGGGTGGACATCGATCTCCGGGGCGAAGCACAACCCGCAGGCCGCGCGCCTGGCCGTGGCGCAGCTACGCGACGTGCTCATGCGCCTTGCCGTCGAAAGAAGCGGCCATGAGGACAATCCGGATACCAACATCGTCTACCACGATGACTTTCCCGCCATCCTCATGCAGGCGTTGGAGTCGTTGGCCGTCGTGACGGCGGACTCGCAGCAGCATCAAGCCGCAGCGGACATCATCCTCGCAATCGAGTCGGTGCTCGAGCGGCTGTCGGCGTCCTACCGCAAGCGGGCGATTGATGTCCTGATGCGCACGCTGCCGGCACTTGCCAGCCATCCGCCGACGCTGGTGCTTGAGCGCGCGCTGGAGAAACTGCGGGGCAGGCTGCGCCGCATGGGTGCATACGACGCAGCCGATGTCGTGGACGAAGGGCTTGACCACCTCCGTGACCGCATCGGCACAGTCGACACCGACTACACCCCGCGTTGAGGCGAATCCCGGGCCCCACGGGGAGGGTGCAGTAATTCACAGCTGGTAAGTACAGGGGCCACCACCTGCAAAATCCTATAGCTTTTTCCATTCGTGCCGCGCTTTCATGGTGAGTGTGCACCCAGTGGACTATCTGCGGCCATAGATTACGATGCGCGTTTTTTCTGGCAGCGCATCGACATGCCGCAGGGCCATGCCCGCGTCACCTCTAGCGGCAACGCTGCGGGGTGGAAAGACTATCCGACTGGGACAATGCTTCGCAAGTCGCTAGAGCGGTAGCCGATTCCCTAGCGCTTGGCAGGCTCCCCGGCTTCACTTCTGGTTAGATATGTGTGCGTCATCTCTTCTAGCTCTTGGCCCAGCCAGTTGGCCATCTCTTCCTCCTGACTCAGGATCTCCTCGCAGATCCGCTGTGTCTGGAGATCACGAATGTGCTTGGCCGCTGCGATCAGAATGCGATAACTGGCGATCTCCAGATGCTCGAAGGCATAGTCCGCCATGTGCATCTTGACTGCTTCGTCAGCGGCGACACTACTGCCGAGCGTATTCATCACGCCCGTGAAACGGCCCATCA
>DATACK010000116.1:0-13473 GCA_036259115.1 Gammaproteobacteria bacterium | reverse complement strand
GCACGATATTCAACTGGGTCTCAGCTATGCCTTGCACGGTGCCGTAGACCGAGCGGGCTATGTCTTGGGCTTCGTTTACAAACTGTACGGTATTGTCTGCCATGGTATTCACCTCTAACTATTGACGGTTGTGCTGTCGGGCGGTGTGCCTGTCTGCATTTGTTGCACTGCAACATAACGCCCCACCCCCACCCCTGTCAAGCACAAACATGGAAAAGAGATAAGAATTTCGATTATCGATTGAGCATCCGTAGGCAATGCCACTTAGCGAAGTGCTTTCGATGCTGCCACTTCACATTTAAGTTCGTTATCTTGCCTTCCAGACGCAACGGGAAAAGAATGTAAGATAGTCGGCGATATGTTACCGCTGAGCCAAGCCCCTCAACTTGTGTCCTGATTTCGTCTGCTCCCGTTGCCATACTCAGAGCGCGGTTCAAGTTCAGGACGGCCGCGATTTGTGCATGTAAAGACTTATCATCTACCGCTCGGAAACCGTGTGCCTCGATGGGCGTGACCGCCTTCTTAGATCAATTTAAACCTGTGTCGCTTCCTAATGCTCAGCGGGTATTATCTATGTTCAAGAAATCAGATAGCTTCGATGCCGGCGATTACAAACACAATAATCCTGAGCCTGTTTACGCAGAATCTTCGCCAGCCAAGCCTATTCTGAGCGGCAAGGAGGGTGTTCGCGCCATGCTCGGGGCTAGCGTCCGCAGTAAGGGTGAGTTGTCAGGAGGCGAAGACTTGGTCATACAAGGGCATGTTGATGGAACATTCGAGCTTGAACGGAATAACCTAACTGTAGGCATGCAAGGGTCTGGCAAGGCCAATAGCCAGGCTAAGATCATCACTATATATGATGATATATATATGAAGGTAAGATGGACGGTGACCTGCTCGGCGAGGAGCGAGTCGTTATCAAGCACTCAGGTGATGTCCGGCAATATTGTGGCGCCTCGAGTTAGCCTAGAAGACGGCACAAAAATCAAGGGTAGCATCAAGATGGAGCCTAAGGCACTAAGACCAGCAGCACAAATCAGGAACTCTGCGGCACGGAGAAACCCACCCCTCAATTAACCCGCTTACGCGCCAAGACGGCTTGACGGTTGAATACCTCTCGGCGCTGATCATAGGAGACTATTTGGCAGCGCTTTCGGGGTGTGAGCATTCAATTCGCTACGTTTGGTCGACTTAGCGTGCATACGTTGTCGTGCTCGTTGTCAGGGCACAGCGTATCAAGCTTCCACAACATGAGCATAGTCTTTGATGGCCACATTAACAATCCGTCACTTGGGGAGCGTGAGCACCGCAGCGCAGGTCTTTTTCTGATCACCAACCATCTGCATAATGAGCTAATACAGCACGTTCTGGATTTAGGCTCAGCTATAACTCCTAACGTCGATTTTCTCGTCGGCTTTAATGCAAGCTTTACGTTGAGCATCCAACCTCTCTGCTGAATCCAATTGAACACACCCGCGGCGGATGAGCCTCGTAGCTTCGATCAACTTCTTCCATATGCCGGGGAGTTCCACTTTGATGTCGTGTTTGCGTGGGATCTTCTCAACTACTTGGAGCCCTGGCGTTGCAAACCCTGATAACGTGTCTGGCCACATCCTATAAGGAGGATACACTGCTGTTTGCACCGATCTTCACGGGCAAACAAGTGCCTATTGCGCCAATGAGATTTCGGATTGCAGCAGAAGATCGCTTGCGATACATGCCTGGCAAACAAATGTGCAGCAATCCGCAACACAGCAGGTTCATGCTGCTAAGAAACCTGCCGGGATTCGTAGAACGCGCTTACCTTATGCAAAACAACATGCAGGAGGATGTGTTTAGTTCCGTAGCAGTGATTTGCAAGCATCCGAGCGGCAAGCGCACCGTCTTTAACGCGCAATCGACTTGTAATCCAGATTCTTTAGGTATTCTCGGAATCTCGCATGCAACTCAGGATGCTTAAGCGCATACTCAACAGTCGCTTCCAGATAGCCCAATTTATTGCCGCAGTCATAGCGCTTACCCAAAAACTCATAGGCTAGCACCTCTTCATGCTGAAGCTGCCTGGCGATTGCGTCCGTTAACTGGATTTCACCACCGGCGCCCTTCTTGACGTGGGTAAGAAGGTCGAAGATAGAGGGAGTCAAGATATATCTGCCGACCACGGCGATGTTAGATGATGTTTCGCTTGGCTGTGGTTTTTCGACCATGCTGTTGATCTTCCACAGACGGTCTCCTACGGCCTCGCCTTCAACAATACCGTAGCTATGGACATCATCTTTGGGCACTGCCTGCACCCCGATCAATCCGCATCCATGCTCCTTGTAAATATCCACCATCTGACTGAGGCAGCCATCGACATCGTTATAGATCAAATCGTCGGCTAGAATCACTGCGAATGGCTCGTTGCCAACCACAGGTCTCGCACATAACACAGCGTGTCCCAAGCCTAGTGCCTCGGCCTGACGGATATAAACGCAAGAAACATTGGCAGGCAGAATCTCTCGCACCAACGAAAGCATTTTTCGTTTGTTATGTGTCTTCAGTTCGACCTCCAGTTCATAAGCCTTATCGAAATGATCCGGAATTGAACGCTTGCTGCGCCCCGTGACAAATATCAGCACATCGATTCCGGCCGCTACCGCTTCTTCGGCCGCATATTGGATTAGAGGCTTATCGACAACCGGCAGCATTTCCTTGGGATTGGCTTTAGTGGCCGGCAGAAAGCGGGTCCCAAGACCCGCGACAGGAAAAACGGCCTTGCGTATCGCATTATTCACATCAGGCTCCGGCTAAAGTTAATGGGCGAGTATCATCAACGTGGTCTAGCAACTCGCGGTCCAATCTGGTTGTAGTTATTCAAATCGATCAATACACGTGCAACGCTCTCAAGAATTGCTAACGGTAAGTAAATGCCATTGATTACCTTTGCCTGGGCGACATCACCGTTGGCGCTTTATCACCGCAAGGTCTACCGCGAGATCAAACAGGTAAATGTTTCATGCTGTCTCGGCTACGAGACCATCTCTGATCCTCATGTCCCACATCAATGGGCTTGATGGTACCCCAACCGTGGCAACTAGGGCACTGCCAAAACAACGCCTTAGTCTCCAAGCCGCATCGGTGGCACAGGTGCGAGGCCTGGCGCTCAAGATGTGAATCCAAGGCCGCGACGATGCGCGTTAGGCTTGCACTAGTTCGCTCGCCGGTTTCCGATTTAATCTGTACATATACGCGGATCATCCTCAACGGTACCGAAGGCCTCTTAAACTCGGCCGCAAAGATTTCATCGACAGTCGCATCATCGCACCCTAAGCTTTCGATCATGCTCAACACCACCGACATGCCGCCGTTGTCCTCGCTTATCCGTTGCAGCAGGGTTAAATAACCCTTATTGTCCCCTTGCCGCGCGTATGCCTCTTTCAGTTTTGGCAATACCAAAGATATAAATTCATGTCTCTGCACGTGGACATCGCTATAAAATTTGATAGCCGCCTTATAATTGCCCTGACCGAATGCCAGATCACCTAGCAAGATGCTAGCACGCGCGCAGGCGCGGTCATACGTAAGCGCCTTTTTGGCGTGCTGAAAGGCAACGTCATATTGGCCGTGCGCGAGCGCGCATTCGCCCAGCTCGCAATAGTAGTGCGCGATTACCTCACCTTGCGGTAGACCACACTCGTTTTGGAGATGAACTGCAGTCTCAATCGCGTTCATCCAGTCCTTTTCTTGTTCATAGATCTCGCGCAAGTGTTTATAGGCCTGGGCGGTTTGGCCGCCGATCTGCACAACCTCCTTCAGAATGCTTTCCGCGCGATCTAAAAGCCCAGCCCGCAGATAATCTCGACCCAGTTCAAGCAACGCGTTAGCCCTCAAATTGAAGCTGAGATTGGATCTTGCAACAAGATTCTGATGCATGCGAATCGCGCGGTCTGCTTCGCCCCGGCGCCGGAACAGGTTTCCTAACGCAATCTGCGTCTCGATAGTATCCGGATCTACCTCGACGATGCGGATAAATACCTCTAGTGCCTTATCCGGCTGTTCGTTGAGTAGAAAATTAAGCCCCTTTATGTACTCGTCAGGGATCAACGAAGCTGACTGTTCGGCCTGACGTCTATAGGAAAGGCTTGCAGCATACCAGCCCGAGATCGCCGCCAGCGGTATTAGCAGCCAGAGCAGTTCCCCCATTAAACTAGCCCTAGCGCGGCAGTTGTGCTCAGCTCCTTGCCTTGTTCAGTCAACGCAACTACTAGAACTATAAGGGCTTTGGAAGCTGCGACGATCAGACAACATTAGCGGACCGCTGCTTGAATTGGGTCCGCCAAGGCCCTGCCGCAATCAGAACTATCACGTCGCGCCACCACTAATCACGCGGTTTCCGTGTCGTTTGCATCCGTGACTGGCGCTGCATTGACTCGATGCCTCAGCTCTTTGCCAGGCTTGAAGTGCGGTACATGTTTCCCAGGCAGGTATACCGAGTCTCCGGTCTTAGGATTCCTTCCGGTGCGTGGCGGACGGAAATGTAGTGAGAAACTGCCGAATCCGCGGATTTCAATGCGCTCTCCGGTGGAAAGCGATTTGCTCATCTGCTCTAGCAGACTTTTCACCGAAAGCTCCACATCCTTATAGGCGAGATGACCCTGCCTTTGTGCGATTCGGTCGATCAACTCTGATTTAGTCATTACCTACCGGCACAACATCATTGAGCAATTTCTAATTGAATAGGGCTATTGGCTGATCTTCGTTCATCTGGGCTATTTACGCTTGTCGCCCATCTGTTCTTTTAATATATCACCCAGAGAAGTGGTTGCGGCCCCTGTATGGCTGTAGTCCTGCAGAGCCTCGGCCTCCTCGGCGTACTCCTTGGCCTTGATGGACAGTGTGATGGTGCGATTCTTACGATCTACACCAATAAACTTGGCCTCAATCTCATCACCCACATTCAGCACTGTGCGCACGTCCCCCACACGATCACGGGTAAGTTCGGCGGCTCGCAGCGTTCCCTCCACGCCCTCACCTAAATCAACTAGAGCAGCCTTGGCATCGACCTCCTTTACCATCCCCTTGACAATACTGCCTTTGGGATTTTCGGCCACGAAGCTGGAAAATGGATCCTTATCGAGTTGTTTGATGCCAAGCGAGATGCGCTCGCGCGCGGAGTCGACGGATAACACGACCGCCTCCACCTCGTCGCCTTTCTTATAGTTACGTACCGCTTCCTCCCCGGGGATATTCCAAGAGATGTCTGATAGATGAACTAAACCGTCAATGCCACCGTTCAAGCCGATAAAAATCCCAAAATCGGTGATAGATTTTATAACGCCCTTGACTCTGTCGCCCTTGTTATGCGAAGCGGCGAAATCATCCCAGGGATTGGGCTTGCACTGTTTCATGCCTAATGAGATGCGGCGGCGTTCCTCGTCGATGTCTAAGATCATGACTTCGACTTCGTCGCCCAGTGAGACCACCTTGGCAGGATTGACGTTCTTGTTGGTCCAGTCCATCTCCGAGACGTGCACTAATCCTTCAACACCCTCTTCGATCTCTACGAAACAGCCGTAATCGGCGATATTGGTCACCTTGCCGAATAATCGAGTCCCTTCAGGATAACGACGCGAGATATCGATCCAGGGATCCTCACCAAGTTGCTTCAAGCCTAGGGAGACGCGGCTGCGCTCACGGTCGAATTTGAGCACCTTAACGTCGATCTCATCGCCGATAGAGACGACCTCGGAAGGGTGTTTAACCCGCTTCCAAGCCATATCCGTAATATGCAGCAGACCGTCGACACCGCCTAAGTCCAGAAACGCCCCATAATCGGTCAGATTCTTGACGACACCCCTGACAACCTGTCCCTCTTGCAGGTTCTCCAGCAGCGCCTCGCGTTCAGCGCTGTACTCGGATTCAACCACGGCGCGACGCGACACCACTACATTGTTACGCCGCTGATCCAGTTTGATGACTTTAAATTCCAGCTCCTTGCCTTCTAGATAGGTCGTATCACGAACGGGGCGTACATCGACTAATGAGCCGGGCAGAAAGGCACGGATGTCACCGAGTTCAACCGTAAATCCGCCTTTCACTTTGCCTGTGATGTTGCCAGTGACTGCCTCATTCTTCTCAAAGGCCTGCTCTAATACTGCCCAAGCCCGTGCGCGCTTGGCTTTCTCGCGCGACAAGCGGGTCTCGCCAAAACCATCTTCGACAGCGTCCAGCGCAACCTCAACAACATCGCCTACGTGCACGTTGAGCTCGCCCCGCTCGCTACGAAACTGTTCGATGGGAATGACGCCTTCTGATTTCAGGCCTGCATTGACGATTACGGCATCATTGCGGATGTCGATGACGGTACCGTTGATAATGGTACCGGGCTGCATCTGGATGTTATGCAGGCTCTCTTCAAACAGTTGCGCAAAACTCTCACTCATAAGGCTAGCTGGACTCAAATAACTTAAGGGATATTCCCAAGGATTGATTAAACGTCGTCAACGAGACTAAGCACGCTCGCCAACACTTCATCTATGCCGTGGCCCGTGGAATCGATAACCACAGCATCCTGCGCGGGTATCAAAGGCGCCACAGCTCGCTTGACATCTCGTTCATCGCGCTCGGCAAGCTCCTTTAACAAGATGTTGAGGTTAGCACTAAATCCCTGTTCCATCAACTGCTTATAACGTCTACGCGCGCGCTCTTCAAGGCTTGCAGTCAGAAATATTTTAGGTTTCGCATCGGGGAATACCACGGTGCCCATATCGCGCCCCTCCGCGACCAATCCGGGCGACCGTCGGAAATCCCGTTGGCGGGAAAGCAGCGCCGCACGCACCGCCGGAATGGATGCAAGTCGCGATGCCGCACTCCCACAAGCCTCACTGCACAACGCGTCAGTCACGTCTCGACCATACAACACCGTCCGCGCTTGGTTGTGAGCGTCGCTTGTAAAGGTTACATTTAGCTCAGCGGCCAAGCTAGACAAGCCCGCTGTATTGTCCAAGGAAATTCCCCTTTGAAGGGCAGCCAACGCCAGCGCGCGGTACAAGGCTCCACTTTCTAATAGAGTATAGCCCAGACGCTGGGCTAACAGCCGGCTAACCGTGCCCTTACCGGCACCACCGGGCCCATCAATAGCGATGACCGGTACCTGGGCGCTCACTGTTCTACTGAAATATCAAGTCCCGCGCCTTTGGAGAAGGCCACGAAATCGGGAAATGACGTTGCAACATTCTCGTAATCTCGCACGATGATGTCGCCGCAAGCGGCTAATCCCGCGATGGCAAAGGCCATTGCGACCCTGTGGTCGCCGTGACTATCCACAATCGCGCCTTGCAATTGGCCGCCGCGGACGATCATCCCATCGGCGGTCGGCTCAGCATTAATGCCACAGGCCCGCAAGCCAGTCATCATCGCCTGGATACGATCGCTCTCTTTGACGCGCAGCTCTTCCGCGCCAGTCAGCACCGTCACACCGCGCGCGCACGCCGCGGCAATTAGGATCGCGGGAAACTCATCGATGGCGAGCGGCACCAGTTCAGGCGGGATATGAATACCCTTAAGCGCAGTGGAGGTCACATGTATATCCGCAACTGGTTCACCACCCGCCATGCGCCGGTTGGATACCTTGATGTTGCTGCCCATGCGGCGCAGGATCTCAATCACGCCGCTGCGCGTGGGATTGATCCCCACATGCTCCAGAGTCACATCGGAGCCTGGTGCGATGCTGGCTCCGACCATGAAATACGCGGCAGAAGAAATATCTGCCGGCACCTCGATCATGGCTGCTTGCAGACGCCCACCACCCTGCAAACTAACCTTCAGATCTTGCCGCTCTATGGAATAAGCGAATTCCGCCAGCAGGCGCTCCGTGTGATCACGGGCTGGCATCGGCTCGATGACGCAGGTCCGGCCTTGCGCGTACAGACCCGCGAGTAGGATGCTAGATTTCACCTGCGCGCTCGCTATCGGCATATGATATTCGATGCCGCGCAGCCTTTGGCCGCCTATTATCCGTAATGGCGGTGTGCCCTGCGTGCTAGTCTGGATTGCCGCGCCCATACGTGTCAACGGTTCGGCGATCCTCTGCATAGGCCTGTGCATTAGCGATACGTCCCCGATGAGCAACGTATCAAATGGCTGTCCACATAGCAGACCGGCCAAGAGCCGCATCGACGTGCCGGAGTTACCTAAATCCAGCGGTGACTGAGGCGCCTGTAATCCGTACAGCCCTGCGCCGCGAATTGCTATGTCCCCTGCTTGCCGATCTTCTTCTATGCACACATCCATGGCCTGAAAAGCCTTGAGCGTTGCAAGACAATCTTGTGCGCGCAGAAACCCTTTGATTCGCGTCGTGCCCTCAGCAATTGCGCCCAGCATGACAGCCCGATGTGATATCGATTTATCACCCGGCACGCGCAGCCGACCCATCAGGCGCCCCCCGGGTTGCGTGCGAAAGCTGGGTTGCCGGCGCTGATCCATAGACTTGAGCTTATCGCTCCACAAGTCGGTCACGGGCTCGCTTGGCGCGACTGAAGATCTCAAGCAGTTGTTCGGCGTCGTGTCTAACAATGGCATCCTCGACCAACTTAAGGTCGCTTCGATAGCGGGCAATCACGGTTTGAATAATGTCGCCGTTGGCCAGACAGATATCGTGCCACATAACGGGATCGCTAGCGGCAATGCGGGTGAAGTCGCGAAAGCCGCTGGCGGCGTAGCGAAAGACTTCCTCGCGCTCTTCCATGCGCGCCAGGCTATCCACCAGCACAAAGGCCAGCATATGCGGCAGATGACTCGTGGCGGCTAAAACCCGATCGTGATGCGCGACATCCATTTCCTCAACCCGTGCACCGGTCTGTTCCCACATGAGCCTGACCGTGCGGATTGCGCTTGGCGCCGTATTGGCAAGCGGGGTCAAAATGACCCGCCGCTCGCAAAATAACGCCGAGGAAGCGGCCTCGACGCCGCTGCGCTCGGTACCAGCGATTGGGTGCCCTGGCACAAAGCGCGTCGGTATATCGCCAAATACCGCTCGCACAGCAGCGACTACCGAGCGCTTGGCACTACCCGCGTCGGTTACTACCGTATTGGTGTGCAAACGATCTTTAATCGCAGCGCACACGGCCTGCATCGCACCTAACGGCACCGCTAGCATGACCACATCCGCCCCTTCAACCGCGCGCGCGGCATTCAGCTCGAATCGGTCGATAACACCGAGATCAACGGCCTTGCGGAGGTGGGTCTCATCGCGCCCTGCCCCGACGACCTCTTTGACTGCCCCGGCGTGCCGCAAGGCTAAAGCCAGCGAACCGCCGATCAAGCCGACACCAATGACGCACAGGCGGCCGATCACAGACCTAATACCTTATCCAGCGCGTCGATCACGCGTTGGTTCTGCTCCTCGCGCCCGATGGTGATGCGCAGGTATTCCGGCAGTTCATAACTCGCGATTGGCCTTACGATCACGCCCTCGCGCAGCAGCGCTTGATACACCGACAGCGCAGTACGGCCGACGTTTACACAGATAAAATTAGCGACCGATGGTATAAAGCCCAGCTGGCGCGATGCAAACGCCTGGCTGTATTGCACCAGTCCACTCTCGTTCATAGCCCGGCTACGTGCGACGTGTGCGGTATCCTGCAACGCCGCCAGTGCCGCACATTGGGCAAGGCTGTTCACGTTGAATGGCTGACGCACACGGTTGAATATCTCTGCGATATGCGGGTGCGAGAGGCCATATCCGATGCGCATGCCTGCTAGTCCATAGATCTTGGAGAAAGTGCGGGTCACGACGAGATTGGGAAATCGCTCCAGCCATCGAATCGCGTTTGGATAGTCCGGGGCCTCAACGTATTCAAAGTATGCCTCGTCGATCACTACGAGCGTCGTTGGGGGCAACGAACCTATGAAGTCACATAGGCTTGTGCCATTGACCCAAGTGCCAGTTGGGTTGTTCGGATTGGCCACGAACACCACCCGCGTCTTATCGGTGACCAAGGCCGCGAGGGCGTTGAGATCATGGCCATATGGCATAGCATGTTCGGGCGAGTTCGCCGGCGCAACGCGTGCAGTTGCGCCCACAGCCTGCACAACGACCGGATATACGGCAAAGGCGTGCTTGGAGAAAACCGCCTCCAAACCGGGCTGCAGAAAGGCCCGCGCGACGAGTTCCAGTATCTCATTCGAGCCATTGCCCAACGTGATACATGTCGACGGCACGCCGTGATAGGTCGCCAGCGCCTGTTTGAGCGCGAAGCCATTGCCATCGGGATAGTACGAGACTTTGCCTAATTCCCTACGCATGGCGCCGAGCGCCCGCGGACTAGGGCCCAGCGAGTTTTCGTTTGAAGCAAGTTTGACTGAATCACGGATTCCGAGTTCGCGTTCTAATTCCTCGACTGGCTTGCCCGGCTCATAGGGAGTTAATCCTCGTACCCCGGTGACGGCCAGGCTTATGATGTCACAAGTCATAGAGGCTATAATACCGCTCGGGGATAGGATCCCAATATCTTGAATAGATCCGCCTGCTGTTCCAATTCGCCCAAAGCCGCTTTGAGTTTGGCGTCCTCGATGTGTCCTTCAACGTCTAAAAAGAATACGTACTCCCAATTGACAAGCTGAGTTGGCCGTGAGGCGATGCGCGTCATGCTCACCTGACTTCGCGCCAAGGGTTCGAGCAGCTTAAACAATAAACCAGGACGATTGCGACCCGAAACCACCAGGCTGGTCTTATCATACCCACTAGGGGGTACGCCGTGACGTCCAATTATGAGAAAACGCGTGGTGTTGTTGGGATTATCTTCGATATTGCTACGCAGCACGCGTAGTTCATACTTCTTCGCCGCTGCGTCGCCTGCGATGGCCGCCGAAACCTGCTCTGCGCATGCGCGCTTGGCGGCCGCGGCATTGCTGCTGGCCGCGATGCGCTCGGCGCGCGATAGATTCGCGTCCAGCCACCTGCGGCACTGAGCGAGCGTTTGGTGATGCGCATAGACGCGCTCGATACAGGCGACGTCTTCCTGCACAGAGAGCAGATGATGGTGAATGCGCAGCTCGACCTCGCCGTTGATCGTAAGCGGCGACTGCAAGAACATATCCAAGGTATGATTGACGACGCCCTCGATAGAGTTTTCAATGGGAACCACGCCATAGTGTGCGGAACCGGCTTCGACCTCGCGAAATACCTCATCGATCGCAGCCAGTGCTGCGGTCCTTACCGAGTGGCCGAAATGCTTAAGCGCGGCTTCTTGGGTGAACGTGCCTTCTGGACCCAAAAATGCGATGTCGAGCGGCTCCTCCAGTGCTAGGCAAGCGGACATGATCTCGCGGAATAAACGCGCTATCTCCTCGTCGGTGAGCGGGCCCTTGTTACGTGCGAGCACGTTGCGTAGCACCGCAGACTCTCGCTCTGGACGATAGCAAACGGCCTCGAGATCTTCCCGACGCTTGATGTACGCCACCTGTTGCGCACATGCGGCGCGTTCGCTGATGAGCCGTAAGATCTCCATATCCAGTTCATCAATGCGGTTGCGTGTAGTGTCCAGTTCGTCGCACCCGGTCATGGATGTGCTCATTTTAGCAGTCGGCATAGCTTAAAGGCCCTAAATCGCGCGCACCCGGAGCACGCCTTCGGTGGCCGCGATATTAGCTACGATATCATCAGAAATCACCGTATCAGTGTCGAGCAGCGTGTAAGCGAGCGCGCCATTCGATTCATTGACCATGTGCACGATATTGACCTGCTCTTTGCCTAGAAAATGAGAAATCCTCGCGACCATGTCGGGTACGTTGTCGTTAACCACCGCCAGGCGCATGGCGCCTTTGCGTGGCAGATACACTTCAGGAAAATTGACCGAATTCTTGATGTTGCCCTGCTCGAGGTATTCTCGAATCTGGGTCGCCACCATTACTGCACAATTATCCTCGGCTTCACGCGTGGAGGCGCCTAAATGCGGCAGTGTAATAACACGCGGGTGATCTTTGAGCCGCACCGAAGGAAAATCACACACGTAAGCATAGACCTTACCCGCATCGATCGCCTCGCACACGGCCTCATCGTCGACGATGCCACTGCGTGCGAAATTCAAGATCACAACCCCATCTTGCATCAGTCTAAGACGCTCGCGACTAATCATGCGCTCGGTTTCATCCATCAGCGGCACATGAAACGTCACGAAATCGACTCGGGAGAGCATATCATCGATGCTGTAGGCGCGCTCTACGTCGGCCGACAATTGCCAAGCGCGGGTCACGGTGATTCGCGGATCATAGCCGATGACTCGCATGCCCAGCGTGCGCGCCGCATTGGCCACCAGCACACCAATGGCGCCCAGTCCCGATACACCCAGGATGCGGCCGGGTAGTTCATAGCCCGCGAACTGTTTCTTTTCGGCCTCAATGATCTTATTTAGCGCCGTATCATCACCTTCAAGCCGGCGGGTATAGTCCCAAGCCTGGCATAAATTGCGGCAGGCAACCAGCATGCCAGCCAGCACTAGCTCTTTAACGGCATTGGCGTTGGCACCCGGAGTATTAAAAACGGGAATACCTAAGCGGCTCAGTTGCTCTACCGGAATGTTATTCACGCCCGCACCCGCGCGTCCTACGGCTTTCAGACAGCGCGGAATTTCCATGCCGTGCATCTTATGCGAACGCACGAGTATCGCATCGGGATGCACGATCTCGGAAGCGATTTCATAGGTCTCACGCGGAAGTTGCTCCAGGCCTTTAACTGATATGTTGTTTAGAGTCAGAATCCGGTACATCTTCATCAAACCTGGATGTGCATAGAACACGAGTCACATGTTAGCCTCACATTAGGGCCTCTTCCTGAAAAAGAGCCACGCTGCCGCGGCACGCCCGTAGGTTACGATAGCAACTCTGAGTGCTCGATTACTAATCAGCTGAGCCAACCGCGCGTCCACAAAGCCACTCATAACTGGCGTAGGCGCGATAATAGCCACCGCTCTCCACCCCACCGGTGCCAACAGAGCGAAAACCTACGGCCGCCACACCGCCGATCAAAGGTCAGCATGGCGATGCCCAAAACTGCCCCAAATTCCCTATGAAGGCCAGCAGCTGCACTATGAACACTCCAAAGGGAGCAATGCTCGGTGCCTCGCTTTTCGGGCAAGTAGCTTGTCCAGACAAGGCTGCCCGCCAATGGCCTGCCGACAGCACCTGATAGAGCACGATGTGCTCAAATGCCACCGACGAACTGACCATGGCTAGCATGAGCCACACGCCAATCAGGCTTACGTTCGCCAGCGGTGCGATTCTATCTCGCTTAACTTGCAAGCGCTGCCGATAACGCGGATCTCCCCGACAAAATCCGGAAAGGCTTCGACATTAGACATCGACGAGGATCGCCGGGTAGGCCACGATCACTAGGGTCAGGAAAGCGACTAGAGCGCTAATGGCCGCCACGTTCAGCGTGCTCGAGATCAGTCCGGCACCCGCCAAAGTAATTCTCGCCCGTGCATTCAAAAT
>DATACK010000115.1:0-2074 GCA_036259115.1 Gammaproteobacteria bacterium | reverse complement strand
GTTCAGAGACCAACTGCGCCTCGGCATCACCCTCGAACGCGCTGATGTTGACGACATCGATGGCCTGCATGTCACTGGGTCTTTCCGCCCGCACTCGTATATCGGTCACGTCTCCTCCGCTGCCCTTGAGTTACCCGTAGGCATAGAGAAGATATAACCAGCCCAGCGTAAAAACAACCGCCGGAATTGGTGCTAGGCTAAAGGAATGGAAACTGGTCAAATATTCGGCGCCAAGAAGGCTCTGATGCAAGATCCGCATGGGATAAGGTGAACGGCCCGCACCACGTAGGTGAAGTTTCGCGTAGGTCAAGAGGGCGCGAAGCGATGCAAGCGCACTTAAGATCAAGCCATCACCGGCGCTGCCTGCGACACTTCGCAATCCCTGATTTCTACAGTTCAGCCGATACGTCCCTGTATCCGCGTTTGAGATATCTGCCGCTCATTTAGCTTCCTTCACGTGCTATGGGCTAAGTGCCCGATATCAATGCGTTGATCCGCTCCTGAAGCGGCGGATGGCTCATCATGAGTCTTTTCAATCCTTGGCCGACGCCACCAACGATGCCGAATGCGGCCAACTGGCCTGGTAGATCGCGCGGCTCGCTCATTTGCTGCAAACGCTTGAGCGCGGCAACCATTTTGTCGCGTCCCGCTAAGCGCGCGCCGCCCGCGTCGGCGCGAAACTCCCTTCGGCGCGAGAACCACATTGCAATGATGGCCGCCAGAATGCCCAATACGATCTCAGCGACGATACTACCGATGAAGTAACCTGGGCCAAGCCCGCGCTCTTCCTTAAACACGATACGATCGATCGCCGTGCCGATGACGCGGGAGAAGAAGATCACGAAGGTGTTAAGGACACCTTGCAAAAGCCCCATTGTCAGCATGTCGCCGTTGGCGATGTGGGTGATCTCATGGCCCAGCACGGCTTCCGCTTCGTCCTCGTTCATGGCCTGCAACAGACCGCTGCTGACAGCCACCAGCGCATTATCCCTGTTCATGCCGGTGGCGAACGCATTAGGCTGTTGCGAGTGAAACACACCGACTTCCGGCATGCCGATGCCAGCCTGTCTGGCTAGACGATGCACGGTCTCTACCAGCCAAGCCTCGGTGCGATTGGCAGCCCGCTCGATGACCCTGACACCCATGCTGCGTTTGGCCATCCACTTGGACATCGCAAGCGAAATAAACGATCCGGCAAAGCCGAATATGGCGGCCATGATTAAGAGGCCGTTCATGCCGAGACCTTGGCTGGCGAGCCAAGTATCTAAACCCAGCACCCGTGCCGATATGCTAAGCACGGCCAATACCGAGAAGTTGGCAAGCAAGAACAGTACGATACGACTAAGCATGGCGTTATTAATCTCTCAAGGAAATCTCGCAGTTAGATAGGGTTATAAGTTAAAGATTCAACCGGCGCATCCATCAGGCGCCATTTTGATTGATATCGATCGCATCCACTTTCTGATAACTACGCGGCAGCTTATAGCCGCGCCGGCCGCGCTCGGCCAGATGCACATCCAGATCCGCAGGTTTCATGGTCTTGTGCTTTTGGCCGGCATGGATGACCAGCTTCTCGCCGGGCTGAATCAAGCCTATTGCCACTATGTATTCCTCGCGCATTTTGAACCTGGCGCTAGGGATATTGATGAACCGGTTGCCCCGACCCTTGTTCAATATCGGCAATTCGGTGAGCGGCGTCACCAACATGTAACCCTCGCGAGTGATGGCCACGATCCGGTCGTCGTTGTGGCGCCTGACCTTAATCGGCGGCAAAATCTTGGCCCCCACCGGAACGGACAACACGGCCTTGCCGGCCTTATTGCGCGCGATCATGTCCTCCAACCGACACACGAAGCCGTAGCCGCCATCAGTGGCGAGCAGGTATTCATCTTCCGGCACCCCCATCAGCACGCCTGTAAAAGTGGCGCCGGCCGGCGGATTAAGACGTCCACTCAATGGCTCGCCCTGACCGCGCGCTGACGGCAAGCTATGCGCCAGTAATGCGTAGCTGCGCCCAGTAGAATCCAGGAACACCGCCAACTGATTGCTGCGTCCTTGCGCCGCGGCCAAAAAG